>DXAW01000104.1 GCA_019116865.1 Candidatus Coprenecus stercoravium | reverse complement strand
CTGCTCATGAGTCCCGACTATTTCCAAATCAATCAATTCTCCGTCCGCTGGAATTTCAGGTTCTTCTTTAGTGCAGGAAAGTGTTCCGGCAAGGAACAGTGCTGCGACTGCAAGGTTAAAAATAGATTTTTTCATACAGATTTAAAAAATTTTTATTGGGTTAACGGGAACAAAGATATAATCCGTGTCCTGCCACCTCAAAATTTTACTTTTGGCAAATCTTAAAAAATACCTTTTGCGAAACTATTCCTTGCGGATATACCTCATTCCGCTCCTGTATTTTGACGGCGGACAGCCCGTCTCCTTTGCAAAAGCCCTGTAAAAAGTAGATAGGGTGTTGTACCCGAGATCGTCGGAGAGCACCTTAAGCGGAGTGTCGTTCTCAGGATCTGAAAGTACGGCTATGGCCTCATTGATTCTCTTGGAATTGATATAGGACGAGAACGTCTGGTCCGCAAACCTGTTGATGACCTTGGAGACATAAGCCCTGTTGGAGGAAAGCATCTCCGCCAGTTTATTCAGGGAGACATCCTTCATCCTATAGGATTTTTCAGTATCCATAAGCTGTTCCAGGCGGTCAAACAGTTCTCTGTCCTTGGCTTCCTCCGGACTGTGCCCGGCGGCGGAGCGGCTTTGCTCCGTCAGGATTGCCTCCTTCTGTATATACCGCTGGTGCTGCTCTACCAGTTTCCTGTACAGCCCGTTCGTCCTGCGGTACATGATTCCGAAAACCAACGCCACCACCCCGACGGCCAATGCCGCGACAACGGAGATCTCCGTATTCCTATTGGCCTTCACCACCGCCAGTTCCTTCGCCGCTATGTCCTTCTCGTATTTGACCTGATTGTAGCGGCGCATCATATTGTTGAGCTGAAGTTCCTTCTCATACACTGCAAGCGAATCGCAGTACGCATGATACATCTTGTAGTATTTGAGAGACTGACCGTCATTACCAGCTGAGGCCGATGCCTCTGACAGCAGCAGATAAAGAGTGGACATATCCTCATGCGAGAGACCTCGGCCCGACAGAGCGGACTCCAGCACATCAACAGCCTCAGCCGCATCTCCCCTGGACAGCAGAAATTCTCCATACGCCGTCCCGTATCTTACCGCCATATCCCTGGCAGAGTTCATGACCACGGGGCCCAGATCAGTGTAGATTCTTTCCGCCTCTTCAGTCCTTCCCATAGAGTACAGTGCCCGTGCCCTGACAAGCTCCAGTTCGCATTGATGACTCACGTTTTCCACCCACATCTTGGCGGTATCAGCATATCTTAGGGCATCAGCATATTTGCCGGCCAGCAGGAGCATATTGGAAAGATTGATGGCACTGCCGGCAATGACATAGGGTGTCTCAGTCTTCCGGCTCAGACGGTAAGCCTCCCGCGCATATTCAAGCCCGGATGTATCCTTCCTCAACAAATGGACTGACGAGATATTGCTCAGGCTTACCGCTTGATTTACCGTATCATTTTTCTTCACAGACACTTCCAGAGCCTTATAGAATCCTGACAGAGCCTTGGCGTAATCCATCTCCTTCTTTATCGCATATATACCGACAGCCGTATTACCTATATATATGTTATAATATGCTCCTGTATCGGCTTTAATCATCTCTTCCAGATCCAGTATACAATTCTCAGCAGAATCCAGATTGTTGGACATAATGTATGCCAGAGCCTTACAGCCACGGGCGGCCTTCCGTACCGTGAAAGACACACTGTCATCCGGCAAGGCAATCAAAGAATCCGCCAGAGACACCACATCCGGATACCGGCCTTCCGACACGGCCCCTGTCAGAAGTGAGAGCATCTCCCTGTCACGGACAGAAAACTCATTATGCGCCCTCTCAGAGCAGCCCTCCGCCAGAGTCAGGACTGCAGCCGCAATGATCAACAAAAAATATCTTCTCAACGAAAATTCAGTCATAATTAAAATTTATCATATCATACTCACCATATAGAACGGCAGGCATATCAGTTCATTGTCACCCAGCTGAAAATCCTTGGTATAGACCAGATAACTGTTCTTTATCCTCGACCGGTATTTTGCCCTGAATGCGTCAAGCGAGGCATGAGTCCTGTACCCGGAGGACTTCACCTCTATCGGGCATATCTTATTGCCGCGTGACAACAGGAAATCCACCTCATACGAGTGCTTCTCGTCTTTTTCAAAGGTATAATAGAACAACTTGTTCCCGGCCGCCACGAGCATCTGTGCCACAAGATTCTCATAGACATAGCCCATATTTGCCTCCAGTTTGTCCGCCAGCAGCTTCTGATATATCACATTCTCCGCGAAATCCCTGTCCCAGAACACCATTGTCACGAACAGGCCGGTATCGGAGACAAAGAGTTTGTATCTCGACATATCCTGAGTCAGGGACATTCCCACATTGGGGTCATCCGAATGATACGACACGAGCACGGCCTTACTGTCCTCAAGACTTGCTATCATCTCAGCCTCGGTACCGTCCTCCAGCTCTCCCACGACAGCGTTGGTATAATAACGCGTAGCCTTCTTACTGAGCTGCGACGGGATAGCCATAAACAGCCTGCTGAGCCTTCCCGTAGCGTCAATCTTCAAAAAGTCATCGGAATACAGCTTGATGATCCTCCTCTTGACCTCATCCACTTTTGCAAGGTTATTGGTCCTGATATACTCATCCACAGCCTGCGGCATTCCTCCCACCAGCATATAAAGACGCAGATCCCTCTCCTTTGCACGGTGCGCCGCACCCAGAGGCATCCGCTTTTCATAGAACGTCCTGATAAGAGGTACGGAGGCAGTGTCGCCCAACGCCCATCTGAACTCTTCGAAATCCATCGGATACATATCTATCCGCTCCTCCTCGCTGGGGATGGTTATACCCTTGGTGTTCTGCCTGATACTGATAAGCGAACCCGTCTCGATGTAGTCATACCTGCCGTCCTGCACCAGATACTTGACCGCCTGTCTTGCATTAGGGCATTTCTGCACCTCGTCAAATATTATGACAGATTTCCTCTTCTCCAACACCACATTGTATATAGTCTGCAACTGCAGGAAGATGAAATCAAGATTCATCAAGTCATCAAAAAGATCCCTGACAGCAGCGGATGCCTTATTGAAATCTATTATCAGGTACGAAGAATACTCGTTTTTGGCAAACTCCTCCACTACAGTAGACTTGCCTATACGCCTCGCCCCCTGCACCATCAATGCACTTTTCCCGTCCGACTCCTGCTTCCATCTGAGAAGCCTGTCGTAAATCTTTCTTTTGAAAATAAATTCCGCCATAACTGATACCGTCTCATTTTCAGCACAAAAATAATCAATTCCCCGATTTCCCGCAAATTTATATCAGCCGATTCCCCGATTTCCCGCAAATTTGAATCGGTCGATTCCCCGATTTCCCGCAAATCCTGACACGCGGTCAGGTCACGGCTCCATTCTTGCATACGCTACATTTTCCGGATTTTATTGTATTTTTGCAGATTGTCAAAATGAAAGGATTATGACAGAAAACAAGATACTACTCGAGATCAAGGACCTGCACGCCAGTGTAGGCGACAAGGAGATACTCCGCGGCATCAACCTGACGATACGCGAAGGCGAGACCCATGCAATCATGGGGCCCAACGGCTCCGGCAAATCCACCCTGTCAGCGGTTCTGGCCGGCAGGGACAACTACACCGTCACTTCCGGAGAGGTGACTTTCAACGGGCACAATCTTCTGGAACTCAGCCCGGAGGAAAGGTCATGGGAAGGCATCTTCCTTAGCTTCCAGTACCCTATCGAGATCCCCGGAGTGACCAACGTCAACTTCATGCGCACCGCCGTCAACGAACACCGCAGGCACAGGGGCCTCGAGCCTCTTAACGCGGCGGACTTCCTCAAGCTGATGCGCAGCAAGATGGAGATAGTGGAGATGAACCCCTCTTTCTCGTCCAGGGGAGTCAACGTGGGCTTCTCGGGCGGAGAGAAGAAGCGCAACGAGATCTTCCAGATGGCCATGCTGGAGCCTCGCCTGTCCATCCTGGACGAGACTGACAGCGGACTGGACGTGGACGCGCTCAGGATTGTCGCCACCGGTGTCAACAAGCTCAAGAGGCCGGACAACGCCTCCATCGTCATCACCCACTATCAGAGACTGCTGGACTATATCGTTCCCGATGTGGTGCACGTGCTCTACAAGGGCCGCATCATAAAGACGGCCGGCAAGGAGCTGGCCAGGGAGATCGAGGAGAGAGGCTACGACTGGATCATCAACGGCTAGGAGGCGGACATATGGCAGACAATTATATATATGCCCCCGCGCACAATATAGAAGGCGGGTTCCGCTGCAGGGTACCGCTCAAGGGCAGCCGTCAGATATTCATGATCGACGGAGGTGTACAGGGCACCGGGAGACCGCTTGACATCCGCTTCGAGAAGGGCAGGCTCTACGAGGAGGCCCTGCAGGTGATCGGCATACGGACAGAAAAGCATCCCGAGGACATATCGATGGAGAGCCGCTTCCACTTTGCGGAAGGCAGCTCCGCCAAGCTCATACTCTGCTCCCACACATTTGCGGAGAATCCGTTCCGCACCGACGAGAAGGTAGAGATCACCGTAGAGGCAGGAGCCTCGGCCGACATCGTCATCATGCAGAACGAGCACAACAAAGCTGCTCACAACACCTCATACGACATCCGGCTGGCCGGGGGAGCCTCGCTCAAGGCCGTCATCCTCACCATTCACGGCGGAGTGATAGACAACAGGATAAACCTCAGCCTGGACGGCCCTCACGCCGAATGCGACATCAGCGGGCTCTACCTGGTGGACGGTACGCAGAAAGTATCCAACACCCTGAATGTCCTGCACCGTGTTCCGGAATGTCACAGCCGCGAGCTGTTCAAGGGCATCCTGGACAACAGTGCCACCGCATACTTCAACGGCCTGATCCACGTCTTCCCGGACGCACAGAAGACCGAGGCCTACCAGGAGTGCCACAACCTCCTGCTCGACCGCGATGCCCGCGCCTTCGCCCAGCCCCAGCTTGAAATCTACGCCGATGACGTAAAATGCTCGCACGGAGCCACCAACGGCCGGCTGAACGAGGACGAGCTGTTCTACATGCGCTCCAGAGGTATCCCTTTGAAAGAAGCGAAAGTGCTTCAGCAGCTGGCATTTGCATACGCCGTACTGGACAAGATAAGTTCCCCGGAACTGAAAGAAAGGATGGCTTCTCTGACCGAGAGGAGGCTAAGAGGCGAATTTTCAGACTGCAACAGCTGTTGCCGCAACTGTTGTTAAAAACTCCGTTGATAACTTTAGCGGAACTTCCTTTGCCGAAGCCGTATTAAGTCATAACTTGCAAAACTTTTTGACTTGAACAATAATAGCTAACAGCATGAATACCAATACTTACGACGAAGCATTGAAGGAAAGCAGGGAGTATTTCCACGGAGATGAGCTGGCCGCCTCCGTATGGATCAACAAATACGCCATGAAGGACTCATTCGGCAACCTGTACGAGACATCCCCGGAGCAGATGCACTGGAGACTGGCCAACGAGTTCGCCAGGATTGAGGCCAGATACCCCAACCCCATGTCCGCAGCCGAGATTCACGAGCTGCTTAAGGATTTCAGATATGTCATCCCTCAGGGAGGTCCCATGGCCGGTATCGGCAACAATTACCAGATAGCCTCTCTGTCCAACTGCTTCGTCATCGGCAACAAGCACGAGGCCGACTCATACGGCGGTATCATGAAGATAGACGAGGAGCAGGTGCAGCTGATGAAACGCCGCGGCGGTGTGGGTCATGACCTGTCACACATCCGTCCTACCGGAAGTCCGGTACTCAACAGCGCCCTCACCTCCACAGGAGTCGTGCCTTTTATGGAAAGGTATTCCAACTCCACCCGCGAGGTCGCCCAGGACGGTCGCCGCGGAGCCCTCATGCTGACCATATCGATCAAGCACCCGGATGCCGAGAACTTCATCGACGCCAAGCTCGAGAAAGGCAAGGTGACCGGAGCCAATGTATCCGTAAGGATTGACGACGAATTCATGCGCTGCGCTCTCAGCGGCAAGCCTTATATACAGAAATACCCTATCGACTCGGACAATCCCAAGGTGACCAAGGAGATTGACGCTGCCGCCCTGTGGAAGAAGATCATCCACAACGCCTGGCAGTCCGCCGAGCCCGGAGTGCTCTTCTGGGACACCGTCATCCGCGAGTCCATCCCGGACTGCTACGCAGACCTGGGCTACAAGACCGTAAGCACCAACCCCTGCGGTGAGATTCCCCTCTGCCCCTATGACTCATGCAGGCTCATTGCCATGAACCTCTACTCCTATGTCAAGGATCCGTTTACACGCGAGGCATCGTTTGACTTTGACCTGTTCAGGGAGCATGTGACCAAGGCCATGAGGCTTATGGACGACCTGATCGACCTGGAGATGGAGAAGATAGAGGCTATCCTGGAAAAGATCAAGAGCGACCCTGAGGACGAAGATGTCAAGCGCACCGAATACGAGCTCTGGCTCAAGATACGCGAGAAATCCCTTGGCGGACGCCGCACTGGCCTGGGTATCACCGCAGAAGGCGATATGCTGGCTGCTCTCGGGCTGACCTACGGCTCAGATGCGTCGATCGACTTTGCCGTCAAGGTGCAGAAGACCCTGGCTCTTGCAGCCTATGCGTCATCCGTCAACATGGCCAAGGAGAGAGGAGCATTCCCCATCTTCGACGCCAGGCGCGAGGAGAACAACCCGATGATCGCCCGCATCCGCAAGGAGGACGAGGATCTCTACGACAACATGGTCCGCTACGGCCGCCGCAACATATCCATGCTCACCATAGCTCCTACCGGAACCACTTCCTTGATGACCCAGACCACATCCGGTATCGAGCCCGTCTTCCTGCCTTTCTACAAGAGACGCCGCAAGGTCAACCCCAATGACCTCAACGCAGTGGTAGCCTTCAAGGACGAGAACGGAGACTGCTTCGAGGAGTATTACGTGTTCCATCATCATTTCCTCACCTGGTGCGCCGTCAACGGCTACGATGTCGAGCAGGTAAAGCAGATGAGCGAGGAGGAAGTAGCCGCACTGGTCAAGAAGTCACCTTACAACAAGGCCACGTCCAACGACATCGACTGGGTGGCCAAGGTGAAGATGCAGGGCAGGCTCCAGAAATGGGTGGACCACTCGATAAGCGTGACCGTCAACCTGCCTCACGACATCAAGGAGGAGATGGTGGCCGAGGTGTACCGCACGGCCTGGGAGTCCGGCTGCAAGGGCGTGACCGTCTACCGTGACGGCTCCCGCACCGGCGTACTCGTATCGGCCAAGGACGGAGCCGGAGTCATCAAGCCCAAGAAGAGACCCAAGTCCCTTGAAGCCGATGTGATCCGCTTCAAGAACGGCAACGAGCAGTGGATAGCCTTCGTCGGCAAGCAGAACGGCAAGCCCTACGAGATCTTCACCGGTATGGTGGACGACTCCCGCAACCTGCCCGCCGCCATCACCACCGGACGCATCGTCAAGGAGAAATTCGAGGACGGGACCAGCCGTTACGACTTCCACTATACAGACCGCTACGGCTATCCCGGAGTGCTCGGAGGTATCTCCCACATGTTCTGCCAGGAGTTCTGGAACTATGCCAAGCTCATCTCAGGCGTCATCCGCAACGGTATGCCCATAGTGGACATCCTCAACCTGGTCAAGGGCCTCAACCTCGACGACGAGAACATCAACACTTGGAAGAACGGCGTGGAGCGCGCCCTGAAGCAGTACATCCCCAACGGCACGAAGGACGAGACCGGACAGAAGTGCGAGAAATGCGGCTCCACCAACCTCATCTACCAGGAGGGCTGTCTGATCTGCCAGGACTGCGGTCACGGAAAATGCGGTTGATGCCATGAACATCGTCCTCTATCCGCAGCCTAAGATCAATATCGGACTGAGGGTGACAGCCCGCAGAAGCGACGGCTATCACGACATTGAGACACTTTTCTACCCTGTAGTTACACATATGGATATCCTGGAAATCATCGAGGCGGACTCCGTCTCGATGATTCATTTCGGGACAGCCTATGATCTGCCCGGGGGAGATATTGAAAAAGAACTTTGTATCAGGGCATACAGGCTGCTGCAGAAAGATTTCGGACTTCCTCCGGTAGGAATATACCTCCACAAGAATATCCCGGTAGGCGCAGGTATGGGCGGAGGCTCGTCCGATGCCGCGTGGACTCTGCGCGGACTGAACGGACTCTTCAACCTTGGGCTGAGCGATGAGCGCCTTGCAGAATATGCCGCCCGCCTAGGCAGCGACTGCCCGTTCTTCATATACGGCAGGCCCATGTACGGCAGCGGCCGGGGAGAGATACTGACTCCCTGCACATCTCCCGCCATAGCACAGCTTCAGGAGAGATACCGCATAAAAGTCGTAGCCCCCGGCATCCATGTCTCCACCGCCGAAGCCTACGCATCTCTCACTCCCGACCCTTCGGGTTGCGGCCTGAGCGACCTCCTCGACACCCTTCCCGTTGAAGAGTGGAAGGACCGCATCGTCAATGACTTCGAGCGTCCCGTCTTCGCCAGATACCCCGAACTGGCCCGCATCAAGCAGTCCCTCTACGACGAGGGCGCGGTCTACGCCTCCATGAGCGGCAGCGGCTCCGCCCTCTACGGCATTTTCCGAAAGGGATGACCTATTCTGACGGATTTATCATTATCTTTGTTCATATTATTGCAGATGAACGACAAGTATAAAATACCATACATCAACGCCTGCATCAGAGCGTTTGCCCGGAGATTCAGTCTGTCCGTGCGTTCTGCATTTCAATACCTGTACCGCTTCGACGGCATTGCATTCCTGGATGAATACTACAGCAGCGAGCATCTCCAGTCCATTGACGATGCTGTCGAGGACCTTATCGTTCTATGCAATAAAAATGGAGGGCAGCTGCTATGATTCTCTATCACGGCACAAATATGGATTTTGACAGAATTGACATCCGTAAATCCAATCCATATAAGGATTTCGGACAGGGATTCTATTTAACGGACATTCAAGAGCAAGCAAGAAATCTTGCTGCGAAAAAGACCAGAATATTCGGTGGAGAGCCTATTGTGATGCAATTTTTATTTGATGAAAACATGCTCTCCGATACCGGTAATGGAATTAAGGTTCTAAAGTTTGATTTACCAAACAAAGAATGGGCAGAGTTCATCTATAAAAACCGTAACCGGGAAATGGATTTTCATCACGACTATGACATAGTTACAGGGCCTATTGCAAATGACGGTGTGGCTTATCTGCTGGGAAGATACGAGGAAGGAACCCTAACGCTTGAAGAGCTTGCAAGAGAATTGGAATACAAACAACTGAACAGTCAGTACTTTTTCGGCACAAACCGTGCAATAAAACTATTACATAGAATATGACACAGGCCCAGACAGACTTTATCGTCAATCACATAATTGACCAACTGACTTTGTTCCTGACACAGGATTTCAGCCTCAGCATACCTGATGCCCTCAATATCATTTATAACTCAGAGACATACAGACTGGTTAAAGAAAAAGAAAACGGACTGTACATCCAAAGTCCATCATACATCTACGAATTACTGAAAAGAGAATATCAAAAAGCATCTATTAAATCATTTGAATAATTATGCGCAGAATTACATTATTTGCCACTCTGGCACTGGTCCTGTCCGCTTTCGGGGCATACGCGCTCCGGGCACAGGAGTCAGTGGCGGACCGAATCGCCGCGCTGCCTGCAGTCAAGGACGTGCAGGAGCTGGAAAGCACCAAATTCCCCGAAAAATATCTGGTCATCTTCGAGCAGCCCATCGACCATGA
>DXAW01000103.1 GCA_019116865.1 Candidatus Coprenecus stercoravium | reverse complement strand
TTCCTGGAGATAGCCAAGTTCCGCGCCGCCCGTATGCTCTGGGCCAATGTCGTGGAGGACTACGGCTGTGCAAAGGGCTGTCCTGAGAAGATGCTGGTGTCCGCCACTACCTCGGAGTACAATCTTACGGTTTATGACTCATATGTCAATATGCTCAGGGGCACTACGGAGGCCATGAGCGCAGCTATCGCAGGCGTTGACTATCTGGAGGTGCTGCCCTACGACTTTGCGTTCAGGGTGCCCAATGAGTTCTCCAGCCGCATAGCCCGCAATGTCCAGAATATCCTCAAGGAGGAGGCCCGCTTCGACAAGGTCGTCGACCCTGCGGCAGGCTCATATTATGTGGAGATGATTACTGACAAGATGGCTCAGGCCGCATGGGATCTCTTCCGCAAGGTGGAGGCCGCAGGCGGATATGTGGCTCAGTTCAAGGCTGGATTCATCCAGTCCGAGATCAAGGCAGTGTCCGACAAGCGCGACAAGAACTTCGCCACCAGACGCGACACTATCCTCGGTACCAACCAGTATCCCAACTTCCTCGAGAAGGCCGGAGACGAGATTACAAAGGAGATAGTCTCCCGTGATATTCCCACCCGTATGGGACAGGTCATCAAGGCCCACGGATGCCATCGTGATGATGCTGTGGAGCCTCTCAGGCCCTACCGTGCCGCAGAGGCGTTCGAGGCCCTGCGTCTGGCCACGGACCGCAGCGGCAAGGAGCCCAAGGCATTTATGCTTACATTCGGCAACCTCGCCATGTGCCGTGCCCGTGCCCAGTTCTCATCCAATTTCTTCGCCGTGGCCGGTATCCGCATCATTGACAACAACCGTTTCGCCTCCATCGAAGAGGGTGTGAAAGCGGCCCTCGCTTCCGGAGCGGAGATAGTCGTGGCCTGCTCATCAGATGACGAGTATGCCGGAGCTGTGCCCGAGATAGCCCGCCTTATCGGAGACAAGGCTGTCGTTGTAGTCGCAGGAGAGCCTGCATGCAAGGAAGAACTCCTCGCCAAGGGGATTCAGAACTTTATCAGTGTCAAGAGCAACGTCCTCGAGACCCTTCGCGGCTATCAGGAGAAACTCGGAATCAAACCTCTTTAATCTCAGAAGATATGCGTCCTAATTTTAAAGATATTCAATTTGACAAAGCCTCTGCCGCTTCATGCGCACAGGCGTCTGAACAGCAGATATGGGAGACTCCCGAGCGTATCGGCGTGAAGGAGATATATACTCCCAAGGACAATGAGGGGATGGAGCACCTTGGCTATGCCGCAGGTCTTCCTCCTTTCCTCCGCGGACCCTACAGCACCATGTATGTGATGAGGCCCTGGACCATCCGTCAGTATGCCGGATTCTCCACGGCTGAGGAGTCCAATGCATTCTACCGTAGAAACCTTGCCGCCGGACAGAAGGGACTTTCCGTCGCCTTCGACCTGGCTACACACAGAGGCTACGACGCCGATCATCCCAGAGTTGTGGGTGATGTCGGCAAGGCCGGTGTGTCCATCTGCAGCGTAGAGGACATGAAGGTGCTCTTCGACCAGATACCTCTGAACAAGATGTCCGTCTCCATGACCATGAACGGTGCCGTTCTGCCCATCCTGGCTTTCTATATCGTAGCGGCTCAGGAGCAGGGTGCCAAGCTCGAGGAGATGCAGGGTACCATCCAGAACGATATCCTCAAGGAGTTCATGGTCCGCAACACCTACATCTATCCTCCCGAGTTCTCCATGAGAATCATCGGCGACATCTTCGCCTACACCTCCAAGTACATGCCCAAGTTCAACTCGATATCCATCTCCGGCTATCACATGCAGGAGGCCGGTGCGACCTGCGATATCGAGATGGCCTACACCCTGGCCGACGGTCTGGAGTATCTGCGTACCGGTATCAAGGCCGGTATCGATGTGGATGCCTTCGCCCCCCGTCTGTCCTTCTTCTGGGCTATCGGTATGAACCACTTCATGGAGATTGCCAAGATGCGCGCTGCCCGTATGCTCTGGGCCAAGATTGTCAAGTCATTCAATCCTAAGAATTCCAAGTCTCTGTCCCTCAGGACACACTGCCAGACATCGGGATGGTCTCTCACCGAGCAGGATCCTTTCAACAATGTGGCCAGAACCTGTATCGAAGCCATGGGCGCCGCTCTCGGACACACCCAGTCCCTGCATACCAACGCCCTCGACGAGGCTATCGCCCTGCCTACTGACTTCTCCGCCCGTATCGCGCGTAACACCCAGATATACATCCAGGAGGAGACCAACGTATGCCGCGGCATAGATCCGTGGGCCGGTTCCTACTATGTGGAGTACCTGACAGACCAGATAGCCCACAGGGCATGGGAGCATATTCAGGAAATCGAACAGCTCGGCGGTATGGCCAAGGCTATCGAGACCGGTATCCCTAAACTGCGTATCGAGGAGGCGGCCGCACGCAAGCAGGCCCGCATCGATTCCGGTGTGGACAAGATTATCGGTATCAACGAGTACCGTCTGGAGAAAGAGGATCCTATCGAGATTCTTGATATCGACAACACCAAGGTGCGTGAGTCCCAGATTGCCCGTCTGAAAGAACTCCGTGCCAACCGTGACAATGCCGCTGTCCAGGCATCCCTCGACGCCATCACCAAGGCTGTCGAGACCAAGAGCGGCAATCTTCTGGAACTTGCCGTGGAGGCTGCCCGCAACAGGGCTACTCTCGGTGAGATTTCAGACGCATGCGAGAAAGTTGTAGGACGATATAAAGCAGTTATACGTATGAATACAGGTGTTTATTCTTCAGAGGTCAAGAGCGACAGTGAGTTCGAGAAGGCCAAGGAGATGGTGGCCGACTTCGCCAAGAGGGAGGGCCGTCAGCCCCGTATCATGATCGCCAAGCTCGGTCAGGACGGACATGACCGCGGTGCCAAGGTTGTGGCTACCGGTTATGCCGACTGCGGCTTCGACGTGGATATGGGACCTCTCTTCCAGACTCCTGCAGAGGCAGCCAAACAGGCTGTGGAGAATGACGTGCATATCGTCGGTGTATCCTCTCTCGCAGCGGGTCACAAGACTCTCGTTCCGCAGATTATCGAAGAGCTCCGCAAACTCGGCCGTGAGGACATCCTCGTAGTGGTGGGCGGTGTGATTCCGGCTCAGGACTACGATGCCCTCTATAAGGCGGGAGCAGCGGCGATCTTCGGCCCCGGTACACGTATCTCTACTTCTGTTATCAAGATGATAGAGCTTCTGAACATGAAGTAGGATGCGTCAAGGATAACATGAATAAAGCAGCCCGGCTGGATTTCTCCAACCGGGCTGCTTTCATTTAATGGTATTTGTTTATTTACCGAAACGTTTTTCTTTCATCTTGATAATCTGGTCTTGCAGGACATCCACGCAGTCTACTACGGCGTCTTCAAAGGTAACTGCTGTCCTTTCGATGATCAGGTCGTCTCCAGGTATTCCCAGTCTTACCTTAACTGTCTTGCCGTGGTCGGGCTGAACTGTGAGTGCGACATCGCAGCTGATGATGTTGTCAAAAAACTTTTCCAACTTGCCGACTTTCTTGTCGATGAAGTCGAGCAGCTTCTGATCTGCATCGAATTTAATCGATTGAACGTTAATCTTCATAATTACCTCCGTTTTTAGCTCTTGGATGAGCGGTTAAATAAGTGTTCTTCAATTGTTCCAAGGAGGTGTGGGTATAGACCTGCGTGGTGGCCAGCGAGGAATGCCCCAGAATCTCCTTTATCGAATTAAGGTCGGCTCCCTTGTTGAGCAGGTGGGTCGCCAGCGAGTGCCTGAGCACGTGCGGTGACTTCTTGCCGCTGAATCCTTCCACTCCGTCCAGCTCCTCGTGTACCGCCTCGTTGACAAATTCCGGATAGAGCGGTGCCCCCGAGTCTGTCAGGAAGAAGCGTCCGTTGTCCCGGGCTTCAGGGAACTCAGTCTTAATTCTCTTCAAATATAGCAAAATTTCATCACAAACGGAAATCGGAACGGGAATTTCACGCATTTTATCTCCTTTTCCCAGTACGGTGAAGACACGCCTGTCAGGATCGAAATCCACGCACCGCAGCGACACTATCTCCGAACGCCTCATGCCGGTGGTGTAAAGTATCAGCATTATCATGGCGTTGCGGTAGTCGTGAAAGCTCATCTGCGAGGATGCGGTACCGGAGCCGTCCAGCCCCTTGCTGTCGAGAAGGCGTGTCAATGCTCCCTCGGTGTAGAATTCCGGCAGCCTGCGGTGCTCTTTCGGGCGGATTACCCTCCGTACGGGATTGGAAGCGAGCACTCCCTGACGCACCAGCCAGCGGCAATAACTGCTGAGGGCCGACAGATGCAGGTTGACAGTCCTTGCGCTCAGACCGTTTTCCAGGCAGTAGGCGGTGTATGCTCTGAGACAGGAGTATTTGAGGGCTTCTTTTTCCTGTCCTTCGGTGAGTGCGTCCGCTTCCGGATACTGGAACTTGTAGAAGCTCTCCAGCACATCCCGGTAGATGGCGCAAGTTCTGGCCGAGTACCTGCGCTCAGACTCGATATATCTCAGAAACTCCTCTGTCATCGTGGATTATTTTTGCAAATTTAATAAAAATATCTACCTTTGCAGCCCTAATAAAAGGAGGTGGTAAAGAATGATTATAGTACCTATCAAAGAAGGCGAGAACATAGAGAAAGCACTCAAGAAATTCAAACGCAAATTTGAGAAGACAGGCGTGGTACGCGAGCTCCGCAACAGAAAGCAGTTCGAGAAACCCTCTGTGAAGAGAAGAAACGAGATAAAGAAGGCTATCTATGTACAGCACCTCAGACTGAACGAGGAATAATTCCGTACGAAGACGGACTTCTACTCATATGGGCCGGCTACAAAATGTAGTCCGGCTTTTTTATTATCGGGAAATCAGAAGAAGAGGCTGGTCAGTTCGTCTGCGGATATGGGACCGAAGTAGTCGGACAGGGGCAGGGCGGAGAGGGCGGAAAGTACCGCCGTGTGCGTGTGGGGCACTCCTGCAAGGGCCTGCTCCACTTCTTCCGTAGGGCGGGTGAAGAAATAGTCTCCCCGGATGGAACAGGTGCGTATAATGCCGCCGCACACGTCTGCGGAGATTTCGATGAGGCCGGACTGGAATTTGCGTATCTGGTTGAGACCGTAACGGGGTGATGAGCCGAAGTTCCACTGCCAGGTGGAGTATTTGCTCTGACGCAGACTGTCAATCTCTGCTTTTTCCTCTGTAGTGTAGCTTCTGACTTCAGTGCCGGTGCTTCCGGCCATCCTCGCCTGCATGTAGGAGATGAATTCCGTTACTAACATGGGGATGGGCAGATGGTCCGATATGTTGGTGACTCTGGAGCGGTTGGACTGTACGCTCTTGCCGATGAATTTTTCAGGGCGGGTATTTAGGGCACCGGACAGATCGGCCACTGAGGCGGAGAACAGCAGTGTTCCGTGCTGGAGCACCCGGTCACCGTGTACGCAGACCGCATTGCCGGAGAACTTGCGGCCGTCGATGACCAGATCGTTGCGCCCTTGCAGCGAGGCATCCACTCCAAGACCCCGTAATGCGTCAATCACCGGGGCGGTGAAGCGGCGGAACATGGCAGCAGTGTCCTCTCCGGGCACTTTGCGGTCTATGAATGTGTAGTTGACATTGCCCAGATCGTGGAATACGGCGCCTCCGCCTGTAAGACGCCGGACGACGGGAATCCCGTGGGTCCGGACATAGTCGGAGTTGATTTCGGCCAGAGCGTTCTGGTAGCGGCCGACGATGACTGACGGAGCGTTTCTCCAGAGCCGGAACACAGGCCTGTCCACCTTGGTGAGCAGGTATTCTTCGGCGGCCAGATTCCAGAACGGATCAGTTGCGGTGTCTATGAAGCAGATGGATGACATATTTGTAGATGTAGTATACTATGAAGGCCACGGCTGTTCCGAAAACGGCTCCGCATATGACATCGGTGGTGAAGTGGCGGGCCAGATATATCCGGCTGAAACTTACCAGTGCCGCCCACAGCAGTATTACGGCTGAATACCATTTCCGTCTGAATATCAGTGATGATACTACGGCCAGTCCGAAAGTGTTGGCGGCATGTGCGGAGAAGAAACCGTAGAGACCACCGGCTCCGTCGGGCAGGCTCAGCAGGCCTTCCAGAAGCGGATCGTGGCCTGGCCGCAGACGTTGCACGGCGTCTTTGACGACGTTTGTCAGCTGGTCGGTGAGTCCGAAGCAGAGCAGAACAGCCAGTACCCCGGTCAAGCCTGCGGCCCATGAGCGAATATCATGGCTCTGTCGGCGCATCAGTGAGTGCGGGCCGTACCATTTGGGAATGAACATAAGTACGGCGATGGCCGCATAGAGAGGAATCCACGCCGTGCTGGAGGACAGGAACACCATTATCGAGTCCCATAACGGTGTGTGCAGCGCATTGAGGCCGAGGGTTATGTTTCTGTCTAGTTCTAGGATGCGGTCAGGCATGGCCTTTATGAGTTAAGTGAGTTCCAGAGCATGTCCTTGAGGCGGGGTATGTTCTCTCCGCTCACGGAAGAGAAAAATATGTGCGGAATGTCTTCAGGGAGTTCTTTCCGCAGTCCTTCGCGCAGTTCGTCGTCGAGGATGTCTGCCTTGGATATGCCAAGTATCCTGTCCTTGTCCAGCAGTTCGGGGTTGAACTGCTCCAGCTCTCCGAGCAGTGTCCTGTACTCCGCCCGTATATCTGCGGAATCGGCCGGTATGACGAACAGCAGCATGGAGTTGCGCTCTATGTGCTTGAGGAAGCGGAGTCCGAGTCCCTTGCCCTCGTGCGCGCCCTCGATGATTCCCGGAATGTCGGCCATCACGAAAGAGTGGTCGTCGCGGCATGACACGATGCCGAGATTCGGTTCCAGAGTGGTGAACGGATAGTCGGCTATCTTGGGTCTGGCCGCTGATACGGCTGACAGTAGCGTGGACTTGCCGGCATTGGGGAAGCCCACAAGACCGACGTCGGCCAGCAGCTTCAGTTCCAGAATGAACCAGCCTTCCTTGCCAGGCTCGCCTTCCTGAGCGAAACGGGGAGTCTGCATGGTGGCCGTCTTGAAGAAATCGTTGCCCTTGCCTCCGCGGCCTCCGCGCACCAATATCTCCTGCTGTCCCGCTTCCAGTATTTCGCACAGCACCTCTCCGGTTTCGGCGTCTTTGGCCACTGTGCCGAGCGGAACATCGAGAATGATGTCCTTGCCGTTGGCTCCGTGACGCAGGCCTCCGCTTCCGGCGCCTCCGTGCTCGGCCTTGATGTGCTTGCGGTATTTGAGATGAATGAGCGTCCAGTACTGCGGATCTCCACGGAGGATGATATGACCTCCGCGGCCTCCGTCACCTCCGTCCGGACCGCCCTTGGGTATGTATTTCTCGCGCCTCAGATGCGTGGAGCCGTTGCCCCCGTTTCCCGAAGCGCAGAATATCTTCACGTAGTCTATGAAATTACTGCCTGGCATACTTATGATATTACTACATCCTTGCAAAGATATGCATTCTTTCGATGTGCCGTTATGGTGTTAGGAAAATATTTGAAGCATATTTGATTCGCATTGTTGTAAGCAGGCGGAACAAATCCGGCTTTTCGGCATTGACCTTGACAGGTTGCCGGTGTCGGCCAGGTCAGGTTGGCCTGTATGCTGATGCAGATGTCGCAAGCAACTTCGCTATCTGTAATCCGGTAATCGTCACAACGCACACATATTCACATGCTTACTGCCGCAGCCTCATAACAGATACAGTGCTTTTTGCCTGGAATCTGCCTCAACACGGCCTTATCTGTTTTGCTGACTTTGGCATACAGTGCTGATATTCAGCTATTTGAGCAAAGAGGGTAATAACAGATACTAAGGATTTGCATGTTGCTGAAAATAGGATACGCATATTTTCCGTAAAAGCACCGTATGAGGTGTCGTAGATGATTGGTGCGGCGTGGAGAAAAGATATTCCTCCGGCGATCCAGTGTATGCTGAAGACCTGTTGCTTGTATATATGCCTTAGTATAAGCTGGTAACCATTGTGAGGTGCAGGATAGGTATTGCGGATATGGCCATGGACTTGAGTCTGCGCTTGCTTTCGTCCACTATCTTTGCGTAGACTTGGGTTGTGCGGATGTTGGCGTGGCCGGGCAACTTGGAGACGGTGTGGAGGTCGGCTCCGTCATGGCAAAAATAGCGGCCTAGAGAAAACGGGTGAGAAAATTTGCATGAAAAAAAGTAGGAAGAAAACCGTTTTGTTTTCCTCCTACTCGATTTCATGTCCGGTAAAGGACAATAGTGCCGGTTGCCTTGATGTCAGAATCTGTCCATGAGGCCGAATATCTTGCTCCTGACTTCGTCGATGGTGCCAGTGCCGTCGATCTCGTGGTACTTGCCGTTTCCCTTGTAATAGCCTACGAGGGGTTCTGTC
>DXAW01000102.1 GCA_019116865.1 Candidatus Coprenecus stercoravium | reverse complement strand
GTACGGGCACGTTGGTGGCCTCGATGGGCTCGGTCAGGCCTGTGACGCCCTCTGTCTCGAATGTGATGTCAACGAGGGTCTGTCCGCTGCTTTCGGGAACTGCGAAGATGTAGTCGAAGGAAAGAGTCCTCACGCCCTCGGTGTCACCGGTCAGGGAAGCGAAGCCGGTGAAGTCGGCGGGTGCGAGTGCGGCAGTCCCCTCTCCGAGCGTGCCTTCAACGGCGTTGAATGACGACGGTGCGTTTGCGAAGCTGACTTTTACTTTGCCACTGCTCAGGTCGGTGTCAAGGCCGGAGGTGGTGATTACCTTCACCTGGCCGAAGGGGCGGGTGAGTGTGAACGACATATCCGCCTCTGCTGCCTGGCTTTTGCTGGCGTAGAATGCGTCACGGTTGTCATTGTTGTTGTCATAGTCGCCGGAGAGAGTGATGTTGGTCAGGTCTGCGGTGTTGTAGTAGAGGTCTGTCTCAAGGCCGCTTGTGGCGTCTTCCACATGGTCGGCCCAGAAAACGAAGTCATAGGAGGCTCCTGTCACAAGGGAGGCGGTGAAGCTGGCTGATTTTGCGCTCACTGAAGCGTACTGGCGGGAGCCTACAAGCTGGCCCTCGCTGTCGTAAATTTCCAGGATACAGCGGTTGATTCCGCTCGCATCGCCGGGATCATTGGCGCTCTTCACGAGCTGGTTGTCAGGTACGAGGACGGATATTGACACGTCCTGCAGTGAGCCGTTGCTGAGGACCTCCTCGCGCTGGCACGATGTCAGGGAGAGAGTCAGGGCTGCTGTAATCAGCAGACTGGTTGCAATGTGTTTTCTCATAATAGTTTAATTTAGTTAATGAATGTTGTGGGTTTGTTTTCTAAAGGTCAAGGTTGAAGTTTAGATCTCCGTCGAAGTCAGGGTCGATGTTCGCTCCGGGTTTCTTCTCCACGGTGAGGTACCGGCCGCGGATGACGGTGGTGCGGCCCTTGCTTATCTCGGCAGTCAGGCCGGAGTAGGTGTTAAGGCACTCGCCGGTGGTGCGGTCACGGACGCTCAGCGTCAGGAGGACCTCGGTGCTCTCACCGTTGACGAATACGTAGTCGAAGCCCATCAGTACGTCCTCACCGCCAAGGTGGACGATGCCGCTGGTGAAGCCGACGCCGGTCTCGGACTTGTTGGGGACGCCGCCGTGGGTGTTGTAGCCGGTCGGGAAGTACGACGTATATTCCCATACGGCCTCATAGCGCTCCCAGAAGTCCTCATCGGCGGCAAGGGCCTGAAGGCTGTGGCGCTCGATGAACTCCGAGGCGTCCTCTGACACCACCTCCACACGTCCGACGGGAGATGTGAGCACGCCGCTGACGCTGTCAGCGCCATACCATTCGCTGTGCGGCAGCTCGATCTCCATGCGGAGGTCGTAGCATTCCTCCAGGGTGCTGGAGCCGGTGCCTCCCTCGACAGCGGAAACAATGTTGCTGATGTCTTCAAGATTGTAGGCGCAGTCACTTCCGTCCTCGTTCTCAGTGCGCGCTGCGAATGCGGCGAGGCGGTAGGAGCCTGCATGCACTTTCTCGTTGATGGTAATGGAGGCGGCGCCGTTCTCATCGACAGGGGCACCTATCTCGCGGCGGAAGATAGTGTCTCCTCCGAATTCATCCGCATAAAGCTCGACTACGAAATATACGTAATCCGATGAAGTTCCGCTCTTGGAGAAGACGGATGCCGCAGTCACCGAAGGGTCTGTGCTCAGTTCGATGGTCAGGTCTATCTCTGTGGGGTCGACGCCTTTCCCGTCTTCCGGATATTCCTTTACGCATGCCGTCATGGTCAGGATGGCCGAAACCATAAGCGCAGCGTATACAGTGATATTGGATATTATGTGATTTTTAGCAGTAGTCATAGTCAGGCCCTCCTATAGTTTATAAATCATGGATATTCCCAGGCGGGTTATTCCTAAGTAATTATATGTGCCGGTTTCATATGATGCTCCGTTGTCGATATTGTAGAATGTCTCGTATCGGGTCCATAGATATCCGACTCCTATGTTGAATTCCATTCCCCAGTGCTTGGAGAACTTGAGGGCATAGCCGTAGTCGATGCCTCCGCCCCAGACTCCGTCCACGTCCTGGAAACGCTGGGTGTCATTGACGGAGATGTTGAACATGCCGCCTGTGGCGTGTATGCCGAAGAAGTGGCCTTTCATGTCGGGCTTAAGCCAGTATCTTACTGAAGGCTGGGCTGCTAATATTCTGAATATGTAGTCACGGGCAACGGTGTACGGGCTGTACATGACCGGAATATCCAGAGACCAGTGGTCTGCCAGACGGAACTCGATGCCGAGGTTGGCCACCACGACGGCCCAGTAGGGGATGTTGGTCTTGAGCCATACTTTTGAGCCTTCCCATGTCATTTCCTTTTTGGCCGGTCCGGAAACTATCATCACCGTGTCCGGCTCGGCGAATACCGTGTCTACCACCGTCTTTACTATCGTGTCTGTCTTTTCTACTACGACGGTGTCCGGAGCTGTGACTATCGTGTCAGGCTTTTCGATGACAGGCTCCGGCTCGACAATTACAGGTGCCGGTGCCTCTTCCGCCTTATCCTCTGCATACAGATAGGCGCGGGCATATCTCATGCTGTGGAATAGATGCTCTCTCATGTATGCGAACGGATGCCCGTCGTCTATATCCATCAGTGACTTTTTCCTTCCGCCGACAACTTTGCCATTGGGGTCTGAAATCCATATAGGCGTGTCAGTTATCGCTTTGAGGATGCTTTCTCTTTCAGGAACCTTAGGGTCATTCTCGACAAGCGTAGCCAGCAAGCTCCAGTCGATACCCGTATGGGTTATCTTGACAAGGCCGGATGGTATGCCTGCGTTCTTTATGATAAAGTCGCGCAGATCCTCGGCACGTTTGAGTGCTGTGGCGGCGCAGTAGACGCTGCTTCCGACAAGACAGGAGGAGCCGGATATACCGACTTCACGAAGTCTTCCGTCGGCATAAGCGTCTTTGACAGCGTTAATAAATAGCTCTAAATCGCTCTGGGGGGGGTAGTTGCATATCTCAGACGAATTCAGGTCATAATGTACGGTGACTGAGTCGCAAGGATAATCCTGCCCGTAGATAGGAAACGCAAAGGCGGAGATTGCCAATGACAATACCAGAGATGTTAATAGTTTTCCTTTATCCATAGGTTCGGATGTAAGTTTAGTTGGTTGGTAATAAGGTTTGGTGCAAACTTAACAATAATTCAAATACGTTGTAACAATTTTTTGCGATTTTTCCATGCGAAATCTTTGAAATGCAGCCCTGTCGCTGTGAGGAGGCATGTTGTAAGAAGAAGAAGGACGTATCAGACACGGTGTTTCAGTGTCCGTATAAGAGCGGAATGGAGTGGGAGAAAAAGAGCTTCAGAATATAGGCACTGATAAGAAAATATTATGCGGTGCGGTGCCGGAATAGTTACGAGACCATTTTCAGGCCTATGATGGAGGCGATGAGCGTGGTCACGAAGAACAGCCGGAGGAATGAGACCGGCTCATGCAGGAAGATGATGCCGAGTACCACAGTGCCCACTGCGCCTATACCGGTCCAGACAGGGTAGGCCGTACCTATCGGGAGTGTCTGGACGGCTTTGGCCAGCAGCACCATGCTGGCGGTCAGGCACAGCAGGAACCCTGCGCCCCATAGCCACCATGCAGTGCCGGTGACCTCTTTCATTTTACCTAAGCAGAATGCGAAGCCGGACTCAAAGCATCCGGCGATAATCAGGATGACCCAGTTCATATTCCATTTTAATTTCGGAACGCAAAAATACACTTTATATTTTACCGCAGCAAGTTCTCGACAGCAGTGGTTTTAGCAATACTGTTTGTCCCGGTGATTCTTTATCTGCCGCACACGTCCATTTACGATTTGAGATAAATGTAATAAAATTTCACTTATATTTGTTGTTTGTAACAAACATTACATCAAATGGCGACAGATAGAAGGACCGCTATATTCCCGGGGTCGTTTGACCCTTTTACACTCGGACACATGGATGTCCTGCAGTCTGCATTGAAACTTTTCGACAAGATTTATGTGGCGGTAGGATACAATCATCTCAAGCAGGGGTTCCTAAGCCCACAGACGAGAGTACGTCTGATCGAGGATGCGGTCCGTCCGTTGGTGGAGGCCGGGTCTGATATAGAGGTGTTGTCCTACACCGGACTCACCGTAGATCTGTGCAGGGAAAAAGGCACTGATTTTATTGTCAGGGGTCTGAGGACGACGACTGATTTTGAATTGGAGTCCGTAATAGCGCAGGCCAACCGTAAGATGTGTCCGGATACGGTCACTGTTTTCATTCCTGCCTCACATGTGTATTCTTTCATATCTTCGACAGTAGTGCGGGATGTTATCGTCAATGGAGGTGATGCGGCACCGTTTTTGCCGGCCAATATTTCCATTTCAGATTATATTAAGGTATGATGCTTCATAAGTGTTTTATACGTTTGTCAGTCCTGATGCTGACATTGCTTTCATCCGCATTTACGGTGTCGGCGGCCGGGCAGGCGGACTCGCTGGCCGCGGCACATGCCCTTACACAGGAAGATGTGGATATGGTGCTGGGTGTGTTTGACGGGATGCAGCCGTATGAGATTATAAGCCGCACCGAAGCCTTGATAAATACAGGAAATAGTGATGAGGAGGCAGCTTCTATAGCGTACAGTGTGTATCGGTATTATCGTGAGTCCAGGATAATGGGTTACGATGAAGTGGCCTTGTATGTGGCTGATACCTATTTCCTCAGTGGCAAATATAAACTTCAGGATGAGGAAGCTCTGCTGGAGATGAGGCTGTTTGTCGAGACCAACAGGCATTCGATGATAGGAATGAAAGCACCGCGTATGCTGCTGCAGGATCCGGCCGGAACTGATTTTCAAGTGCCGTCGGTAGGGCAGGATTATTCCATATTGTATTTTTACGACGATGAGTGCCCCGGATGCCGGCGGATGACCCCGATGCTTATGCAGTACCTGATGCAGGGAGTCAAAGGCCTGAATGTTACAGTGTATATGGTCTATACTCAGGATGACAGGCAGCGATGGACGGAATATGTGGCGAAAATGGTAAGCCCATTCGACATCCCGGACAATGTCACAGTCGTCAATCTCTGGAATCCTGATATGAGGGCGGATATCGTGATGGACTACGGTGTCATATCTACCCCTAAGCTTTTCCTGGTGGACCGCAACGGTGTGATTGTCGGTAGGGAGCTAACACCGGTGGCTTTGTCGCAGGCGATAGACCTGAATGAGAGCCGCCTGACGCCTATGGAGGAATTGATGGACCAAATATTTTCTCCGATAGCTGAATCAGGTGATACCGTGGAGGTGGAGGAGACGATAGATGCGTTTTTCCAGGACAGCAAAGACAATCCTGAATTTTTTCACGAGGTATTCTATACGCTTTATCAGTTTCTTAGAACAAGTCCGAGCTATGTGCTTCAGCAGGGCGCCGCATATTTGGCAAACAAGTATATAGTGTCCATGCCGGAAATGTGGGAGACGGTGGAGTTTACTGATAAGGGAGTGACATCGGGAAGTGTGATAAGGGCTGATTATGCTTCGGTTGATGATTTTCTGGACCAGACGGCTCTGGCGGTGCTGATGTTTTACCGCAATCCCTTGGACAAGCCGGTGGCTGATCTGGAGCTCAGGACGGTGAATAACAAGAAGCTGTCTGTTTATGACGTGAAGGCCAGGTATACTGTCCTGTATTTTTACAATATGGACTGCGGGCTGTGCAATGCCGTGTCCGAGGCCTTGTGCAAGATTCAGAATCTTTATAATCAGTCGGATGTCAGAGTTGTAGCCATATATACCGGTACGGACAGAAAATGGAAGAAATATGTGAAGGAGCATGAACGGCCGTGGCTTGATGTGTGGGACAGGAAAAGAGATTCCGGCATGTTCGACAAATATGATCTGCTGGACGTGCCGGCGATTTATCTTTTGGATGAGAATAAGGTGACCCTGGCTAAGGATATAAATCCTGATGTGCTGGGGGTATTGCTGGAATATTATCTTACACAGGATTGAGATTATGTTTCTGGAACTGCTCAAGGGCTTCATAGTAGGGATATGCGCGTCGGTTCCTTTGGGGCCGATAGGGGTGTTGTGTATCCAGAGGACGTTGAGCAAGGGGCGTAGTTCAGGTTTTATAACGGGTATGGGAGCAGCTGTGACCGATACTTTTTTCGCTGCCATAGCTCTGCTCAGTCTGTCGTATGTACAGCATATATTGTCAGATTACAAGTATGTGGTCATGATTGCCGGAGGTCTGATAGTGGGGGTTTTCGGAGTGAGGCTTTTTATGACCAATCCCGTAAAGCAGATAAAGAGAGTAAAGTCCGGAAACAAGAGGTATTGGCAGGATTTTTTCTCCACTATCCTTATGACAGTCAGCAATCCCGGTGCGTTTTTCCTGATGCTCGGACTATTTGCTTTTATAGGAATAAGTCATGACGGAGGCGAGCCCATGGACCGTATCGCATCCACGCTTATAGGTGTGTTCCTTGGCGCCGCCCTGTGGTGGCATACCCTGACAACATTGATCAATCAGTTCAGGAATAAGCTTAGGCTGAGGCAGTTGATAATGATAAACAGAGTAGCCGGAATAGCAATACTCGTTCTGGGTATAATCTCTATATTCGACGGCATCTACCGTCTGATTCTTCCATATATTCAGTAATTCGTGTACTACCAGACGACAGGAGGGATGCCGTGGGCCTCCAGGAAACTGTTCGCCTTGGAAAAATGCCTGCATCCGAAGAAGGCTCCGCGGGCTAGAGGAGAAGGGTGGGCCGCTTCCAGAACCAAGTGCCTGGAACTGTCTATCAGAGGCTTTTTGCTTCGTGCATAATTGCCCCACAACATGAATACTACGTGCTCCTTACGGTCGGATACCGCTTTTATGACGGCGTCAGTAAATGTCTGCCATCCTATGTTGCTGTGGGAGGTAGGAGCTCCGGCCCTTACAGTCAGTACGGAATTGAGCAGAAACACGCCCTGTCCGGCCCATCTCTCAAGGTTGCCGCTTGCCGGAACTGGTGCGCCTGTGTCTGAGGTCACCTCCTTGAAGATGTTCTGAAGCGAAGGGGGAAAGGCCACACCGTCCTGTACGGAAAATGAAAGTCCGTGAGCCTGTCCCGGTCCGTGATACGGGTCCTGGCCCAGAATCACAACCTTCACCTTGTCGAATGGCGTAAGTTTGAATGCGTTGAAAATGAGAGGCCCCGGGGGATATATTGTTTTGCCTTCCCTTTTCTCCTGATGCAGGAAAGAGGCTATCCGGGCGAAGTATTCTTTTTCAAACTCCTCCCCGAGCACCTCTTTCCACGATTCTTCTATGATTACGTTCATTAATATGTCAGCTGAAAATGTACTTAAGGACTTCGGAGATGTTGTCGACATATACAAAGTTCAGTCCGTTGATATAGATAGGCTTGATGTCCTTGATATCCTTCTCGTTCTCCTTGGACAGCAAAATGGTGTGTATGCCGGCCCTCTTTGCGGCCAGGATTTTCTCCTTTATGCCGCCGACGGGCAGTACCTTGCCTCTGAGGGTCATCTCGCCGGTCATGGCTATGCCGCTGCGTACCATTTTCCGGGACAGGGCCGAGGCCATGGAGCTTACCATCGTAATGCCCGCCGAGGGACCGTCTTTCGGTATGGCGCCCTCCGGTACGTGGATGTGGATGTCATGCTTCATGATTTCCTCAGTCGTCATGCCTATCTGGTCGGGATGAGCCTTTAAGTACTGGAATGCAATCGTTGCGGACTCCTTCATCACGTCTCCCAAGTTGCCGGTAGTGGACAGATTGCCTTTTCCGTCGCTTACAGAGCATTCGATAAACAGTATCTCTCCTCCGTTTTCCGTCCACGCCAGACCGGTTACCACGCCGGGGGCCTCATTGCCTTTCTGCAGGTCATGGAAGTTGGTCGGAAGACCTAAGAATTCAGAGACGACAGCAGGAGTCACGCTTAAGCTTTTGACTTCTTCCGCCGCAATCTTCCTTGCCGACATCCTTGCAATCTTGGCAATCTGCCTGTCCAGTCCTCTGACTCCGGATTCTCTGGTATATTCGTCGATGATTTTCTCTACCGCCTGATTGGAGAATCTTACCTGACTCTTTTTAAGGCCATGCGCCTCAAGCTGCTTGGGTATCAGATATCCCTTGGCTATGGATACCTTTTCTTCCGCCAGGTATCCGGATACGGATATCATCTCCATACGGTCCCTCAGAGCCGGATGAATGGTGCTGATATTGTTGGCTGTAGTTATAAACAATACCTTTGACAGGTCGTAGTCGATATCCAGGTAGTTGTCGTGGAACGCATTGTTCTGCTCAGGGTCGAGTACTTCAAGCAGTGCGTAGGACGGATCGCCTTTGTAGTCCTGACTGACCTTGTCTATCTCGTCCAGCACGATGACGGGGTTTGAGCTTCCGGCTCTGTTGATGCTCTGCAGGATACGTCCAGGCATAGCTCCTATGTAGGTGCGTCTGTGCCCTCGTATCTCCGACTCGTCGTGCAGACCGCCGAGAGAGATTCTCTGGTATTTCCTGCCTAAAGCTTTGGCGATGGATTTGCCAAGCGAGGTCTTGCCGACGCCCGGAGGGCCGTACAGGCAGATAATAGGAGATTTCATATCTCCTTTCAGCTTCAGTACGGCAAGATATTCCAGGATTCTTTCCTTGACAGTTTCGAGTCCGAAATGGTCTTTGTCAAGGACTTTCTGCGCATGTTTTAAATCCAGATTGTCCTTTGACACCTCATTCCAAGGGAGGTCGAGAATGAACTGGATATACTGGTACTGGACATTGTAGTCCGGGGAGTTCGGATTGGAACGCTCCAGTTTGCGCACCTCGGACTCGAAAGTCTTGGCGACATACTCCGGCCATTTTTTCTTCTTGGCCTTCTGTCTCAGCTCGTCTATGTCCTGCGCCTCATCCATTCCCAACTCCTCCTGAATGGTACGCAGCTGGTTGTTAAGGTAGTATTCCCTCTGCTGCTGGTCCATCTCGGTCCGTACCTTTTTCTGGATATCGTCCTTGAGCTTCAGAATCTCAATCTGCCGGTTAAGCATCTCGACCAGCTTCATGGCCCTGATTTTTATATTGCTCTCCTCCAGCAGCTTGATTTTCTCCATAGGATCCTCTATCTCTATGCTGGATGCGATGAAGTTGATGAGGAACTCATCTCCCTCAATGTTCTTGATGGCGAAAGAGGCTTCCTGAGGCATGTGCGGGGACAACTTTATTATGTGCAGGGCCAGATCCTTTATGGAGCCTGTCAGAGATGTCATCTCCTTGTCGTTCTTTTTCGGAAAGATGTCCTCAAGATATTTCACTTTTGCGAAAATGTACGGCTCTGATGCAGTCTGCTCCACTGTCCTGAGTCTTTTCAGACCTTGGAGGATGGCTGTCACGGTTCCGTCCGGCATTTCGATGATCTTTATGATTCTTGCCAGCGTACCTATATTATGTAGGTCTATAAGCGACGGATCCTCTACTTTCACGTCCCTTTGCGAGACAGCTCCGAGGATACGGCTTGACGCATACACGTCTCTTACCAGCTTGACTGATTTCTCCCGGCCTATGGTGATTGGTGTCACGGTGGAGGGGAACAGTACGGCGTTACGTAGGGCCAGGATTGGAAGCGTCTCCGGTAACTCGCTGTCATTCAGCTTCTGTACCGTGTCCACATTTACGACCGGTATGATGTTGACATCGCCGATACCGGAACTGAGTAATTCATCTATTGTCTGTTTCATATCTTATTCCTGCTTTTGGATTTTGATGTCAGTTCCCCTGGTGCCATTTTGTCATATTGCATCATGGCTGTCGGGAATTTTTGACCGGATACAATAATGTCAATGATTGTGCCAAAATCTTTTAGTGAAAAAACTGCAATAATTTTTTGTATTTGTAAAAAATAAGAATACTTTTGCAGTCTGATTTTGCAGAACTG
Organism: Candidatus Coprenecus stercoravium; assembly: GCA_019116865.1. Lineage (GTDB taxonomy): Bacteria > Bacteroidota > Bacteroidia > Bacteroidales > UBA932 > Coprenecus > Coprenecus stercoravium. Next base: position 2,324 of record DXAW01000102.1, on the reverse strand, counting down.
ATTACTAATAACATAAAATATAACAAGATGACTAAAGCTGATATTGTAAATGAGGTAGCAAAAGCTACAGGTCTTGAAAAGCTCAACGTACAGAAAGTAGTAGAGGCTTTTATGGAGACAGTCAAGGATTCTGTTTCTAAGGATAACAGCGTTTATCTTCGTGGTTTCGGCAGCTTTACAGCCAAGAAGCGTGCTCAGAAGACAGCCCGCAATATTTCCAAGCAGAAAACAATTGTGATTCCCGAGCACTATATTCCTGCATTCAAGCCTTCTAAGACATTCCTGAACTTAGTTAAATCAAATATTAAATAAATAAGCTATGCCTAGCGGAAAGAAGAGAAAAAGACATAAAATGGCCACGCACAAACGCAAAAAACGTTTGCGCAAGAACAGACATAAAAAGAGATAGCGGCCATTTTCAGCAGCATTAAATCTAAAGCGCCTGTAAACCGCTTTAGATTTTTTTATTTTATGAGATGGATAGAAACCTGATAATAGATGTAAACTTAAAGGAGACTGTTATAGCCCTGCTCGAAGACCACAGACTTGTGGAGCTGAATAAAGAGCAGAACGCTGAGCGGGCATTTTCTTTGAGAGATGTGTATCTGGGAAAGGTAAAGAAGCTCATTCCTACGTTGAATGCGGCTTTTGTAGACATAGGTGACAAGAAAGACGCTTTCGTCCATTATCTGGATCTCGGCCTTAATTTCAAGGCATTCGATTATTTTGTCAAGCAGATTAATCCCAACAGGGACTTCAAACAATTTTATTCCTCCGTGGATATCAATAATATCCTGGAGAAGGAAGGGAAGATAGAGGACGTGCTCAAGCCTGGACAGCCGATCATCGTCCAGATAGTCAAGGAGCCTATTTCCACAAAAGGCTCACGCCTGACAGGAGAGATATCTATCGCCGGGCGTAATATAGTCCTGCTTCCTTTCGGAGACAAGATAAGCGTGTCGCAGAAGATATCTTCCAAAGAGGAGAAGAAGCGGCTGGAGCGCTTACTTTATAGTATACTGCCGGCAAATTACGGTGCTATCATAAGGACGGCTGCGGAAGGAAAGAATGCGGCTGTTCTGGATGCCGAGCTTAAGCTCCTTGTCAGAAAGTGGGAGGAGTCATGGGCGAAAATGTCCACCAGGAAGATGCCGCAGCTTCTTTTCAAAGAGAACAGTAAGACCACTACGATCCTCAGGGATCTGTTAAATGACACGTTCGCAAACATATTTGTGAACGACGAGGCGGTATATAATGAGGTGAGGGAGTATATCTCCACCATCCTGCCTGATCATGAGAAAATAGTGAAGCTCTACAAGGGGCATGAGCCGATAATGGACCATTTTGATGTCACAAGGCAGATAAAATCGTCCTTCGGGAAGGTCGTGCCCATGAGGCATGGCGCATATCTGGTGATAGAGCATACAGAGGCCATGCATGTGGTGGATGTCAACAGCGGTACCAGGGTAAAGACCGGGAAGGACCAGGAGCAGAATGCTTTTGATGTCAATTGTGTGGCTGCGGAAGAAATAGCCCGCCAGCTGAAGCTGCGTGACATGGGCGGCATCATAATCGTCGATTTTATCGATATGGACCAGAACGAGCATAAGAACGCCCTGCTTAGGAAGATGCAGGAGCTGATGGAGAATGACAGGGCGAAGCACAACATACTTCCTTTGACGAAGTTCGGTCTCATGCAGATTACCCGCCAGAGAGTAAGGCCCGCCACTGAGATAGAGACCACGGAGACTTGCCCTGCATGCCACGGAACTGGAAAGATATCCTCAAGTATCCTTATAGATGAGAATATCGAGAGGCAGCTGGCCTATTATGTAAAGGAGAAAGGTGTGAAATCCTTTCACCTTACTGTGAACCCTCTGGTCGAGGCCTACCTTACAAAGGGAGTGTTTAACTCCATAATAAGAAAATGGAGGAAGAAGTACGGTGTGGCTATATCAGTATCCGCATTGGAAGATATGGCTATATTGGATTTTATATGGGCAAAAAAAGATGGAGAAAAGCTATCCTGATTTTCAGCGACTTAATAAAAAGATGAAAAATTTTTTAAAAAAAGTTGCAAAAAAATTTGGAGAATGAGAAAAGACCCTTTATCTTTGCGGTCCCTTTCGGAAAGGAAGTGAGATGAAGAGATAACGAGAGAGGTTCCGAAAGCCTTAAAGTTGATTGAAATATTGAAGAACAAGTACAACAAGTACCAAGAAAAGAGTAGCGTTAATTTCTTTGAAATTAAGCAATGTCAGGACAAGCTATAAGATAAATAAATATACAATGAAGAGTTTGATCCTGGCTCAGGATGAACGCTA
>DXAW01000101.1 GCA_019116865.1 Candidatus Coprenecus stercoravium | reverse complement strand
GGCTGGATGACTGATTTCACAGTTGCATCCGATACCATGGTCACATTTGTGGCGGAACCGAATGAAAGCGGTGCTCCCAGAAACGGTCTCATTACCCTTAAGTACACGTATGGTGCCGATGGGGAAGTTACGGCAGATGTCAAAGTCAGTCAGGGAGTATCCGGTCAGGCAAGTGGGTATGATTATGAGTATGATATGAAATGCTTTGACGGAATGTATTACGGGCAGATGTACGGCAATAACGGAGAGTATAACTATTATACCTGGATCTCCGATATAGGATTTGATGAGGATGGATATCAGATGCCGGGCGGTACATATTATCTCTTTGACATATATGTTGCAGCGGCTCCTGAGGATGCGGACAACCCCCTTCCTCCCGCAGGAACTTATAATCTGGGTTCAGGTCCGGGTATGACTGAGGATATGACTTTCTCTTATGACTATTCCTATGGTGTTAGTATAGCAAATGACGGCACAAACATATTTGAGGCGTATTTCAACGAGGGAACGTTGACAATCGAGTATGAGGCAGCAATATAATCATGGATGCCGTTCTGACGGACGAGGAGGGAAAGGTTCATCATGTAACGTATGAGGGACCTGTATCCTATGATAACGAGGGCGGAGATGAGCCTGATCCTTCTACGGGAAGTACTTTGGAGCAGGATCTGAATATTGAGGCCGGTACGGCTGCGGCCTCCTATGTCACCGATGACGGTTATGTGATGGAGGTTTCTTTACAGTTCACGGATATGGAATTGGATATGGAAGGATATGTGGTGCCTCCTGGAAGCATGATGACTGTAGATATGTTCATGCCTTTCAAGGATAACGGTGAACTTAATCCCGGAGTGTACGATGTGGCTGCCACTTATGAGGATTATACCGTTTATCCGGGAGAACTGTACTATGGTATATGGCCGACGGGAACATATGTAAGTTATTATCCTGATGCAAGTACGGAGCAGCTGGGATTTGTTGTCAGCGGAACTATGGAGATCAGTGGAAGTGCTTTGGGCGGCTACACTGTTACCTGTGATTTTACGACCGACAACGGTTATACAATAGAGTGCAGCTACTCCGGTAACTTGGAGATACAGGGAATCCCCGTACCTTATTCAACACTGGAAGGAGACTATACCCTGGATCTGGAAGGAGCGTCTGGTTTTGCGGCTTACTACGGAGATTACTATTATACGGGAGGTGCCAACTGGATGATCAGTCTGAATCCGCTTTCCGGTCCTGATGGCTTTACGACTGAGATAGTCACCGAGAGCACCTCGTTTGAGGAGGGTATTCCAACCGGAACATACGAGGCCGGAGCATCTGTCACAACACTTTATCCCGGCGAGTATCTGACAGGATTTATAGACGGCGATTACTTGTATGGCACCAACTATGTAGGAGGTTTCACAAGTGATGGTTATGTGACAGAGTTCGCACCTGCCATATCCGGAGATCTCAATATCACCAACAACAATGACGGAACGTATGTTATCTCCTTCAGTTTTGTCGATGATCTCGGTAATACCTGGGATGGAGAATGGGAAGGAGAGATACAGCTTGAAGATGGTTCCGAACCTTACTATGCACCAAGGCGCAGCAGCGTAAGTATTCTGCGCAACAGCTCTTTCGATACGGTGGATAAGAAAGAGGTGATGGAGAATCTGCCTGTCAAGGCTGCGAAACTTCAGCCCGATAACAGATCGGTCAGGAAATCTGTGTCTGCAAGATAAGGCTTGCTGCCACTTAATGAAAATGAGACTGACTGCAAAGTTTTTTGACTCTGCAGCCAGTCTTTGCGTATATTTGTAAGTGAATTATCTTAATAGTGAACCTAAAACCTGTTGAGCCATGCTGATTACTCTTATTATACTGGGCATTTCGGTTGTTCTCTTTGTGTCGGGGAAAGTCCGGTCTGACATAGTTGCCCTTTGTGCGCTTATTGCCCTGTTGGTATTTCATATACTTACTCCGTCGGAGGCTCTGTCCGGATTCTCCAACTCGGTGGTCATCATGATGGCCGGACTGTTCATTGTCGGCGGTGCCATTTTCCAGACAGGACTGGCCAAGATGATCAGCTCCAGGCTTCTGCGTCTGGCCGGCAACAGCGAGACCCGTCTCTTCCTGCTGGTAATGCTGGGCACCTCCGCCATAGGGGCTTTTGTCAGCAACACGGGTACGGTCGCCCTAATGCTGCCGATAGTTGTGAGCATGGCCGCCAATGCCGGGATCAGCTCCGGACGCCTGCTGATGCCGCTCGCCTTCGCCAGCAGCATGGGCGGTATGATGACCCTCATCGGTACGCCTCCGAACCTTATCATTCAGGACACTCTGACTGCAGCCGGCTATGAGCCGCTGGGATTCTTCTCGTTTCTTCCGGTGGGACTTGTCTGCGTGGCTGTGGGAATCCTGGTGCTGCTTCCTCTGACCAAGGTGTTTCTCTCCGGAAAGGGAAAGAAGGACGACAAGTCCTCTGCCGGAAAATCCTTGAATCAGCTGGTCAAGGAATACGGGCTGTCGCACAATCTGTTCCGTCTCAAGGCCATTTCCGGTTCCGGTGTGGCAGGCAAGACGGTCGTAGACCTGGACCTGCGCAACCGCTACGGACTCAATCTGCTGGAAGTGCGCAGGGGAGAGGGCTCCCAGCATCGCTTCCTCAAGACGGTCTCCCAGAAGCTGGCCTCTTCCGATACGGTGTTTCAGGGCGGGGATGTGCTCTATGTCTCCGGGGAGCCTGACTCGGTCAGCCGTTTCGCCTCGGACTTCGCTCTGGAGATGATGGATGACCACTCTCTTGAGACAGCGTCCTCGGGCTCCGGCAATTCGCTGGATTTCTATGATATCGGCATAGCCGAGATAGTGCTGATGCCGACATCCAATATAGCTGGCCGTACCGTCAAGGAAGCCGGCTTCAGAGACAAGTTCAACCTCAATGTCCTTGGTATCCGCCGTAAGAAGGACTATATCCTGCATGACCTGGGCAAGGAGAAGCTGCACAGCGGAGACGTGCTTCTGGTGCAGGGTACGTGGCAGGACATCGGCCGCCTGGGAGGCGAGGACATCGACTGGGTCGTACTCGGTCAGCCGATGGTGCAGGCTGCCAAAGTGACTCTGGACTACAAGGCTCCGGTAGCCGGTATCATAATGCTGCTCATGATAGCCATGATGGTATTTGACTTCATCAAGGTCGAGCCTGTGACCGCCGTGCTCATAGCCGCCGTGCTGATGATACTCACAGGGTGCTTCCGCAATGTGGAGGCGGCCTACAAGACCATCAACTGGGAGACCATAGTACTTTTCGCCGCCATGCTTCCCATGTCCCTGGCTCTGGAGAAGACGGGAGTGTCCGAGATGATTTCCGGCACGCTTGTGAGCGGACTGGGCTCTTACGGTCCCCTGGCCGTGATGGCCGGCGTATATTTTACAACCTCGCTGCTGACGATGTTCATCAGCAATACTGTGACGGCCGTGCTCATGGCCCCTATTGCCCTTCAGAGCGCGGTGCAGATAGGTGTCAGTCCGGTGCCTCTGCTCTTCGGAGTGACCGTGGCGGCCAGCATGTGCTTCGCCTCCCCGTTCTCCACTCCGCCCAACGCTCTCGTAATGCCGGCCGGTCAGTACACCTTCATGGACTACATCAAGGTCGGCCTGCCCCTCCAGATCATCATGGGTGTCGTCATGGTATTCGTTCTTCCTCTGCTCTTTCCTTTCTGAGACCGCAGCGGCAACCCGTCAAACAAAACAGGCATCCATTTAGGAGATGCCTGCTTTAGTTTGCTAAAGTCATTTCTATCATGACAGTGCAAATGTATAGACTAATTCTTGAAAAGCAAGAAAAATCAGTCAATGCTGATGAATTATTTTAAATGACTGTCCGCAAAGATACCCCTAGTGCTGTCACCTACCAGGCTTAAGGCTCTGCGACACCAAAATCCCAAGAACCAACCCGGTCATACTACAGCTATCACGCAATTTCAGCAGTGACAGGCTTGTGGAGTTTTTCCAGGCCATCAGCCAGACTACGGCTATTACTTTACGCGGCTCAAGGCAGGAGAAGATCCGCCGGGCAAGTACTCCCGACCTTTCCCACGACTTTCATCCAAGTCCATTGCCATGTCCAAGACACCTATCCTGTGCTACATAATGGCAACTTGCTCGCATTCAGATGCATACACAAATAGGGCCGAGGACAGGGGTGGCGGATTCCGGGCATTTTGACGGTTTTCGGGTACCCCTATCCTCCGCACATTTTGCATTTGCTTCGTTATCAGACACTTCTCAAAAACGACAAAGGCTAGGTCTCCGGCAGGCACTGCCATCTCCACCCCCATGCGGACATCCTCCCTGGCCCCACCGGGAAAGTGAACCGCTTTCCCACGAATTCCGGGCACTTTTCCCAGGCGAATCCGCATACCCCGTTCATTCCTCTGACAGTGTTGTAGGC
>DXAW01000100.1 GCA_019116865.1 Candidatus Coprenecus stercoravium | reverse complement strand
CCAATCCGGATCCTCTGATCAACGAGTCCGTGGAGCCGGAGGACATCGCCGAGATAGTATCCAAGTGGACCGGCATACCGGTGACCCGTATGCTCGAGAGCGAGAAGGTCAAGCTCCTGCACATGGAGGACATGCTGCACAAGAGGGTAGTGGGTCAGGACGAGGCCGTCCGCGCTGTGGCCGATGCCGTGCGCAGAAGCCGTGCCGGATTGCAGAACGAGAAGAGGCCCATCGGCTCGTTCATGTTCCTCGGTACCACCGGTGTGGGTAAGACCGAGCTGGCCAAGGCCCTGGCCGAGGCCCTGTTCAACGACGAGAACATGATGACCCGTATCGATATGAGCGAGTACCAGGAGAGGCACAGCGTCTCCCGTCTGGTCGGTGCGCCCCCGGGATACATCGGATATGACGAGGGCGGTCAGCTCACCGAGGCCGTGCGGCGCAAGCCCTATTCGGTCATCTTGCTGGACGAGATAGAGAAGGCCCACCCGGATGTATTCAACATCCTGCTTCAGGTATTGGATGACGGCCGTCTGACCGACAACAAGGGCAGGACGGTGGACTTCAAGAACACCATCCTGATCATGACCTCCAACGTCGGAGCAGAGGTGATACAGGAGTACATGCAGCGAATCGAACACATCGACGACAAGGCTTCGAGGACTGATGTCCTGGAGGAATGCCGCCGGGCCGTCATCGATATCCTCAAGAAGACCATGCGTCCTGAGTTCATCAACCGTATCGACGAGATTATCATGTTCGAGCCTCTGACCCGCAAGGACATACTCGGCATCCTGAATCTCCAGTTGGACGCACTGAGGAAGAAGATGGAGGAGCACGGCATATCGATAGAGTTCAGTCAGAAGTTCATCGACTATATGTCCGAGAAAGGCTATGACCCGGCCTACGGCGCCCGTCCCATCAAGCGTATCCTTCAGCGCGAGCTGGTCAATATGCTGGCCAAGGACCTCATCGAAGGCTCGATCTCCAAGGAAAGGCCGGTGCTCGTAGACATCTCGGGCGATCAGATCGTTATCGCCTCGAAATAGCCATATGCCGGATTAGCTTAGAGTCCCGCAAGACTGCCACAGGTCCTGCGGGACTTTTTTGTTGTTGGTAGGAACCGTTTATTTTCGGTAAATAGTGATGCCTGTAGCAAGTATCTGCGACACAAGTGCTTTGTTTTTGATGGAGCTAAGTATCGAGATGTCGAATTGGTACGGAAGAAGCAGGTCGTCTATGGCCAAGGATAGCCGGACAAGATTCTCATGAGTGAGATCATTCCCGGTCAGAGTAATGTCTACATCGGAAAACGGCTTATGCGTACCTTTAGCTCTTGACCCATAAAGTATTACGGTCTCTATACGTTCATCCGCCGCAAAGAGCTGCTTTAGTCGGTTAATCTCTATGTCTTTGAGTCCGAATGGCATAGTAATCAGAATAATGTAGGTTCAGTATCGTGCTCTTTGCTCAGCAGCAGCGACATCCTCTTTTCAAAATCCTGAAAGAGCGGGAAGTATACATTCAATATAGACAGATAGATATTCCCGGATATATCGTCGTCGTACAGATGTGATGTCTGATTACGGTCAATGATTGACTCCATCCAGCGGGAATCCGATATCAATCCTGTCTCCAGTGCGCGCCTGAAAGCGTCACGGGAACCTTTTATGTCGGTATATCCCTGATATTCAGCGTAGTCTTTCATAACTTTCCACGCCAGTTCATGTGTATATTCAAACCGTTGAATGAGTCCTTCCTTGATGAGGTCATCCACATCCTCGTCCCATTCCATCTGCCTTTGGACGATGTCCACAGCCTGGGACAGCCGTCCCAAAGCCTTGCGGTAATTGTTGAATCTCTGCTCCCAGCGGATATCCTCGCTCATAATTTGAAGTTTTGTAAATTACAATACAAACTTAATACAAATTCCGAAATATCGTAAAATGATGCCGCATGTTTGTTGATAATCTTATATTTGCCGGCAAAATTTGAGATAATGTTCGTGGTTTTCGGATTTATGGCTGCGGGGGTGCTGACCGGATGGCTGATGCGCCGTCACAGGGCGAGGTGGACAGGTAAGGTCATGATGGCGCTTATCTGGCTGTTGCTGTTGATTTTAGGTATTGAGGTCGGAAGTAATAGGCGGATAGTGGAGAGTCTGCCCACGCTCGGAGCGGAAGCCGTAGTGATAGCCGTGGTCTCGCTGCTTGGGAGTTGTCTGGCGGCCCGGCTGCTGTGGACGGTGGTGCGGCGCAGGGAGAACGCTTCGGAAAAGGAGGACAGGAGATGAGGGACAGTCTGATTATACTGGCGTTCTTTGCCGTGGGAACGGTGCTCGGATTGTACGATGTGCTGCCGTTCGATATATCGCAGACCGATATTGCTATGTACGCTCTATATGCCCTGATTTTCGTAGTAGGATTCAGCATTGGCAATAACCCTGATATAGTCAGCAGCTTCAGGAAACTTAACCCGTCCCTGGCACTGCTGCCGCTGTGTACTGTTCTCGGCACGCTGGCGGCATCGGCCCTGCTGGGACTTCTCCTGCCGCAGCGGAGCGTGCCGGAGACTATGGCGGTCGGCTCCGGATTCGCCTATTATTCGCTTTCAAGCGTGATTATCACCGAGTACAAGGGTGCGGAGCTGGGCACGGTCGCCTTGATAGCCAATATAATCCGCGAGTTCCTGACGCTCGTGGCCGCACCTCTGCTTGTGCGCTGGTTCGGCTCGCTGGCCCCGATAGCAGCCGGAGGAGCCACTACCGCTGATGTCACTCTGCCGGTCATAACACGCTACAGCGGAGAGAGGTATTCGGTC
>DXAW01000099.1 GCA_019116865.1 Candidatus Coprenecus stercoravium | reverse complement strand
CCCCTGCCGTCCGACAACGGAGACTTGTTTTCCGGACAGAGCGGACATATAGACATCAGCAGTCCGCAGGAGATTATGGATGATAATGATGTAGAGATAATTCCGGACGACTCTGAAGAACCCCGCACAGTGCCCAAAATATCCGCCAAAGAGGTCAGACGGATCACATTATTCTACTCTGACGGAACATTTCAGGAATTTTATCCACCTAAATAATTCGGCTTCGCCGCATATACTGTTGCGCCTCGGCAGTGCAAAATGAATAAATTCATTTGCATTGCACTCGGCTTCTGCGCAATTCGGCTTCGCCGCATATACTGTTCACGCCTCGGTTGAGCAAATAAATTTGCTCTCCTCTCGGCTTCTGCGTATATTTGCCATTGATTCAACAGCAGATACTATGTACAGATTAATACGACGTATACTTTTCTCTTTCTCTGCGGAAACAGCGCACGCCATCACATTCAGAATACTGCATTTTCTACATTATATACCTCTGTCCCAGAACATAATACGCGCCATTTTCAGAGTGCGCGACAAAGAAGGAGAGCTCAAAAGGGACGTATTCGGGCTCACTTTCAGGAATCCTGTAGGCCTTGCAGCCGGCCTGGACAAGAACGGAGAGTTCTATAACGACATGGGCAATTTCGGATTCAGTTTCGTGGAGATCGGTTCCCTGACTCCTGAGGCCCAGCCAGGCAATCCCAAGCCCAGGCTGTTCCGCCTGGTCGAAGACAGAGCCATCATCAACAGGATGGGTATCAACAATAAAGGCGTAAAATACGCCGTATCCCAACTGCAGAAACACAGGCCCAACGTTATAATAGGAGGCAATATAGCAAAGGCTTCCGTTACTCCCAATGAGGAGGCCTACAAGGATTACGAGAGGGCGTTCTCGCTGCTGTACGACTATGTGGACTACTTTACTGTCAATGTCTCGTGCCCGAATGTCAAGGATCTCACCGTACTGCAGGACGTAGGCTATCTGGCTGATATAGTGGACCGCCTGCTAACTCTCAGAAGATACTATGATGATTACCGCCCTATCCTGCTCAAAATATCCCCCGACATACCATACGACCATGTGGACCGTATAGTGGAGCTGGCGCTTACTTCCGGGCTGGACGGTATCATAGCCACAAACACTACCAATTCCAGAGAAGGCCTTGTGTCCGACCCGGAAAAAGTACAGGCCATAGGCAACGGAGGGCTAAGCGGCCAGCCGCTGTATGAACGCAGCCTGGCGATGGTCAGGCACATTCACGACAAGACCGGCGGAATACTGCCGATCATCGGTGTAGGCGGTATTATGAGTCCGGAACAGGCCAAGGAGATGCTGGACGCAGGAGCCTCTCTGATACAGATATATACCGGGTTTATCTACAACGGACCTGGGGCCGTCCGGAAGATTCTGAAATATCTTAAATCACATAAATAAGACCTGCAATATGAAGACAGCCGCCATCTGTACTGTCGGTGATGAGATCCTCATCGGCCAGATAGTAGACACCAATTCCTCGGCAATAGCTGTAGAACTCAACAAGATAGGTATCAAGGTATGCCGGATGGTATCGATATCCGACGACGGAACCGACATAAAGCAAAGCATTAAGTCATTACTGCATAATTTTGATATAGTAATAGTTACAGGCGGACTTGGTCCCACTAAAGACGATATCACAAAGAAGGCATTGGCGGAACTCTCGGGAAGCCGCGGCGACACATTCCACGAGGGCCAGATGCAGGTAATCGAGAGAATCTTGGCGCACAGGGGCATAGAGATGTCCGACATCAACCGGGCCCAGGCTGTCGTGCCTGACACCTGCGAGGTGATGCTCAACCGGAAAGGTACGGCCCCCGGTATGATATTCCGCTTCCCGTCAACTGCTTTCGCCCACTGTCCCGTACTGTATTCCCTGCCGGGAGTGCCTTACGAGGCCATCGGACTGCTGCCGGATGTCATGGCGGATATCCGCAGCCATTTTGCACTTGACAGCATATATCACAAGACCATAACCACTTACGGGATAGCTGAGTCTTCTTTGGCTAAGATGATAGGACCCTGGGAGGATGCTCTGCCTGCGGATATGCATCTGGCTTACCTGCCCAACCCTCTTACCGGAGTCAGACTGAGACTGTCCATATACGGAGGCGACAGAGACGAGGAGATAAAACGCATAGACCGTGAGTTCGCGAAGGTCATGCCCATAATCGGAGATGCCGTCTATGGTGAGGGCGACGATACCCTGCAGTCAGTAATAGCCCGGAAACTGGTTCAGAACGGCATGACCCTGTCGGTGGCCGAGTCATGTACCGGCGGTTTCCTGGCCTCCCTTTTCACCGCTATGCCAGGTGCTTCCAAATACTTCTACGGATCAGTCACTTCATACGACAACTCCGTGAAAGAAAATATATTAAACGTACCCATCGAAACTATTGCTGAGCATGGAGCCGTAAGCAGCGAATGTGCAGAAGCCATGGCTTTGGGAGTCTGCAAAGCTCTCAATACGGACTTCGCGGTATCCACCACCGGCATTGCGGGACCGGACGGAGGCAGCGAGGACAAGCCGGTAGGAACTGTATGGGTAGCAGTGGCGTATCCGGATGCAGAACATCCGGGCAAGACCGCAGTCCTGTCCCGGATGTTCAGATTCAACAACGACAGAAGCACCAATATCCAGCGCTTTGCCGGCAGTGCCCTCAATCTGCTGAGGTCTGTGCTTTGCGAAGTGCTTCGTGCATGACTCTCAGCAAGTTACCACCCATTATACCTCTTATGTCCTGCTCACGGTAACCGCGTTCCCGCAGCTCCACGGCTATGTTGCCGTACATGGAGATATCCCGGAGTCCTTCCGGCGCTATCTCTATGCCGTCAAAGTCTGATCCCAGGCCGACATGCTCAGCCCCGGCCTTTTCCACGGCGTGGTCAATATGGTCCACCACCCGCTTTACGGAAGGAGCCGGGTAGACAGCCAGTTCATCCATTATCCGGAAATAGTTGTCGCGGTACACCTCATTATATAGGTCCGAACGGTAAAGTTCCTGCCATTTCTCCCCTTCCTCACTGAGTCTGAGAAACTTCTCATCAGCGAAATCACTGTCGATGAACTTGGGATAGAAGTTTATCTGCACCACTCCTCCGGCTGACGCCAAATCCCGCAGCATGATATCAGACATGTTCCTGGGGTGAGAGCACAAGGCTCTGCATGAGGAATGGGATGCTATCACCGGTGTGGACGAATACTTCAAAAGGTCATAGAAAGTCTCATCAGAGGCATGGGAGCAGTCCAGCATAATGCCCAGGCGGTTGCATTCCGCCACGACTTCCTTCCCGAACGGGGACAGCCCTCCCCACTCCGGCTCCATAGGCATACATGAGTCACAGATCTGATTGTGCCTATTGTGGCAAAGCGTTAGATAACGT
>DXAW01000001.1 GCA_019116865.1 Candidatus Coprenecus stercoravium | reverse complement strand
TAGCGCAGCATCTGTACGAGTCCGGACTGATTACCTACATGCGTACCGATTCCACGACTCTGTCGAAGCTCGCCATAGGTGCGGCCAAATCCTGGATTACTGACAATCTGGGAGCGCAGTATCACAAAGCCCGCCAGTACAAGACCGGTGTAAAGGGAGCACAGGAGGCACACGAGGCCATCCGTCCGACCTATATCGCCAATACCGAGATTGAGGGTACGGCTGCCGAGAAGAAGTTATACAGCCTTATCTGGAAGCGCACGGTGGCCTCGCAGATGGCCGATGCCCGCCTGGAGAAGACGGATATAACCGTGGTAGGAGACAGGATTAAGGAGCATTTCGACGTGACCGGCTCCACGGTGCTGTTCGACGGTTTCCTTAAATTATATATGGAGTCGTCCGACGATGACGCTCCTTCGGGAGACGAGGAGAGGATGCTTCCTCCTCTGGCCGTCGGAGATGTCATGCTGAGGGACACGATAACCGCCATGCAGAAGTACACCGTACATCCTCCCAGGTATTCAGAGGCCTCGCTGGTCAAGAAGATGGAGGAGCTGGGCATAGGCCGTCCCTCCACGTATGCGCCGACCATCTCCACTCTCCATCAGAGAGGCTACATCCTGCGGCAGGACCGCAAGGGCGAGGAGAGGACAGTGACATTGCTTACCCTGAAAGGGGACGATATAGCGCGTTCGGGCAAGAAGGAAACGACCGGCTCGGAGAAGGGCCGTCTGTGTCCTCAGGACATAGGCGTGATGGTCACGGACTTCCTGGAAAAGGCGTTTCCGTCCATCATGGACTATGGCTTTACCGCCAGGGTGGAGACGGACTTTGACAAGGTGGCTGCCGGAAAACTGGTGTGGAACAAGATAGTGGCGGACTTCTACAGGCCTTTCCACGAGAAGGTGGAGGAGACCATAAGCGAGAGCGCTCCTGTGAAGACCCGCAAGGTGCTCGGAACCGATCCGGCCACAGGCAAGGCGGTGATAGCCCGTATGGGACGTTACGGCTCGGTGGTGCAGATAGGGGAGGATGACGATCCCCAGAAGCGGATTACCGGTCTGGACAAAGGTATGCTGATAGAGTCGGTGACTCTGGAAGATGCCCTGCGCCTGTTCGTCCTGCCCCGTACTCTGGGAGAGATCGACGGCAAGGAGGTGACCTGCTCCAAGGGCAAGTTCGGTCCTTATGTCAAGTATGACGGCAAATTCGTATCTCTTAAGAAGGGCATGAGCCCGTACACTATAACCCTGGAAGAGGCCCGCAAGCTGATCTCGGATCATGAGGAACAGCAGAAGAACCGCAATATCAAGGCCTTCCCCGAAGCCGACATAGAGGTGCTCAACGGACGTTTCGGCCCTTACATCAAGCATTCGGGTGCCAACTATAAGATACCGAAAGGTACTGATCCCGGGACTCTGACTGTGGAGCAGTGTCGGGAGATAATAGAGAAATCCAAGAAAAAATAAGAGTCATGAAGTACCAGTTGGACAGAATAGACCAGAGAATCCTTTCCTTTCTGGTCAAGAACGCGAGGATGCCGTTTCTGGAGATAGCCCGTGAGTGCGGAGTCTCCGGTGCGGCCATTCATCAGCGGGTCAAGAAGATGGAGAGCATGGGCATCATCACCGGCTCCCGCCTTTTAGTGAAGCCTCAGGCCCTCGGTCTCAATGTCTGCGCCTTCGTGGGAGTCTCGCTCTCGGAGACCAACAAGTACAACGAGGTGATAAAGGCCCTCAAGCAGATACCCGAGGTGGTGGAGTGCCACTTCGTCACCGGCAAGCATGCCCTGCTGATCAAGCTCTACTGCACTGACCACGATCACCTGATGCGCATTCTCGTCCACACCATTCAGAACATCCCCTATATCCAGAGTACGGATACGATGATCTCCCTGGACCAGGCCATCGAGCGTCGGATCTGGGTTGCCGATGTCCCCGTCAAGGACTGACCCCCTAAGTTGTGAGACATATTCATGGCAGACATGTCTGTTTTTGAACTGATGGTGCGGCGTGGTGCGGTAAATATCTGAATATCAATGCACTAAGATAAGGTGCTGCACATTTGGCCGGTTTTAAAGCTGTCAAATGTGCAGCGCGTTTTGTAAGTCGCTATGAATCAGGGATGATTTTCCCCTGACCGCCCCGTCGCTTCCAAAAATAACCATCCCGTCTTCCAGACTGCTGCGGCTATCATCACCGTGACCGCCTATACCGGCACCACCAGAAACAGCCGATACCGGACAGCTTACGCATAAGGCAGCACATATTCATATTTTCATTATCTTTGCGTAACGGTAATGCAATGGCGCACACAGACTTCATACACCCCTCAGGGAAGCCCTCGGCAGCCCCTGGATTTCTGAATAAGTATTTGGAAATCTGTGGAAATCCTTTAATCTACAAATACTTAGCGGAAAATTTTCATCTTCCGCAGACATCACCGCCGCGCGGCAATGCGCAGGCGGGCATACTTCATATATACGAACCGCATCATAAGGAGTAGAGGCAGCATGGATTATCCTATATACAGTTACTCGCTTTGTGTCGCCTTGCCGTTGATGCTGTTCTTCGGCCTTTATTATCCAAATAAGGGGTTAAAACCACGCAATTCATTGCGTCTACTTAAGTTTCTATAAAGATTCGTATCTTTGTGGCATGGCCAACTATCGTCATCAAGGACATACAGTAAGCAGTTTGACATGTCA
>DXAW01000098.1 GCA_019116865.1 Candidatus Coprenecus stercoravium | reverse complement strand
GCCCAAAGATATAATGGAGACTAGTTCCTGACTAGAAAATCAAAAATATTCAGAACAAATACATGTTTTTATATTTTTGCTATTTTCTTTTTTTCTTTAATCGCGTCAAAACCACGTCCATACACTCCCATAACACTGCCGACGGAAATAAAGGCCTGTTTGTCGATCTGCTTGATCATGGAAAGCAGATAATTGGTCTCTACCTTCCGGACCATTACCAGCAGCACTTTTTCGTGATTCTTTGTATACCATCCCTCCGCATCCAGAACGGTGACTCCGCGTCCCATCGTACCGGATATCATATCTGCTATCTTCTCATACTCCTTGGAGAAGATGAACAGCTGCACGGACTGCTTGGTTCCTGCCACGGACAGATCCACCACATAACTGCATGCGGCCACCACCAGATAACCGTACATGACACCGGCTATTCTGGCTCCGAAATTCAGATCCGACGGCAGCAGGATGGACGAGCCCACGATGAATATATCGCACAACAGGATAATCCTTCCAGGAGGAACATTACGGTATTTACTGATAATCAATGCTATCACATCCGTCCCGGCTGTACTTCCGCCTCTACTGAAAGCCATGCCGATACCGAGGCCGGACATTGCTCCGCCGATGAGAGCACAAAGCAACTTACCGTTAGCCAGAGCCAGTTCCTCTATAAAAGTCTGGGGTATAACTTCCGGCAGCACCCTGAAAAGCAGGGAGGCCACCACTACGGCATACACAGTCTTGACTCCGAATGCCTTTCCAAGGGTCTTCACTCCTATGATCAGCAGTATCAGATTGACAAAGAAGAATGTGTAACTGACAGGTATCGCACCGTTAGTAGCATACTGGACGATGGCACCGATACCGGATACACCTCCGCCGACAATTCCGTTGGGGATTACGAAAATACACCAGCCTGCCGTATAACACAGCAGTCCCAGGGTAATAATCAGATAATCACTTACTACTGTAAGGACTTTTCTTGTGCTTGTTTTCTTTTGCGTTTCCATTCTATTTTCTCTGGTCCTTTTAATTCATCAAATCCTCTTCCATAGACACTCATGGTCGATGTCACCGACATAAAAGCAGAACGGTCAAGATTCTTGACTATCTTATTGATCTCGTTCAGCTGATGCTTGCGGGCTATGACCACCAGCACCTGATGGGCCTCCTTCGTGTACCAGCCGATACCTTCAAAAGCCGTCACTCCCCTCTTGAGCTGCGTCATAAGCGCATCGGCTATCTCGCTGTATTTCTGCGAGAATATCATAACCTGCACCGATTGCTTGCTGCCGGTCAGCAGAAGGTCTACTCCCTGGGAGAAAGCTATCACCTGCATGTAGCCATAGACCACATCGGAAAGCGTCTTTCCGGGCAGCAGAAGCACCGAACCCACTATCAGCAGGTCACAGAAAAGATACACTCTGCCTGGAGATATCTCCCTGAACTTGGAAAGTATAAGGGCTATGATATCCGTACCTCCCGTACTGCCTCCCTGATTGAATATCATGACGATACCTATCGCTCCGATAAAGCCTCCGATAAGGCCGTTCAGGAACTTCTCATCAATGGTTGACACCCAGGGTATCAGCTCAGGAAGCACCTGCAGCAGCAGTGAATTGAGCAGGATGCAGTATATCGTCTTGAATCCGAACCCTTTGCCGAGAATCAGGAATCCGAGAATCAGGAGCACCACATTGATCGAGAGATATGTCACGGATACAGGTATCAGGCCTCCCGTCGCATAGTTTACAAACGTTGCCAGTCCCGGAATAGCACCGCCCACTATGCCTTTCGGTATCAGGAAAGCCGTCCAGCTGAAGCAGTACAACGCAAGTCCAAGAGTGATGATGACATACTCTTTCAGTGTTATAAGGACTTTCTTCGTTACCGGCTTCATATCAGAACACGACATTGATTATCTTGGAGGGAACCACTATCACTTTACGCACAGGCTTGCCGCCCAGGTATTTCTCAGTATTCGGAGAAGCCAGTACGGCAGCCTCCACTTCCTTGGGCGAGAGTCCGAGGTCCAGCTCCATCTTGAAGCGCATCTTGCCGTTGAACGACACAGGATACTCAAATGTGTTCTCCACCGTGTAGCTCTCCACATACTCGGGATACGACGCGTTGGATACAGAGTCACTATGTCCCAGCCTGTTCCACAGTTCCTCGCAGATGTGAGGTGCGAAAGGCGAGAGCAGTATGACCATCGGCTCCAGAATCTCCCGGCTGCGGCACTTGATCTCCGACAACTCGTTCACTGCTATCATAAACGCGCTCACCGAAGTATTCATGGAAAAATGCTCGATATCGGACGACACTTTCCGGATAAGGTTGTGCAGCACCTTCAGCTCCGCAGAAGTGGCCTTCACATCCGTAAACACAGCCCCGTCCTTATCATAGAAGAGTCTCCAGAACTTTCTGAGGAAGCGGTGAACTCCGTCTATACCCTTGGTATCCCACGGTTTGGACTGCTCTATCGGGCCGAGGAACATCTCGTAAAGCCTGAGCGTATCAGCACCGTAAGTATCGCAGACATTGTCAGGATTGACCACATTGAACATCGACTTGCTCATCTTCTCTATGGCCCATCCGCAGATATACTCCCCGTCCTCCAGTATGAATTCAGCGGAAGCGAAATCCGGCAT
>DXAW01000097.1 GCA_019116865.1 Candidatus Coprenecus stercoravium | reverse complement strand
AGGTAACGACTTTCACAAATGTGGGATCAAGCTGGATACCTGCCTTGGCATCGAAAATAGAGGTGTGGGAGTCACCGCGGAAATCCGTGGAGACAACAGCCTCCTCAGTATAACCGAGGATACCCTTGAGCTCTCCCTCAGAAGCGGCCTTCATGGCCTTGCAGATGTCCTCGTATGCAGCGGGCTTCTCCAGCTCCACTGTCAGGTCGACTACGGACACGTCAGAGGTGGGAACCCTCATGGACATACCTGTCAGCTTGCCGTTAAGCTCAGGCAGCACCTTGCCTACAGCCTTGGCTGCACCTGTGGATGAAGGGATGATATTCTCGAGGATACCGCGTCCGCCTCTCCAGTCTTTCATTGAAGGGCCGTCTACAGTCTTCTGTGTAGCGGTGGCCGCATGTACTGTAGTCATGAGACCTCTCTTGATTCCGTATTTCTCATTGAGAATCTTGGTCACAGGAGCCAGACAGTTGGTGGTGCAGGATGCGTTGGAGATGATATCCTGTCCCTTGTATGTCTTCTCATTCACACCGAATACGAACATAGGGGTATCGTCCTTCGAGGGAGCCGACATAATCACCTTCTTGGCTCCGGCCTCGATATGCTTGCGGGCCTTGTCATCGGTCAGGAACAGACCTGTGGACTCGACCACGATATCGGCGCCCACCTCGTTCCATTTGAGGTTGGCGGGATCCATCTCGGAAGTAAGACGGATCTTCTGACCATTAACTATAAGGTATCCGTTCTCCACGGCCACATCGTGACCGAAACGTCCGTGGACGGAGTCATATTTCAACATATATGCGAGATACTCCGGCTCAAGGAGGTCGTTGATGCCAACTACCTGAATGTCATCTGAGAAGTTCTCCACAGCAGCACGGAAGACCATACGTCCGATACGGCCGAATCCGTTGATTCCAATTTTAACTTTTGCCATTGTTTCTATTTTTTAAAGAGTACGCAAATATAAGAATTTTGTTTGAAAGAAATAAATTATATTTGCGTACAATTTTTACTTTATGACATCCAGAAGAGAAATCCTGATAACCAATGATGACGGAATAGATGCGGAAGGTATTCATGTACTGGCCGGTATCATGTCCCGATACGGCAACGTCACTGTCGTGGCTCCGCTTCACCCGCAGTCAGGCAGGTCGGCGGCCCTGTCAATGGACACCCCACTGTATCTAGAGCAGGTCAGCAATGAGGACGGCATGAGAGTGTTCACATTCAACGGCACTCCGGTGGACTGCGTAAAGGCAGGCATCAATGAATGCTATCCGGAAGGAACGCAGCCTGACATAGTGGTATCCGGCATCAATCACGGGGCCAACTGTTCCGTAGCATCCATATACTCCGGAACTCTGGGCGCATGTATCGAAGGAGCCGTCTACGAGATACCGTCCATAGGTTTCTCCCTGTGCACACATGATGCGCATCCTGATTTCAGTCCGGTACTGAAATATGCGGACACCATCATGGAGCAGTTTCTGGCCAATCCTCCCGAGAAAGGCACCTATATCAATGTCAACTTCCCCGCCATACCGGCTGACCAGATCAAAGGCATCAGACTCGCCCGCAAAGGCCGCGGCCGCTGGGTCGAGGAGTTCGACACTCACTACGACAGCCAGGGCCGCAAGTATTTCATGATGGCAGGACACTTTGAGAATCACGAGAAAGAAGGCTCCAACGGCGATCACTGGCTGGTCTACCGGCATTACATCTCCGTGGTTCCGCACAAAGTGGACAATACCGACTATCAGGAACTGGAGAGACTGGGAAGCACTTGGAATTTCGAAACCAGGCCATGAAATATTACATCATAGCAGGAGAGGCATCAGGGGACCTGCACGGGGCCAATCTGATGAAAGGCCTGCTGCAGCATGACCCCTCATGCAGCATCCGGTTCTGGGGCGGCGGCAAGATGGCCGCAGTGGGCGGAACCCTCGTAAAGGACTACAGGGACAATGCCGTAATGGGGCTGGTGGAAGTTCTCGGCCGGCTCGGAAGCATCCTGCGCAATCTCACATTCTGCAAGGAGGACATACTGCAGTTCAGTCCGGATGCGGTAATACTCATCGACTATCCCGGATTCAACCTGAAAATCGCACGCTTTGCGCACAGCCACGGCATAAAGGTTTTCTACTATATCCCTCCGAAAGTATGGGCGCGCGGCGAGAGCCGCATAAGACTGCTGAGAAAATATGTCGACAAGGTCTTCATCATCTTCCCGTTCGAGGTGGAATATTTCCGTTCAAAGGGACTGGACGTCATCTACAACGGCAATCCGCTGGTAGACAACATCAACGATACGCCGTCCATACACATGGGAAGGGAAGAATGGCTTCGCTCCCACTCTCTGTCTGAAGACGGCAGACCGGTGATAGCCTTCCTCGCCGGAAGCCGTAAAATGGAGGTGGACTACCTGATGCCAAGAATCATCCGGACTGCGGCCGTTCTTACTGAAAAAACCGGAGGGAGATTCCGATATATGCTGGCGGCAGCTCCGTCCATCGACTTGGAATACTACCGCAGATACACAGAAGACAGCGATATCGAAATCATACAGGGAGACACCTACGGGGTACTCAGCCATTCCGAGGCGGCTGTCATCTCCTCCGGCACGGCAAGTCTTGAAGCCGCCGTCATCGGCACACCTCAGGTGGTGTGCTACGGCATGAACCCTATAACCTACGCCCTCGCCCGGCTGATTGTCAGACTGGACACCATATCCCTGGCAAACATGATTCTCGGAAAGCACATATTCAAGGAGCTGCTTCAGGGTGACTGCACCCCCGGAAACATAGCGGACGAAGTGCTCAGGATGACTGATGACGCAGACTACCGCCGCCGGATGATACAGGACTACGACGACATGAGAGCCATGCTCGGAGAAAGAGACTCGGCCGCCAGGACAGCAGCAGATATCGAACGTCTAATTCAGGAAAAATAGCATCGCCATATGGATTTTTTCAAATACCAGGCAGCCGGCAACGACTTCATCCTCGTCCGCTCCGTCGACAGCAGGAACGCTCTTTCGGCACAGGATGTCATCCATCTGTGCGACAGGCGTTACGGCATAGGAGCCGACGGACTTATCATCATGGAGGCGGATCCGGAGCATGATTTCTCCATGCGCTTCTACAACAATGACGGCTCCGGCGGCATGATGTGCGGCAACGGAGGACGGTGCATAGTGGACCTGGCATTCCGTTCCGGAATCATCCCCAAAAACGGAGGACAGTCCTGGACATTCTCTGCCCCGGACGGCGTTCACACCGGCAGGATAATCTCGGCCGACGGCAACAAAAGCACTGTCTTGCTGAGCATGAACGACATAGCCGATGCGGAGACTCTTTCCCTGTCCGGCGGCACAGCATACCGCATGAACACGGGCACGGATCATCTGGTCATCTTCAGGGACGACCTCGACAGCCTCGACATCATGACAGAGGGACGCAGGTGGAGATATGACAGCCGTTTTGCCCCCAAAGGTGTCAATGTCAACTTTGTACAGATATCCGCTCCGGGAGAGCCGCTGAGAGTACGCACATACGAGAAAGGAGTGGAATACGAGACACTGTCCTGCGGCACCGGCATCATAGCATCCGCGGCGGCGGCATGGCTAAGGGGAGACCATAGCGGAAAATACACGCTCCGGTCAACCTCAGACACCTTCACGGTGTCGTTAAGCTGCCGGAGCGGAATATTCTCAGACGTCGAATTAACAGGCCCCGTAGAACTGGTCTTCCAGGCACTCCTCTAACCGAAGATAACGCAGCAGTTCGCCTACTATGATAAACAGACCCCTCGGGGGCCGAATATTTTAGTACCTATACGAACCATATTGCTCCCCATCTCCACCGCTATGCGGTAGTCGTGCGTCATCCCGAACGACTTCAGGTCAAACTGCTCAAGAAAAGGATAACCGAGAGCCTTGATACGGTCGAAGACAGCATTGAGATGAGCGAACTCATTACGGATAAGCGACTCGTCCTCAGTAAGCGATGCCATGCCCATGATTCCACGGATACGCACCTGCGAGGGATATGCATCATTGTCCCCGGACTGACGGGCCTGTTCGATCCCTGCGAGGAAGTCCATAACCTCCTCATCGGAGAAACCCTGTTTGCTCTCCTCAGAGGCGATGTGCATTTCCAGCAGCACGTCCACGCTATGGCCGTTCTGACGGCACCAGCGCTCTATCTCGAAAAAGAGCTTCGGAGTGTCCACTGAGTGTATCAGCCTGACATAAGGCACTGTCATCTTTATCTTATTGCTCTGCAGATGACCGATGAAGTGCCACTCAATATCCTTGGGCAAGGACAAGGCCTTCTCCTTAAGCTCCTGCGGACGGCTTTCTCCGAAGACCCTCTGACCTGCGTCATAGGCCTCCATTATCTCCTCGCCGGACTTGAACTTGGACACTGCCACGAGCTCGACCCCGGAGGGCAGTTCCTGCCGCAGCGACAGGATATTCTCATTAATGTGTCCCATATAGTATCTATTATCTTCTTCTCTGCTGCCTCTGCTGCTCGCGGATAGCTTCCTGCTGAGCCTTCTGGATAGCCTCAAGACGCTGCTGGAACTTTGATTTGGGCTTGGCGGCGCCTTTCACGGATGCCGCCTGCACCCTGGCCATAATCTTCTTCTCGTCCACGAAGAAACGACGGATTACCCAGGTCTGGAGCATCATGATAAGGTTGGAGAGCAGGTAGTAGTATGTAAGACCGCTGGAGAGGTTGTTACAGATGAACAGCATGAATATGGGCATGAAATAAAGTGTCATGTTCCTCATACTCTTCATCTGCGGATTGTTGTCGGCAGTGCTGCCCTGGGTCATCCTGGCCGAGAAGTACATGCTAAGGGCGCAGAGGATGGCGAAAAGGCTGACATGGTCGCCGTACAGCGGTATGTTGAATCCGAAATCGAGTATCGAATCGTATGTACTGAGGTCGTCCGCCCACAGGAAACCTTTCTGCCTCAGCTCGAACGAGGCCGGGAAGAAACGGAACATGGCGAAGAGCACAGGGAACTGAAGCAGCATCGGAAGACAGCCTCCGAACATGCTTACTCCGGCTTTGCGGTACAGCTCCATAGTCTCCTGCTGCTTTTTCAAGGCATCTTCCTGACGCGGATATTTGGCGTTGATCTTGTCTATCTCAGGACGCAGCACATTCATCTTCGCCGACGACATATAGGACTTCAATGTCAGGGGCGAGATAACCAGTTTGATAAGCAGCGTCAGGAGGAGGATAATCACACCGTAGTTGCTGATAAAGCGTCCGAAAAGGTCGAAGACCGGGATGATGATACCCCTGTTGATCCATCTTACCAGCCAGCCGCCGAGGGGAACTATCTTCTCGAAACCATAGTCATAGCTCTTCAGGGTACGGAAATGATTGGGTCCGAAATAGAACTGGAAAGGTACCGTGACATCGGCTCCGGCATCGTACTGGACAAGGGTAGAGGCGGCGCAGGCCATCAGGCGGCGTTCAGGGTCTGTCTCAGGATAGAACTTCATAGAGAGATTACCTGACTCAAAATTCTGTTCAGCCCTGAGGATGGCGGAGAAATACTGCTGCTGGAAAGCCAGCCACTCGATACGGGTTGTCACTTCCTTGTGCTGACCGGCAGAACGGCCCGAGCGCATCTTGCCCAGATTCTCCACGCTCTTCACCTCACCCGGATATTTGTAATCCACAGTGGAGTACATCTGCTCGTTCTTATAGCCTCTCTCTAGACGGGGCACGTCCATATTCCATACGATGTCAAACTGCGATGCGTTGCGCGGTATATGACGGTCCATATTGACCATGTGAACGTCGAAGTCCACCATATAGCTGTCGTGAGGCAGGAAATAGCTGTGCTCTATGAAGGCCGTATCGGAGAAATAAAGCCTCATCACGAGAGCTGAATCATTGCTGACCACTGTCTCGTATACGAAATCGCCTGTGTTGATATACTGATTGGTATAGAGCTGAAGTCCGAAACTGCTGTAACCGTCCTTCATCAGATAGAGGTTGGTGCTGTCGCTCGTATAATAATCCTTGATCAACACGTCCGCAGGCTGTCCGCCCTTGGTCGTATACTTTATCCTCAGCTTATTGTTCTCAAGGAAATGGAATTCCTCCGAACCGTTGTATGCCTGCTCCAGAAAAGGATTGGCATATGTGCTCTGATAAGAAGCAGGCTCCTGCAGGGCCGCTGCCGTGTCCATAGTCTCTACAGCATGCTGCTCGGCATACAGGAGGGCGTTGGCCGCAGCCACCGAATCCCTTACTCTCAGTTCCTCAGCACGTTCTCTCGCAACTCTTGAATTGAATACGCTGAATCCTATCAGCAGAAGTCCTATCAGCGTTATCCCGATAACTGTATTCTTGTTCATATCTTCCCTGCCTGCTACTCCTGTGCGTCAAGTTTCTTGATCTTATCCTCAAGTTCGGCCAGCTCCGCCTTAGCGGCGTCTATCTTCTTCTGGAACTCGCTTACTATCGAATCAGCTTTCTTGGAACTTGCGAAGAAGCCGATATTGTTCTCATAAGTGGCTATCTCGCTCTCCAGTTTGCGGAACTTCTGAAGCAGACGTTCCCTCTCCTGGTTCACAGGACCGCCATCGTGATGTCCGCCCCTTGCTCTCTGAGCCTTGCCGCGTCCTCCGCCTGAGACTCTGAAATCGGGGAACTTGTCAGCCATGACGGCACGGAACTGCTCATTGACCTTTTCTTTTTCCTTGAACGGCACGAATCCTATTGCGTTCCACCTATCAGAGAACTCTCTGGCAGCCTTGCCGTCCTCCCTGACATCTCCAGAAGACACATATGCGGCTACTTCATCTATAACGGCCTGCTTGGCCTTGAGATTGTCCACATACTTGGGATCCACACCTCCGAAGTTCTTGTCCTTATTGTCGAAGAAATGGTCACATGCCGCACGGAAACGCGCCCATATCTGGTCGGACTTCTTACGGGACACGGGGCCTATCTCCTTCCACTGTTTCTGCAGAGAGATAAGATAATCCGAAGTAGTCTTCCAGTCAGTGCTGTCCATCACGGCCTCGGCCTGCTCGCACAGAGCTATCTTCTTCTCCATATTGGCGTTCATCTGCTCCTTGAAATCGGAATAGAACTCACGCTTGCGGTTGTAGAACTTGTCGCAGGCGGCACGGAAACGGTCGTATATCTTCTGATTGTCCTTCTTGGACGCAAAGCCTATCTTGCGCCACTCCTTCTGAATCTCCTCGAACTCCTTGGTCACGGCGTTCCATCCGTTTGACTCCTTTATCTCCTTGTCCGCCAGAGCCTCCGCTTTCTCGCAAAGAGCGGTCTTGGCGACCAGATTCTCTTTCTGCTGCACCTTTAGCCCCTCAAAATAAGCCTGGTGCATCTTGTTGATGACGGATGTGGCGGCACGGAAACGCTCCCATATCTCATCACGGAACTCCTTGGCCACTGGACCGCACTCCTTCCATTCCTCGTGAAGTTTCTGAAGTTGGTTGAAAGCCTCCACCGCATTGGCACTCTTCTCAAGGGCCTCCGCCTTCTCGCAAAGCCCGGTCTTGATCTCAAGGTTCTTCTTGAAGTCCAGATCCCTGAGCTCGTTGTTTATCTTGACAAGATCGTAGAAATTCTCCACATTGTGCTGATAGGTGTCGTAGACATCCTTCACCATGGCCTGGGGCACAGGACCCGTCTCACGCCATCTGGCCTGGAGGGCACGGAATTCAGGGAATGTCCTGTTAATATCCTCTGTATTCTCTATCAACTTCTTGAGATCCTCGATAATCTCCAGTTTCTTCTCCAGATTGGCCTGTTTCTCACGCTCCAGATTCTGGAAATACACAGCTCTGCGCGCTTTGTAATTGGTGTACAAGTCCTTGAAGGCTCTCTCAATTTCTATAAAGGGATTGACTGACACCTCCTGATTTTCCTCAGGCTCCTGTAATGTCTCCTCCACTTCGGCAGCGTCATTCTCCTGCGGTGCCTCCGCATATTCAGCGGAACCGGGCTGGACATGGTAACCGGACGCTATCTTCTCCTCCTTGAGCACCTTGTAGAAAGTGGCCTTGATATACTCGGCCTGTCTGTTGAGTTCCATGATGTCACCGTCCTCGACCAGCTTGCGGAAAGCATCCACTATCTCCTTGAGGCTCTTGGAAGACAGCTTCTTAAGCTCCTCATCGCTGATTACGGCCCCTTTCAGTTCCTCGGCACGGGACTCCTCTTCATTAACATTTTCATTGACATTAACATCAGTTGTCTCAGGATTCTCTACAGAATTCTCAGCAGTACTCTTCTCTACGGAAGGATTCAAGGTCTCATCAATCATATTAAATACATTAAAATGAATTTGCAAATATACATTATTTTTTAAAATACCGCTCTTATCGCATAAATTACGTACATTTGCATCCGCTATGAGGATAGACATCATCAGTGCGGTCCCGGATCTTCTGGAGAGTCCGCTCAGCCACTCAATCATAAAACGGGCCAGGGACAAGGGGCTCGTGGAGATACATGTGGTCAATCTGCACGACTACGGAAAAGGCAACTACAAACAGATCGACGACTACGGTTTCGGAGGCGACGCCGGCATGGTCATAAAACCCGAGCCGCTGTACAAGGCCATCACTGACCTGACATCGCAGAGGGACTATGATCACGTCATCTACACTTCCCCTGACGGAGAGGTACTGAGCCAGGGTCTGTGCAACAGCCTGTCCACAGCCAGGAACATCATCATCCTGTGCGGACACTACAAAGGCATCGACCACAGGATACGCGAGCACCTGATAACAAAGGAAATCTCCATAGGCAGCTACGTTCTCAGCGGAGGCGAACTGGCCGCAGCAGTCATCTGCGACTCCATCATCCGCCTCATCCCCGGTGTACTCACCGACGAGACTTCCGCACTCTCCGACTCATTTCAGGACGGCCTTCTCGCCCCTCCTGTCTACACCCGGCCCGCCGACTTCATGGGCTGGAAAGTCCCGGAAGTCCTGCTCTCCGGCAACCCCAGGCTGATACAGCAGTGGCAGGAAGCACAGGCCGTCGAGCGCACACGACGCCTAAGGCCGGATCTTCTGGAAGACCCGGAGGATATCAAATGACAGATCATACCCTATATAATATGAGCACAAACGAAATGACATCAAGACAAGCCAAGCTGGAGGCATTCGGCAGGCTTCTGGACATAATGGACGAACTACGGGAAAAATGTCCCTGGGACCACAAGCAGACAACCGAGTCGCTGCGTCCGCAGACCATAGAAGAGACCTACGAGCTCAGCGACGCCATCCTGCGCGGCGACGGCAAGGATGTGTCCAAGGAGCTTGGGGACGTACTCCTTCATATCGTATTCTATGCTAAGATAGCGTCGGAGAAAGGCGAATACGATATCGTGGACGTCATCAACAGACTGTGCGACAAGCTCATCTACCGCCACCCCCACGTATTCGGACAGACACACGTGGACGGAGCCGACGATGTGGTGAAGAACTGGGAAGAGCTCAAGACCAAGGAAAAGGACGGCAACAAGCGGGTACTTTCCGGAGTGCCTGTCTCCCTGCCGCCCCTGCTGAAGGCATACCGGATGCAGGACAAAGCCAGAGCTGTGGGCTTCGACTGGGAGGACCGCAGCCAGGTATGGGACAAAGTGGCCGAGGAGCTGGGAGAATTCCGCTCGGAACTGGAGCGCATGGACTCCTCCGACCCCTTATCAGCATCAAAGGCCGAGGGAGAGCTGGGCGACTTCCTCTTCTCCATAGTCAATGCGGCCAGGCTCTACGACCTCAACCCGGACACTGCGCTGGAGATGACATGCGCCAAGTTCAGACGCCGCTTCACCTATATCGAGGAGCACACCATACGTCAGGGACGCTCCCTGAAAGACATGACCCTGGCTGAGATGGACGCCCTGTGGGATGAGGCCAAGGCTCAGGAAAACATAAGAGTGGAAGAACATGACAGATAGTCCCGAATGGCTCGGACGCACCGGGCTGCTTCTGGGCCGGGAGGCTCTTGAACGCCTCAGCGCCAGCACTATAGTAGTGGCCGGGCTTGGAGGAGTAGGCGCCTACGCAGCCGAGATGACGGCCCGCGCCGGCACAGGACGCATGGTGCTGATTGACTCAGACCGGGTAAGCGTCTCCAACAAGAACAGGCAGCTGCTGGCACTGGACTCCACGCTGGGACAGCTGAAGACCGATGTAATGGAAGCAAGGCTGCTCGACATCAATCCGGAGCTCGAAATCATCAAGGTGCCCGAATATCTCACGGAGGACAATATCGGAACCGTCATCGGACAGGCCTGCGGAGGCACGTCCCCTGACTTCCTGATAGACGCCATAGACACCCTGGCGCCTAAAATAAGCCTCATCACATACTGCGTCCGCAACGGAATCCCCCTGGTGTCGTCCATGGGAGCCGGAGCCAAGACCGACGCCACCAGGATACGCCTGACAGACCTGTCAAAGTCATTCAACTGTCCTCTGGCATTCATCCTGCGCAAGAAACTCCGCAAGGCCGGCATCACGAAAGGATTTCAGGTGGTATTCTCGGAGGAGCTGCCGGACAGGGATGCCATAGTGCCGACAGAAGGAGAGCGCAACAAGAAGTCCCAGGTAGGCACCATATCATATATCCCGGCGGTATTCGGCTGCGTCTGCGCCCAGGCCGCAATCACCGGACTCACCGGACATCCATAGACAATATTAATTACATTTGCGACATGATACAGCGAATTCAGACTCTATTCCTGACGATAGCGGCCGGACTGCTCATCGCCATGTTCTTCACCCCCATGATACGCTACGTAGGCAGCGATGTCACCATCCCGTTTGTGACCGTATCTTACAAGGGGTTCACTCTCACTACTATTTTCTCCATAGTATGCACGGTGCTCAGCGTGGCGCTCATATTTATGTACAAGAACCGCATACGCCAGATACGCCTGTGCAATCTCAACTCACTTATACTGCTCGGCTATCAGGTCATCATAGCCGTCTACTTCTTCCAGAGAGGCAACGTGGAGAAGTTCGGGGAAGGACCCATTTTCACAGTCCCCTGCATATTTCCACTGTGCGCGGCCGTACTCACCTTCATAGCGATGCGCTACATCGCCAGAGACGAAGCCATAGTGATGGCCTCAACACGCCTCAGAGGGCCGAAAAAGTCGGCTCGCAAATAGCACTAGGCTAGCACACAGGCATTTACACAATAATCAAGACACAGATATGTCAAATCACGCCCAGACGTATCTGTGTCTTCGTTTTTGATATTTTTATTAACTTTTTGTTATAATTTTACAACTAAAACATATATATTTGCTTTCCGAAACTTAAAACTCACTCCAGATTCCTCATGATACAACTGTCTAAGAAAATAGTACAGGTAATCATTTTTTGCGTTCTGCTGTCCGCTCCGCTGACAGTGAAGGCTCAGCACATGGCCCTGAAGACCAACGTGCTGTCAGATCTGACGGCCACTGTCAATCTCGGTCTGGAGGCCTCCCTGGCTCCCAGATGGAGCCTCGACATATCCGGCAACTACAACGCCTGGGACTTCAAGGACTACCGCAAGCAGAAGCAATGGATGGTACAGCCTGAGGCCAGGTTCTGGTTCTGCGAGACATTCAACGGACATTTTCTTGCGCTGCACGCCATCGGAGGAGAGTTCAACATGGCAGACCCGTTCTTCCCTTTCAACATATACAAGCAACTGCGCGACCACCGCTACGAGGGATGGATGTACGGAGCCGGCATAGGGTACGGCTACCACTGGATACTATCTCCACGATGGAGCATAGAAGCGGAGATAGGGGCAGGATGGGTAGGCACGTCATACGAGCAGTACGAGTGCGTGCGATGCGGAGCGATGACCGGCGAGGGCGTCTCCAACCGGTTCGCAATCACCAAACTGGCCGTCAGCCTCATATTTATGATTTTTTAATATGAATGCGATGAAAGGTTATATCTACACAATATGCTTCGTACTTCTGACCGCAGCCGTCCCGCTTAAAGCCCAGGACAACAGCAGCGGCCAGGACAGCCCCACATATCTGGACCGCATGGAATGGATACTGTCGGACGTCAGCATGACCTCCGACTCAGTCACAGGCAAGCGTTCGGCTTCTGTGGACATGGCCATAAAATGGAAGGACAGACCGCATGCCCGGACACAGCACACCGTATGTATCGTGCCCGTGCTGATATCCGCCGACTCCTCATCCGAATTCAGGTTCGCGCCTGTCTATATTGACGGACGTATCAGAGCAAAAGCGATTGAGAGGAGAAGCACACTGGACAAGAGGAGTACTGCCAGAGACGAATCGTGTCTGATACTGGAGACAGGACGCAAAGCCCCTGAAACCGTGCGGTACACATCGTCAATACCATACGACCCCGCCATGCTGGACGGACGCCTCGCACTGTACGAGACGGTCCACGGATGCGCGGAGTGCCTGGTGGAGACCGACACACTCTTTCTAGCCCCGGTACTGCCGCCCTATGTACCGCAGTGGTCATCACCCGGATTCATGCAGAGTCCGTCTGGAGATGACAAGAACAGGGAAAAGCACCATACCGCCAGCCTGGAGTTCGCCGTCAACCGCGCCGAGATACGACCTGACTATATGGACAACGCAGCGGCCCTCGAAGGCATCATGGAGTCCATCCGCACGGCGCTCAACGATACTGTATACACTCTCAGGGCAGTACGTTTCCTCGGATTCGCATCGCCTGACGGACCCGAGAGATTCAATACGTCGCTGGCCCGCCGCAGAGCCGCTAGCCTGGCCGACCACATAAAATCCATGGACACCTCCATCCCAGACTCCCTGTACATAGTGGAGAGCGGTGCCGAGAACTGGGACGGCTTCTTCAAGGCCGCGGCTGCCGACGCCCAGCTGGCATCCAATCCGGTAATCGCCGAAGTCAAAGCCGCTCTCAGAGAGGACAACAGGGACAGCTGCGAGCGGGTCCTCAAACAGGACAAGGCCCTGTACGACAGACTCCGCAAGGACATTCTTCCGGGTCTGCGCCGTACGGAATACGTCATAGAATACGATTTGCGCGACTTCTCGCCGGAAGAAGCCGAAGCGCTCTGGCAGGAGCACCCCGAATGGCTCAGTATCAACGAGCTGTACTCAGTAGCCGGTCTCTATGGAAAGGACGATCCCAGATATCTGGAAGTGCTCATGACTGCAGCGGACACCTATCCCTCCGATGCAGCCGCCACACACAACGCAGCCATGGCCCTCTACGACAAGGGGATGGTGAGCGAGGCGGTGTCATTGTTGTCCGGTGCCCCCTTCAATCCCGAGACCCTCAACACACTCGGTATCATATACTGCTCGGAGAAGATGTACCAGGAAGCCCGCAGCGCATTCTCCCTGGCCGCAGGAAGCGGACACGAGGGTGCCGCTCACAACCTCAGCGAACTGGAGAACATAATGAGACAATTATAAATCAAATAATTTAGTGTTAATAATTTAGTTTTAGTTTAGTAACATGAGAACTCACAACTTCATTCAGTGGGCCATCGTCCTGGGGACAGCGGCCTTCCTGACAGCCTCCTGCCAGAAGCAGGAGCAGCCCGGCAATCCCGCCAACGGAGAACTCAGCTCCGTCGTACTGAGCATCGATCTGGGCCAGAGCGCCACAAAAGCCACTACCGTTACCCCGGACGATGTATGGTCAGATGAAACCGAACACAGCTTTTCCAAAATCGACGTGTACTTCACCGATGACAACGATGTCATCAAGTACGTCTTCCGCGCCAACTCCACAGATGCTGACGGCGACGGCAAGACCATCTACGACAACCTGACCGAATCCAACGGAGTGCGTTTCATCGGCATGTCCGGAATAACCCGCGTTTACGTAGTAGCCGACGGTCCTGACATCCAGGGACTCGACTATACTACTTCCACTGTTTCCTCCTCCGTCAATATCAGCGCACTTTCGCTCGCTCTTGAGAACTACGGCCCGGCTATCAACCAGACCGGTGAGGTTCCCTACATAGGCGGAGACATCCAGCTCGAAAGCGCCACCAATGTAGCTGGTGAGGATAACGAAGTGATTATCTCTGAGGAAGGTCTCGGCGCACGCTATCTGTCAGCGAAGATCTACATCCGTCCCGTCATCTCCCGCGTGGAGATCAGCAAAGTCGCCCTGCAGGCCAACGGTACCGCATACTTCGCCATCAATGAGGAGAACAGCCTTATCGAGCCTTGCGCAACTGAGGACGGTGCCGACTACAAGGTAACATACGAAGGATTTGACGCCACTCTGACAGGTGTATACATGAGTAACGTCTACAGGAAAGCCAATCTTTTCCCCGTACCCTCCGACCTGACCTCCTGGCAGCTGTTCTCCACCCCCACATTCGATGCCGCATCAGCAGCAGCTCCCATCTTAGCCGGAGCATGGTCCGCACTTTCCGGCGAGAGCGGAGTCAACAGCGTACTCTGCCACACCAGCTACTCCGAAGGCACATACGGAGAGCTCGTAGCCAGTGACTATCAGAACACAGATGGAGACAAGAAAAATGTTTTCAACGGCACTAACGGCACAGCTATTCCGTTCCATTTCTTCTATCCTTACGATGCTACCAAGGAGGGTGAGGATGCCACTGTCATAAGCGGAGCAGAGAACCCTGTCCTCCATTTCCAGTTCCAGCCCGCCGGCTCCGCTTCTGTAACTGTCACCAAAGTGGAAAAATTCGACAATTCTGCCTGGACTGAAGTCTCACAGACTTCCGAGCCTTCCCTGTACAGCTCACTCGCATCGGCAGTACAGTTCCCCGCAATCTCGTCTACAGGTGAGAACGTGGCCTATATCAACGTGACCGGATTCGCAGAGTCCGTAAACGGATCTGCATTGACATCCCTCAAACCCGGCGTAATCTACAAGCTCGGTGAGGTGCTTGTGACCCCTAACTTCCTCAGCGTAAGCACACAGTCCACCAGCGCCACCAACATAGTGGTGACAGTGACAGTCGTAGATTTCACCAAACAGGAAGTATATCCCGTATTTGAGTAATATTCACAGCCGATGACAAGGGCAAGACAGATACTGCTGATACCGGTTCTCCTGCTTCTGCTCGGAGCTACGGCCTGCATCCGTGAGAACATCGACGACTGCGAGACACCCGTAACCCTCGAGTTCATGTATTTCGGGGACGGACCGGTCGACGTATTCTCCGACAGAATACAGAGCGTAGAGCTGTTCGTCTACTCCGACAAAGGAGAGCTGGTGCAGACTGTATCCTGCCCGCAGGAGGCCCTTGCCTCCAACCAGGGCGCGCAGCTGAGGCTTCTCGAAGGCAGCTACCGTATAGTCTGCTGGGGCAACGTCCTTGACAACACCCATATAGAAGCCGAAGCCGAGACTCCGCACATCGGTGAGGCCTCATGGTTCGAGGGCTCTTCGTGCAGCGGCATAGACCCCTTGTATTTCGGTGAGACAAGCATTACCGTACCCCGTACCCTCAGACCGGTGCGGGATACGGTAATTTATACTTGCGCACACATATCCATATCCGTCAATCTGCTGGGATTCGCTGACGCTTCCAACTTCACAACAGCCTCCCGGTCCGCAGCGGCAAACGGTCAGGACAGCGCTATAGTGACTCTGGTCCACGAGGACCTGAGCGCACACATCGACTTTCACAACACCCCGTCGGAGACCCTGACGGACTATACGCCCGACCTCATCGGACACCCGGAGAAGGAAGACTCCTATCTGGCAACATACCGTGTGCCCAGATTCACCAACTCCACCACCTCCCAGCTGGTCCTCTATCATAATGACACAGGAGCAGAGCTGTTCCGCCGTCCCCTTGCCGACATTCTTGAAGGACTTGGCATAGACGTGGAAAGCCGTGACGAGCTGAACATAGAGCTGAATATCCATGTATGGAACTCCAACGGAGAAGTCCACATCCAGGTCGTAGGCTGGGACACAGAGATAGTGTTCCCCGTAATGTAGAACATATAAAACACCTTAAGACAATGCACATCCCTGAGCATATACACAAAACAGCCGCACTGACCATCATCAGCGCAGTCTTATGTATCATCATGGGATATATCCTGACCTCTTGCAGAGGCTCGGAAAAAGACATACAGGAGGCCGGCGAAGTCCATGCCGTGGTACACATCAATACCGGTGCTTCTGAGACCAAAGCAGTAGAAGACACGGAGATCAACTCCATCGCCATATTCGCCTTCTCTGGCGACAACCTTGTCGGTCATCTTTATGAAAGCGATATCACCGCCGGCAAGACCACATTCCCATTCAACCTGACATCCACCGGAGCGATAGACTTCTACGTAATAGCCAACCCTGACAAGAACTTCTTCCGCATAGTGGACGAGAATGGCAACGAACCTGACTTCGACAATCCATCCGGAATCACACCCGGATATCTCAATAAATGCCGAATAGAGCTGACTCCTGACAATGAGAAACCGGACGAGAAGGATCCATGGTACGCCCCGATGACCAACCTTCCTGGAGCCGGCAACACCAACCGCCGCTTCGTAGTCAGCGGCCCGGGCTGGGTACAGGTGGACATCAGCCTCACCCGCGCCGTTTCCAAGCTCGAAGTCTGGTTCCGCTCCAACAACGAATATGACTATAATAAATACCGATACTACAGCATCGACCATATGCTCCTTAAGATGCCTGTCACTTCTTCCAACGCCTTTATCGAAAATCAGGAAGCATATACTACTGAGCCCACATCGGCCGAAAGCACAGGGCCTTTCGTAGGAGATTTCATGTCATATGACAAAGACAATATCCCTGATGATTTCTATTCGGAGAAATATTTTAAAAACATCTGGACATACTATATATTCTCCAATCTCTACGGAGGCTCCCACGCCGGGGAAGCCCCGACTGTCCCTGACCGCTCTACTGTTCTGACGGTAAATTACAGTTTTCACGAACCACCGTCTTACACTACATCCTACATTAAGGATATATACCTGCCGGCCTGTGAGCGCAACACATTAATCAAAGTGTGGTGCGCCCTCAACGACAACACCGACCGCTCATTTACATACACCGTCTCCGACTGGGACGAGACAGTATACGCAAACGTCCCTGACTTTAATTGACGCACACATGAAACTCATTTACAAGTCATATAGTATCCTATCATCCATCGCTCTGGCGACAGTCCTGCTGCTGTCCTGCGCCAGGGACGAGGGGCAGCTGACAGGTCCGCGCACCGCACTCAGGGACCTTGAACTGACATTCGGGGTTGAGAACGCTCCCGTAGTGACAAAATCCGCACAGTCGGTAGAGGTCGAGAATGCTGTAAGAGACCTGTATATCCTGCTATTCGACCGCAATGGAGAGCTTGTCCTCAAAAAATCCTACTGGGTCGGCAGTGCGCAAAGCGGCTATGACGGCGCGATAAGCTCATTCTCCAACAAAAAACAGGAAAACGACGGCATATCCAGGGGAGTCATACCCGGATTCTTCGACGGCGTCAGTCAAAGCGTGATACAGACACTCCAAAGCGGCGGTCTCACATTCTGCGCGGTCGCCAACACTGACGCAAAACTCAAAGACAAGCTGGACGGATTCCAGACAGGCAGCTATAAATTAAGCGATTTGCAGGACGAGACAGTCGAACTCACTACCGAGGGCAGCGGTGACAGGACCCGCTTTCCCATGGTCGCAATGGTCAGCGATGTCAACCTAGATATCGACAACGACGGCAATGTGGCGACAGTAGGAGTAAATCTGCCCCTGAGAAGAATTGACGCCAAGATAACGTTCAACATTCAGGTCAGCATAAGGGACGCAGTAGGCGATGTGGAGTTCTCCAATATGTACTACAGGGTGCATCAGGTTCCTTATACCAGCTATCTGTTTGAAAAAGACAGGACGGACGGCACCGACAACACATGGGACGCCGCTGTCGGTGATGCGGACTTTCACTGCATGAACAACGACGTGCGTCTTTCGTTCGACTCCACGTTCAATGACAACTCAGGCAACTTCTCATTCTACCTGAGGGAAAACAGGCCCGTGGTCACAAACCGCATCACGGAAGAGGCCCTGGAGAACAGCCAGGCCGCATCGCTCTATGCTCTCAGAGAAGCATGGAACGGAGAGCCCGGCACACAGGTTCACGGACGCAGGTTCACATATGCCCCGGCACATGCCACATTTGTGGAAATCAACGCTCACCTGTCGTACCAGCGTCCGTCACAGGATAATGCCGGACAAAATGACAACGTGGATGCCGACGTCACCTACATCATACATCTGGGCGAGACCGGCTACGACCCCAACGACCCTGATGCCGTCAACAACTACGACGTAAGGAGAAACCGCCGCTACATATACAACGTCACCATCAGGGGCGTCAACGACCTGGAGGTGGAAGTCCGTGACGCCACAGAGCAGCGTCCGGGAGCAGAGGGAGATGTAGTCCTGTCCTCCGACAGGCATATCAACTGCGACGCCCACTATGCGCGCTTCCTGCTGGAGCTTGACCAGGCCAGTGTAGAAAACGGCAGCTGGTCGGGCAGCTCTCCCATGGCCGGCCCTCTTATGGACGGCAACGACGCTGTTCTCAGCACGAGAGACTACAAGTGGGTCCTTTTCGCTATAAACAAAGAGTTCGACACTCCCGACGGGCAAATGGTCAAATTCCCTGGCGTACAGGCATACGACGGCGGTGTCAAGCTGTTTACGGACGGACTTAACTCGGCCATGAGACCGATAGAGGAAATAAAGAACGACCTGGCCACAGATGTAGGAACTCTAACTAAGAATGATTTCGCCACCGGTGATAACTACTGGGCCTCTAACAGTCTGTTAAAAGAAAACGCCTGCCTGCGTGATATCAACCAGCTGATCAATTATCTGAGAAAGAACATAAAGGAAGAAGGAGCCTCACTGTTCACTGACGGCAAGCTCACTGTCACCGCTTTCTGTGACGAGTACACCTATCTGTACGACCCGGAAAATGATGACTATGTCCATCCGGGCATACCCATTTCTGAAATCGACGGCCATGATCATGACAGGCTGAGATTATGGACAAAATACACCAATGCAGCAGACCGAAAGCTTAGCATCAGTCCGCTTACCACCGTCACTGTCAGTCCCGACGGCAACACTACCGTGACCAACGCCTCCATCGCCATATCCCAGACCTCCATCAAGACAATATACAATAAGGAGAAAGCGACTACGGCCTGGGGACTCGAAACCACCAATGAGACCGGCAAGTTACAATATAAAAATGAGGCGCCAGCCAATTCGAATTCAACTTCCGACGGAAGAGGTAATTTCATGACCTACTGGAAAGGCGAGAGATGGACTGATGTCATGACCATAGAAAGCTCCGCAGAGAACAGCGAGCATCTGCAACCAGACTACAACGACGCCCTGTACGCCTGCATCACCCGTAACCGCGACCTAAACGGCAACAACAAAATAGATAACGACGAGATATTCTGGTATCTTGCCGCAAAAGACCAACTTAGCGGACTTTGGATCGGACAGGACGCCCTGCCCTCCGATGCGCATATGTACGATGTAAACAAGTATGTCAACTTTGGCACAAAAAGTTTAGAGCTAAATCACTTGATTACCAGTTCATATGCTTATTTCCCAAACAACGGATACGGTAACTGGATGCTTTGGGCCGAGGAAGGTGCGTCATGGGGAGGTACGTATCCAGAAAAAGAAGAACTGTTAGACTACCGCTGCATAAGAAATCTAGGAATTGACATTCATGACGCAAATCAAAGTCCGCAACATTATGCACAAGTCGATGAAGGCGGCGTCCAAAATCAATACGACTCATACCTCATCGATATGAGTGTGATTAATACAAACTCCCTCCGATCGGATGACGACGGCGGTGGAAACACACCATACATCCCTATTGATAATGAACGCAGCGAGAATAATAAACCGTTCGTCAAATTCTATGCAATGAAGGATGTCTATCTATACCAAAAATCCTGGAATCAAATGATTGAGGATATTAAAAGTTTCAACAACCCTTGTCCAGACGGCTGGCGTGTCCCGAATCAGAGAGAAATGCTTATAATGATGTCCACGCTCAATGATGCTTTCGGGTATCCCGTACAATGGACTGGTGATAATTATAGTAATTTAGGAATTGCCACGACCTTCTCTTTCAATGGGTTTGGAAATTATTCCTCAACAAATAATTACGGGGAAAAAGAGCCAACCCGTCCAGGATTCAAAACATCAGGTACAAACTTGATGCTTTTGGATAAAAAAGCAAATGGCGATGAGAGTACACATTCTATAAATCTGCGGTGTGTCCGTGACTGTCCGAATTAATCCATAATCCGGGGAGGAGGCGGTTTCGGAGGAAATAGCTATATTTGTGCTCGCAAGAGCCGCTATGAGACATGCCGCCGCATATATCACTTTCCTAATTCTGCTGCTGTCAGCAGCCCTGCCTGCATCCGCACAGGAGGAAGTCAGGATGTCTCCGCTGTATTTCGGTCCCAATGCCCTGCCTGTCCCGGACATGCTGGACGGCCGGGTATCCAAGCGGTTCTACGTGGAGCTGGACTATGACTGGCACGCCGGATTCTACGGCGACATGACGCACACCCTGTTCGCCAAGGCCAATATCCCTCTGTTCTCGCCCAGGGTCAATCTGTCCGTCTGGATGCCCGTAGTGGAATATTTCCGGACCACTCCCGGGTGGAATGCCCACGCAGCGCCCAGAGAGCCTGTCACTGACGGATATCAGGCCGGCAATGTCTATGTATCAGTGGATTTTCATCTGTTCCGTGAGACCCGCTTCATACCGGATGTCTCGATACGGGCGGCTATCATCACCGCATCAGGTGACGGGGACGAGCACTCCCGCAACTATGACGCACCGGGATACTTCTTCGACCTGTCAGCCGGCAAGTCAATAGGACTGGGAGGCGGATTTTTCCAAAGCTTCAGGCTTGCGGCCAATACCGGCTTCCTTTGCTGGCAGACCGGCAGGCATACGCAGAACGACGCCTATATGTACGGCGTCATGGCCCGGCTCTCCACCTCTCTTATGGATGTGAGCTGCGCTTGGCAGGGCTACTCCGGATGGATGGACAACGGTGACCGTCCGATGGTCATCAAGGCGGGCATAACATTCAAAGCCAAGCAATTCAGGCCGCTCATCGCATATGAGTACGGAATCCGGGACTATCCCTTCCATCATCTGAGAGTAGGGCTGGGCTTCGAGTTCGGCAAGGCTGAGGCACTTTTCCGCATACGCAGCGGAAAACACAAATAATAGTTATCTTTGCGCCATGCGTCGTCTTTCGGATATACTACAGGGACTCCTCATCATATCCGCCTTCCTGCTCATGCCGGTGCGGGAGCTACGGGCGCAGTACGACATAGACCATTTCTTCATACGGGGACAGTCAGCCATGACTGACGGCAGGTATATGGATGCGGTGAACAACTACAGCATCATTCTCAGGATAGACGACTCCCTATACGAGGCTTATTTTTTCAGAGGCATCGCCAAATACAATCTGGGGGACTTCGCAGGAGCCGAGACCGACTTCAACAAGGCGATAGAGCTGAACCCGGTCTACACTCTGGCATATCACTACAGGGCCATAACCCGCAGCCGGACGGGACGCTACGACGAGGCTATCGCCGACCTGGACAGGGCCGTCGAGCTGCGCCCCGGTTACTACGGTCTGTATTTCAGCCGTGGCGTCACATACTTCCTGTCGCAGCAGTTCGAAAAGGCCGTGGAGGACTTCGACCGCTTCATCATCAGGGAACCGCGGGACCCGGACGCATTTCTCAACCGTGGGGCCTCATACCTTTTCCTCGGAGATACCACGCAGGCACTCAAGGACTACGACAGAGCCATCTCCCTGAACAGCTCCGACCCTGAAGGCTACATCCGACGTTCCAGAATCTACTATGCCAGATACCGGCTTGACGACGCTCTGGCCGACCTGGACCATGCCGTCTCCCTCGACACGGCCAATACATTCGCATACTTCAACAGGGCTTTGATACGGTACGACAAGAAAGACTACCGGGGCACTCTGGACGATTTGGACAAAGTGCTTTCCCGAGAGCCTGACAATTCGCTGACTCTCTACAACCGCGCTCTCATACTGTCCCAGCTGGGCGATTACGACCACGCCCTTGAGGACTACGACAGAGTGCTGGACATCAACCCCGAGAATGTGCTGGCTTACTACAACCGCTCCATCCTCTTCACCGAGACCGGACGGTACCATGACGCAGTAGAGGACCTTTCCAAAGCCATAGAGCTGTATCCCGACTTCGCCAACGCCTATATGAACCGCTCCTACGTAAAGAACCTGCTGGGACAGCATGCCTCTGCCGAGGACGACTACCGGACGGCGCAGGCCAAGATAGAGCGGTACCGCACACTTACGGCAGACAGTGCGGGCAGGGCCGCTTTCGCAGACACGTCCCGCAAATACGACAGGCTCCTGGCCCTGGATTCGGATTTCGCCAGAAGCGGCTTCAACGACGAGCTGCTTCAGAACCGCAACGTAAGCATTGACCTCAAACCCATGTACCGCTTTGTCATAGCCTCTGGCGTAGAGGACGAGGGCGAGAGCATGCCCATCATGCTGAGCAACCGGTACCGGGATGACAGACTGAACCGGTTTGCGGAGCAGGTACCGGTGGAAGTGACGATGTCCAGCGAGCCTCCGGCCGCAGGCGCCGTGGACAACTCCAGGCTGCTCGACGCCGTGAGCAAAGAAGCCTCCAGGACAGGCGATGACCGCATGTTCTTCGCAGAAGCGCTGATAGAAAGCAG
The DNA here is from genome assembly GCA_019116865.1 of Candidatus Coprenecus stercoravium. GTDB lineage: Bacteria > Bacteroidota > Bacteroidia > Bacteroidales > UBA932 > Coprenecus > Coprenecus stercoravium. Next base: position 8,174 of record DXAW01000097.1, on the reverse strand, counting down.
CAGCAAGCATTTCAACGCTGCCCTATCCTGCTATGACAAGGCCATAGACTCCAACCCCGGTGAGGTATTCTACTATATCAACAGAGGTGCGCTCCGCTCGGAGATGATAGACTTCCTGTCGTCCATCGAAAGTAACGTACAGGTACTTACCATGGACAATGCCGGAACGGCCAGGGCAAGGGTAAGCGACGGAGCAGTACGTACCTACGACTATTCGGAAGCCATCGCCGACATGCGCAGCGCAGCAGCCCTTTATCCGTCATTCCCGTACACCTACTACAATCTGGGCAACCTCTACTGCCTCTCCAACGACATGCCCGAGGCCATTGAGCAATATTCCAAAGCGCTCGACCTCTACCCTGCTCTGGCCGAAGCCTACTACAACCGGGGTCTGGTTCTGATCTATGTCAATGACAGGGAAAAAGGCTGCATCGATATGAGCAAGGCGGGCGAGCTGGGCCTTAGTGACGCCTATGCGGTCATCTCCAAATACTGCGACAGAGAATAACGCCCTTTAAAGGGCAATGCAGCAAATATATTTCCGAATAGCTTGCATGTTCGGAAATTTTTTCATTAAATTTGTGGTCGGACATAAGAACAATGACATTTTTTGCATTATACGGACATCATTGCCACCATCAGATAATAATCTGACGGCAGGTGTTCCATTATCTAATTTTCAATGCAAAATGCAATATAGGACTTGCCGCATAATCGGCAGGTCTTTTTTTTTGTTTGTCGGAGAACTTTAATCAATACCCATATGTTAAGAATAGCATTGCAGTCCAAAGGACGGCTCAACGAAAAAAGCCTCGCACTTCTTCGGGATGCGGGAATCGGAATCGATGAAAACAACAGACGCCTGCTGTCGCAGGCCTCCAATTTCCCAGTGGAGCTTCTGTATCTCAGGGACGACGACATCCCCAAGACGGTTTCGTGCGGAATCGCCGATATAGGCATAGTAGGCCTCAACGAGGTCATGGAAAGAAAGTTTGATGTAGATATTCTCCAGCATCTAGGATTCGGGAAATGCCGGCTGTCACTGGCGATTCCCAAAAATCTCGACTACACAGGTCCGCAATTCTTCGAAGGCAGGAAAATAGCCACTTCCTACCCCCGGATCCTGAAAAAATATTTCATGGAAAAAGGCGTGGACTGCGAGATACGGGAAATAGCCGGAAGCGTGGAAATTTCTCCGGCGATAGGATTGGCCGATGGGATATTTGACATTGTCAGCAGCGGAAGCACACTGATACAGAACGGATTGAAAGAAGTCGAAAAAGTCATGGACTCCGATGCAGTGTTGATAGGGGTACCTGGATTGGATGAAGAGAAGAAAGGCGTCGTGAATATCCTCATGTCGAGATTTACGTCCATTATCAGAAGCAGGGGCAAGAAATACATGCTCGTGAACATATCTAACGAAAAAATCGAGGACGCCCTTGCCATCATTCCTGCCATGAAAAGCCCGACCCTGCTTCCGCTTGCGGACAAAGGCTGGAGCGCGATACATTCCGTAGTGGAGGAATCCGAAGTGTGGGACAAGGTCGACAGGCTCAAGAAAATCGGAGCGGAGGATATTCTTGTACTTTCCATGGAAAAATTGATACTCTGAACAATAATTGACACGCAGCAATATGAGAATCTACAAATACCCGGACAGAAAAGACTGGCCCGCAATTGTAGGCCGTCAGAAGAAAGGCTCCCCTGACAGCATAAGGGAGACTGTAGCAGCTATTATCGAGGATGTAAGGACCGGCGGGGACTCGAAAGTCCTCGAATATGTGGAAAAACTGGACGGCTACGTCACAGATGCGGCCGGACTGATGGTTTCCGGCAGGGAGATGGAAGAAGCGGAGGCCAAGGTCAGCGCCGGACTTAAATCTGCGATAATGACGGCAGCCGACAATATAGTGAAATTCCACGCCGCGCAATTGCCACGGGACATTGTCCTGGAAACCTCTCCCGGAGTGACCTGCACCCAGAAAAACATCCCGCTGGGGACAGTGGGTCTGTATGTCCCCGGCGGCACTGCTCCTCTTTTTTCCACGGTCCTGATGCTCGCAGGCCCTGCGAGGACAGCGGGGGTCTCCAGAATCGTAATCTGCACGCCTGCGGGAAGGGACGGGAAAATATCCCCGGCCATCCTGTTTGCCGCAAAGGTCTGCGGAGTAGAAGAAATCTACAAAGTCGGAGGCGCCGTAGCCATTGCCGCCATGGCTTACGGAACGGAGACCATACCGAAGACAGACAAGATTTTCGGCCCCGGCAACGCCTACGTGACGGAAGCAAAGCAGCAGATTTCACAAGTCTGCGCAATCGACATGCCGGCCGGCCCATCGGAAGTATTGATAATGGCGGACGACAGTGCCCGGGCGGATTTCGTGTGCGCCGATTTCCTTTCACAGCTGGAGCACGGCAAAGACAGCCAGGCCATCTTGCTGACCACTTCCGAAGCTCTTGCCGCCGCCGTGGCTGAAGCATTGCCTCAGCAGGCGGCCCTGTTGTCGAGAAAGTCCTTCGTGGACATGTCCATAGCCAAAAGCGTCATCGTGGTCCTGCAGTCCGAAGCGGAGATGGTGGAATTTTCCAATTCCTATGCCCCCGAGCATCTGATTATAGCTACTTCCGATTACAGAAAGACAGTCGGAGGAATAAGAAACGCAGGAAGTGTCTTTCTCGGCAATTACTCCACAGAAAGCGCCGGAGACTACGCCTCGGGCACCAACCACACATTGCCTACAGGCGGCTGGGCGGTAGCGTATTCGGGTGTCAACCTGTCTTCCTTCATGAAAAAAATCACCGTCCAGGAAATTTCCGAAGACGGACTCCGCAAGCTCGGTCCCGTCATAGAGGCCATGGCAACGGCCGAAGGCCTAGACGCACATGCGAACGCTGTAAGAATCAGACTAAAAGAAATTTGACACAATGAACCAAAGAGAAAACATAATCAGCCTTCTTTTAAGGGACAATATCAGGAAGATTACACCGTATTCCACTGCAAGGGATGACTGCAAGGTGAAAATGGATATCTATCTGGACGCCAACGAGAATCCTTATCCGAACGGGGTCAACCGCTATCCGTCGCCGCATCAAACGAAATTGAAGGAAATGCTGTCCGTCCTGAAGCACGTTCCTGCGGAGAATATATTCACCGGTAATGGTAGCGATGAGGCGATAGATTTGATATTCAGACTTTTCTGCCCTCCAGGAAAGAGCAGCATGGTGCAGGTTGTCCCGACATACGGCATGTATTCCGTGGCGGCCGCCATAAATGACGTGAGGGTCATAGACGCTCCGCTTGACGGGAATTTTGCTCTCGATGCCGCCGCAGTGCTTTCCAAGGTGGAAAAGGACACGAAGGTAATATTCCTCTGCTCCCCTAACAACCCTTCGGGCAACCTGCTGGACAGCGGGCAGATTCTCCGCATATTGGACGGATTCGACGGCATCGTTGTCGTGGACGAGGCCTATATCGATTTCGCCGACGGAGAAAGTTTCACGATGCGGCTTGCGGAATATCCCCGTCTCGTCGTGCTTCAGACCATGTCAAAAGCCTGGGGCATGGCCGGGCTGAGGATAGGAATCGCCATCGCCGACAAATTCATCGTGGATATGATGTCCCGGATCAAATATCCCTACAACATAAGCGCGCTGAACCAGTCGAAAGCCGAGGAACTGCTGTCCGACCCTCTTGCCGCGGCAGACAGGGTCGCTGAAATAAAGTCTGAGAGAAGCCGGCTCGCCGCCGCTTTGTCCGGTATGGACTCCGTCGTCAAGGTTTATCCCTCGGATGCCAATTTCCTACTGGTCAGATTCAGGGACAAGACTGATATTTTCGACAGATTGCTTCAGAACGGAATCATCGTCAGGGACCGGTCTTCGGCCTGCGGCTGCGACGGATGCCTGCGTATCACGGTGGGTACTCCGGAAGAAAACGACAGGGTCATTGCCGTGATTTCTGGGGAAACCGACGGCAGGACTGCGGACGGGAAATCCGCTTCGGCTGACAGCATAAAAACGGGCCGCAGGGCCTCCTGCTACCGGAAAACAGGAGAAACTGCGGTGTCCGTACGGGTTGACCTTGACACCTTCCGCAAACCGGTGACAGCTACAGGACTCGGATTTTTCAACCATATGCTGGAGCAGATAGGTTATCATGGCGGTATCGGCCTTGAGATCATCTGCTTCGGGGATTTGTCCACGGACGACCATCACAGTGTGGAGGACGTCGCCATTGCCCTCGGGGACTGCCTTAAAAAGGCTCTTGGGGACAAGTCGGGGATAGGCCGCTACGGTTTCTGCCTGCCTATGGACGAAGCGGAGGCCATGGTATTGCTGGACCTCGGCGGACGGACCGACTTCCTGTGGAATGTGACATTGCATGAGCCGAAAGTCGGGGATGTGTCCTCGCAGATGTTCAGACATTTTTTCAAGTCCCTGTCCGAGCATCTGAACTGCAACCTGCATATCAAGGCAGCTGGTGAAAACGACCATCATATCGTGGAAGGAATCTTCAAGGCCTTTGCGCGGGCCTTGAAATCAGCGGTGAAACAGGAACAGCAGGGAGGCGCAATCCCGAGCAGCAAAGGTTGGATTTAAGGCATCATGACAGGAATAATAGATTACGATACCGGAAATATCCGGTCGGTGGAAAACGCCCTCAGAAGGCTCGGAGCGGAATATGTGCTTTCCTCGGACAAGCGTGTCCTGGACGCGTGCGAAAGGCTTATACTGCCTGGTGTAGGGGAAGCCGCATGGGCAATGTCAAGGCTCAGGGAGAGAGGGCTGGACGCATTTATCCGCTCCTGCACCAAGCCCGTTTTCGGAATCTGCCTCGGGATGCAGCTTCTGTGCGCCTGGTCTGAAGAAGGTGATGCGGAATGTCTCGGGATATTCCCGAACAGGGTCAGGAATTTCCGCCGGAGCATTGCGGAAGACAGAGGTTTGAAAATACCGCAGGTCGGCTGGAACGACATCCGTTCTTTGGAACCGGAACTTTTCCTCGGTGTTCCCGAGGGAGCGTACATGTATTTCGTACATTCTTATTTCGCTGAAGTCAACGAATATACGGCTTCAGTGACTGAATACGGGACTCCTTTCAGCTCCTCGCTTCGCAAAGGCAATTTCATGGGCTGCCAGTTCCATCCGGAAAAAAGCGGGGATGACGGGGAGAAGATATTGTACAACTTTTTAAAAATGAAGCTATGATAGACATAATACCGGCAATAGATGTCATCGAAGGCAGATGCGTCCGCCTTTCCGAGGGGGACTACGGACGGTGCAGGGTCTATGATGCCGAGCCGCTGGACATGGCCAAGGCTTTCGAGGACTGCGGTGCCGCCGTGCTCCATCTCGTGGATCTGGAAGGTGCCAAATCCGACGGGCCCGTAAATCTGCGTATTTTGGAAAAAATCGCATCCAGGACGGCCTTGAAAGTGGAATTCGGCGGCGGAGTTAAATCGGACGGGGCTTTGCGCTCCGTATTTGACGCAGGAGCATTCCGGGTGATAGGCGGAAGCATCGCCTGCACCGGAGCGGAAATATTTTCGTCCTGGCTGAGGCGGTACGGCGGCAGCAGGATTGTCCTCGGTGCGGATGTCCGGAACGGCAAGGTGAGCGTCAACGGATGGCTGGACAAGACCGACATCCTCATAGAAGACCTGCTGAGGAGATTCCTGCCGGACGGACTTGAGACCGTGATAGTCACCGACATATCTAAAGACGGGATGCTGGCCGGACCGACTGTGGCCCTGTATTCGGAACTCATGACTTCGTTTCCCGACCTGAAAGTGGCAGCAAGCGGAGGTGTCGGTTCCATGGCTGATATCTCGTGTCTGGAAAAGGCCGGTGTCCGTTCCGTGATAGTCGGCAAGGCCATTTACGAAAACAGAATCACGCTTCCGCAGCTCGCCGGATTTTACGGCAGGACGGCGGCGGAAGATAATATTTAACAGTATTGCCATGCTTACGAAAAGAATCATACCATGCCTTGACATCAAGGACGGACAAACGGTCAAGGGAATAAATTTCCTTTCATTGAAAACTGTCGGAGATCCTGTGGAACTTGCGGCCGCATACTCGGCCCAGGGTGCGGACGAACTTGTGCTTCTGGACATAAGCGCAACACTCGAGGGCCGGAGGGCCTTTACTGACCTGGTGGAGCGCATAGCCCTGCGTATCAATATTCCGTTTACAGTGGGCGGGGGAATCTCCACGGCAGACGATGCGGCGGTGCTGTTGAAAGCCGGTGCGGACAAAGTTTCCGTCAACAGCGGTGCCGTAAGGAATCCGGCTCTTATTTCCGAAATGGCTTCCCGTTTCGGCTCCCAATGTGTCGTAGTGGCTATAGACGCCAGGAAAGCAGACGGACAATGGCGGGTAACCACGCACGGAGGAAGCAGACTTTCCGACAAGGAGTTGTTTTCATGGGCCGTGCAGGCAGAGAAGCTTGGAGCCGGGGAAATCCTCTTTACATCGATGGACCATGACGGGACGTGCAACGGATATGCCTGCGGGGAGTACCGGCGGCTTTCTTCCCTCCTCGGCATTCCGGTGATCGCTTCGGGCGGAGCCGGCGCCGCCGGACATATTGCCGAGGTACTTTCCGACGACGGCGGCCGTGCTGACGCCGCTCTTGCGGCTTCCGTTTTCCATTACGGCGAGATCAGGATACCCGACTTGAAACGGATACTCCGGGAGCGTAATGTTCCCGTCCGGCCCTGCCTGCCGGTACAGCCGCAGCGTAACTGCAAGTCCGATAGAATATAATTTGGAGAACTTAAATCAACATAAAATGGTAAAAACAGATTTCAACATTTCCGACATCGATTTCGGAAAAAATCCCGACGGACTGGTCCCTGCCATTGTGCAGGACTATGCCACACTGAAAGTCCTCATGCTCGGCTATGTCAGCCGTGAATCATTGGAAAAGACGCTTGAAAGCGGGAAAACCACATTTTTCAGCAGGAGCAGGCAATGCCTGTGGACAAAAGGCGAGACAAGCGGCAATTTTCTTATCGCCAAGGAAATCCACGCCGATTGCGACAATGACACACTGCTGATAAAGGCCGAGGCTCTCGGCCCGGCCTGTCACAACGGGACGACAAGCTGTTTCAGGACTGATGACGACGAGGGTTTCATCAGGGAATTGCAGGAGGTGATACGCAGACGCAAGGCCGAACGTCCCGATGGCTCATATACGGTAAGACTTTTTGACAAGGGTGTGAACAAAATTGCACAGAAAGTAGGAGAAGAAGCCGTGGAGACTGTCATCGAAGCCGTGGACGGAAACGATTCCGCCATGATATACGAGGCATCGGACCTTATCTACCACCTCCTTGTCCTCCTCGTCCACAAGGGCCTGTCCATCTCCGATCTCGAAACGGAGCTCCGCAGACGCCACAAATAAAAACCACCCGTCAGACTGAACTTTCCCCACAACTTTCATCCAAGTCCATGGCCATATCCACGAGACCAGAAGCAAGGTGTAAGGTATACCGGAACGGTTGGACAAGTTAATGACGCAACTCACTTGTCCAACCTTTTTTAGCACACCTCCCGTCTGTACATACTGATACTCGAGACATTCTGCCTGGACACTAACGCCTCCGCACGGGGATGCATCCTGCGGCACCAGCAGACCGCATTGCGGCTCGCGCTGTAGCTCACACCGTGCAACAGGCACGACCCACGGTGACTCATTCCGCCTTCATAACCCTCCTTCAGGAGCACAAGCTCCCCGACTCGGTGACTCTCTTTTCTTTTATGCCTCTTTCTTTTGTGTCCAACTTTTTTGGTACCCCTCATACCGAATCACCTGTTAAAATATGCACCGCCTCGGACGGTCTGGACGGCATATTCCCTGATAAAGCAGACAGAACGGTAACAACAGGAGCAGGGCAATTTTGGGTACACCCTACACCCCAGTATCTGTAATTTCATTTTTCGCATAAACCGCTATGTAACAAGCAAATATACAAGATACAGCAAAACAGATAGGGCCGGTTTGAGGCGGATTCCCCACAAAAGGTACCGTATCTGTTATGACGCCGCGGCGGTAAGCAGCTCAATATGTGCTTATTACAGCAATAACCGAATTACAGATGCCGAATCACCTACTAAAATATGTACCGCCTCGGACGGTCTGGACGGCATATTCCCTGATAAAGCAG
>DXAW01000096.1 GCA_019116865.1 Candidatus Coprenecus stercoravium | reverse complement strand
CATCCTTGGTGGAGAGTCCCAGGAACACGTCAGCTCCTTTGACAGCCTCTTCCAGAGTGTGAATGTCTCTTTCCGTAGCGAATCTCCGTTTCATGGCGTTCAGGTCCGTCCTTCTCGTACTGATGACTCCTTTGCTGTCGCACATCACCACGTTCTCAGGTCTTACTCCCAATTCCATATACAGGTTGGTGCATGCTATCGCAGCCGCACCGGCCCCGTTTACCACCAGCTTTATGTCCTCAATTTTTTTCTCCTGCAGATCGAGTGCGTTGAGCAGGCCCGCAGCGGATATGATTGCTGTTCCGTGCTGGTCGTCATGCATTACGGGAATATCGCATTCGTCCTTCAGCCTGCGCTCTATCTCAAAGCACTCGGGGGCTTTGATGTCCTCCAGATTGATGCCGCCGAATGTGGATGCAATCGCTTTTACTGCCGCTATGAATTTTTCCGGGTCGCTCTCATTGACCTCAATGTCGTAGCAGTCAAGCCCGGCGAATATCTTGAACAGCATGGCCTTGCCTTCCATAACGGGCTTCCCGGCCACCGCACCGATATTGCCTAGTCCCAGGACTGCTGTGCCGTTGGAGATTACAGCCATCAGATTGCCCTTGTTCGTGTATTCGTAGGCGGTGTCCTTGTCCGCCTTGATTTCAAGACACGGCCATGCTACCCCGGGGGAGTAGGCAAGAGACAGATCATGCTGTGATGAATATGGTTTTGTGGGTACGGTCTCTATCTTACCCGGCCTGTCCTGACGATGATAATCCAGAGCGGCCTTTTTGTTGCTGTTTATTTCTGCCATAATATATTAAAATAAAGAGGACGGTCCTCCTTCTGCTGATATTCTGTCTTTATGTGTTATGCGTATGTAAAATGCCGTATCATATCATTCTCGTCCAGATTCCGTCCCGGCTGAATACCGAGAGAGCCAGCTAAATGGCTGGCTCTCTGCAAATTATTTGTTTTTGTAGCGGAGAGAGGACTTATTACATTTTTTCTCCATTTTGCAAATTGTTAAGGGCTTGGAAGTTGCGTGCTGTTGAACTCAATCTGACCATGGTTAATCGTCCCGTTTCCGTCCCGGGAGTCAGTTATGTCAAGGTCCGTGAGCATCGGCAAGATGTCCGAGACCTCTTCTCTAGGCACAGGTACCCGGGCCGTGTAGGCGGTGAAGTGATGCATCATTTCCTCCCTGTAAGGAGATCTCAGCTCTGCAACAAGAGTTAGCCTGTTGATGTCATTGACAGGAATAGATATGAGATGCTGAAAATCCACCATCATAGCCGGCATATATGGCTCCAGTTCTTTTGATGGATATATCATATAGTACCTGGTAATGCCTTTGTTGAATAAATAGTCCTCAAAAAAATTTTTAAGGCTCTTTTTCTTTCCTTTTGACAGTTCCGAACCTGGGGTTATATTCAAATTTGCGTATTCCTTGGAGTCCTTCAGCGTTTCTTTCGCATCAACAAGACCGGCTATAATCACGTATCCAGCTTTATTGTGCTCAATGTCACATGCGTTGGAAAGCACTATGCCTGGCTGTTCTGGCTCGCCTTGTCCCCAAGGGATGCTGGAAACTATTGTTCCGGTAGTAAGGATACCTGTGCTGATATCTATTCTTGCCATATACTAATCTTCGACTCTGATGAACTCTCCCAAAGACTTTCCTTTATAGACATCTGCATAAAATTGAGTCTTGTGAAACCCTTCAAATACCTTGTGAAGATTAACAGGTGGAAGATACGCCGTGCAGGATGTTTTAACATCTCGGGAGTCTGCGTAGGCCCGCTCAAGTTGCATGATGTCTGTGCAATGACTTTCGTCAGTGTTTGTCACCGCCGGAGAATCTTGAGAACCTGTTATGGCCATAATTACTGTGCTGCTTAGGCTTATAATATCCATACAAATATACGATTTATTGTTCTGGCTCTAAAGATTCAAGAAGCTCAGGCCTTAATAGGCTGAAAAATACTTCTTTTTCTATGCTGTGAGCCTTACTGATCTTCTCTTCTGCGACTTTAAGGTCGATTGAATTGAGCATGAACGATGTGTCGATATCTATTAGTGATCCTTTTTTTCGTGATGCCAGCAGGTGTACATTCGCATCGTTCATAATCTGAACAGTTGAGATGAAATCATTATTTACCATCTCAGTTCTAAGCATGGTCTGATTATACGGAATCTCTTCGTCTCCCAGCAGTATTTTGAGTCGTAATTTTTTGAATATGTTTTCATTTTCAAAAAAGTTGATGGCCCTGAATCCGATTCTGGTAATATAGCTGAACGCTCCGCTGCTGATAACTTTGCTCAGTCCGGACTCTAAATATTTTTTGAAATCTTCCCAGCCTGAATAGACCGGGGAAGAGCTCCAAGACACAACTTTGGTTCCGATTTGAATTATGTGATTCTGGTTTTGTCTGCTCCTGAGTCTGAATAGGGGGACGAACTCCAGAGTAGGGTCATTGTTGCGGACAGGTAAAGGTATTTGTGAGGCCGGAAGTGCTTCAATAGGACCGAAATCACCGCTGATTTGGTTGTAGATCATAGGGAACACGACTTCTTGAGGAACGATTGGGTTGAAGCGCATCTCGAATATCACATCCACAAGCGGACATTTATTCAGTTTTTTGGGTATCTGAGTCATGGTATGATGTTATTTGTCGTTGCGTCTTATCTCTTGTTGAAGACCAGCTCCAGCCCGTCCTCCTCGTAGAGGTGGAACTTACGGTCGGAGCTGACCAGCGGGATGCGGTCGGATATCGCCTGGGCGATGATGAGCCGGTCGTCGGGGTCGGAATGGTCGCCGTGGAAGGGCAGTCCGGCGTATTGCCTCAGATGGTATTCGTTGACCGGAGCGATGCGGACTCCCATGTCGTACAGGGCCGCAAGCCACTCATCAGAGCTAAGTCTTCGGTTCTTGCGGCTGTTGCCTATCTTCCCGGTCTGACATAGGTGGATAAACTCCTTTACGCAGACAGTACTGGTGTAGAGCAACGTCCCATAGTCCTCTATCAACCTCTTCGTCTCCGGGCTCAGTTCGTCCATGTTCTCATCGAAAAGGTACGCCAGGATGTTGGTATCGATGTAGTACCTCATTTCAGGACTGCCTCCATGTCATAAATCCTAATCTTCAGGTCCCCGTACAGATGGTACAGCCAGGCCCTGTTGTACTTCTTCTTCTCCTCCTCGGGCACCCTGTCCCACCATGTGCCGGTGACTTCGGTCTCCTGCGCCTGTTCTGCGGGGCCGGTCTGCTCCGCGCTCACTTTGCTGTTGTCTTTCTTGCTCATAATGTATTGTTTTAATGGTTATTATTTCTTGGCTACGATCTCTAAAAGGGCCTTGATCTGCGCATCCTTCTCCTTGATCTGCGCATCCTTCTCCTTGATCCTATATTCCTTTTCCTCTATCAGTCGGTCCAGCTGCTCGATGCGGGCCCGGAGGACATCCGGACTGTCGCTGTAGTACGAGCGGTTGTCTTGGTTAACGGTCGAATGACTGATTACCCCGGCGTTGATGTTGTTGGACCCCTTGCCATCCTCTATTTCGAAGAAGTGTTCCAATATTGCGATATTGGCCGGATTAGGAGAGGTCTTGCCATTTAGCCAATTTGCGATAGAACTATTGCTGAGTCCCGTCTTTTTGGCTATGTAGTAGGAAGACTTACCGCACTCCTTCAGTTTCTTAATAATTTCAAGTTCTTTATTATCAGTCATATATAATTTTATTTGCAATTTTGGAGTAATTTTATTCCAAAATTTGTTGCAATATTGGAATAATTATTATTCCTTTGCACTTGTAAAGCGGGCTAAACAAATGTTTAATTGGCTTTACAAATGTAAAGCAACAAAAGTAATAAAAAAATAGATAAAAATGACTATTACGCCCGAGGAAGATGCGCTGCTGACCAAGGCCCTGCACACCGATGCCGAGCTGGAAGCAGCCGTGGTGTTCCTGGACATGGAGCGGGAGGAGATAGAGCGGTGGCTTGCCCTCACGATGTTTTTCATCTTCGAGGGCATGATGTCCGTCCGTCTGTTCCGCAACCACGTCAGCCGCTGGGGCTACACCGACATTGATCTGGTGCTGCTCGCCGTCACCTACGCAGTGCTGCTACCGGCACTTGAGTCCACGCGCCCTAAGCGCATCGCTAAGCAGGTCGATGACATGCCCGATCTCCTCTGCCGTTGCAGCTCCAAGCAGGGAAGCCCTGGCTGATTCCAGCAGTTCAGCGCTCAGTGTCCTCTTTCGGGCCAATGCGGCTATGGCATCGAGCAGGTTGTCCTTGACGGACAGGAGGCGGCCGCTGAAGGCGGGAGTTCCCTCGGCCTCGGCGAGGCTCCCGAAGTTAGAGCAATGGATGCGCGGGTCGTGATGGTCGGACGAATCGAAGGCGATGCGGGTGATGTACTCGTAGTTGCCTCCATAGGACGCGATGTCCCTCGAATTGAGTTTTGACATAATATGACTGTATTTTTGGTTTGATGTGCAAATATAGTCAACATTCCCCCGGCAGGAGCGGCCTGCACCGTGACGGTTCCCGGAGCGATACCGGCGGGGGAAGCCACGATGAATGATATGGATACGACAATGGAAAACAGCACGAGCTTCGCCCTGGGATGGTCCCAGGTGACCGTCGGCAACATGGCCGCCATCAAGCGGCGCATCATGCACGCTCTCAACATCTCCACCAGGGCCTCCTGGGCCAACCGCCTGAGGGGACAGTACAGCCTCACTCCTGCCGAGCAGATGGCCATCGAGAGGATCTTCGCGGACTACGGCATCTTCCGCGTGTGGGGACAGGCCCCGGAACTGGCCGGAACGGACATAGTGCCTGAGATAGCGGAGGGCTGAGCCATGAGGACGGAAGGAGTGAGACTGACCCGCAGGCAGGAGGAGGTGCTTGAGCTCGTCTTCCTCGGCCTGGCCGACAAGGAGATCCCGGAACATCTCCCGACCAGGAGCGGAGTGCCCGTCTCAGTCAGCACCGTCCGCAATATCATAACGAGCATCAAGGCCAAGCTGCGCGTGCAGCACCGCACGGAGATGTCCCTGTGGTGGGCCATAAAGAGATACAACATCAGTGTCGACTGGACACCCTTGAGGCGAAGGATCTGTGCGATGATGATGTTGGTCCTGCTGGTTCCTCAGATTGTCAGCCTGCATGGTGACATGATAAGGACGCGCAGATCCGGAGAAGCCGGCAGGACCATGTCATCAAGGGTGCGCAGGGGCCGTCGGGACGACAGCACACTGGAGGACGATATGCTATGGAACATCATCTAAACACACAATATCATGTCACACAACCAACCCTTCGACGGCCGCCGCGCCGTCATCGCGCTGACCTGCGCCGTGGTCCTGCTGGGGCTGCTGATCAGCGCAGCCGTCCTCCGCTCATGGAGCCTCCACGGCCCCCTGACGCCGTTCTCGTACATGGCAGCCGGAACGCTGTATGTACTGGCCCCCGCCGGCCTTTCCTGGAGATTTCTTAACGAACAATTCAAAACACACTGAGATGAACGAAAGAGAATACAGACTGAACATTACGGACCGTTTTGACGATGACGGTCAGAGAACTATCTTCATCAGCGTCTCCGTCCCCAGGGAAGAGTCCCCGGAGGCCGTCGAGACCCTGATGCGGGCGGCCAACGACATCGTCTTCGGCTGCGACACGGAACTTTTTATCCCCGACATGGAGGATCCGGAAGCGCTCATTCCCGGCCACAACAATGACCAGGACATTCATAAAGGAAAGTCCGATGAGTAACGCAGGAGGACACAGCACGGTGCTACAGCAGGCCCTTGTGGCGGGCGTAGAACTCGACGGCCTCGTTGATGAAAGCCGTCTTGCCCCTGCCCACGGACTCCAGGATCCGCTCCACCTCCGGGGTGGAGTTGAATCCGTAGTACTTGCCGTGCCCGGTCTTCTTGCGGCCAGCGCCCTCGCGGCGGCCTCCCCAGTTGTTGCTCTCTTCTGCCATGCGTTTGAAATTTTTAACTATCTTTGTGAAACTAAAACCGAAGCGGGGAAGCCGGCCCTTTCCGGCCTCCCCTTTGGCCCTTACTTCGAGTACTCAATCTCGACGCTCAGGAACCAAATTCTAAAAACAATTCTCAGTCGCATTTTAGAACTTCGGTTTTTTAGTTTCTCCTACTCCCTTTCAAGCGTTTCGGATTCCTCTGCTGTAACCCTTTCGGTTACGGATACAAAGATAACATATTTTCTTGAAAAAACAAAATAAAATCAAGATAAATTTAACGGAAATTGACTATGGAAATAGGACTTAACAGACTTGAGCTCATCCGCACCGCACTGCTCGTGCTACGTGACCTGCTCTACATTACGAAAGATACCCCTAATGAGGAGACGGCCCTGCGCGTGGCACACTGCTGCGCCTCAGTCCTGGACACCGATGTCTCAGAGCTGTCCTCTCTGCTGGAGGACATCTCCTGCAGAATCGCCACAATCAAGGAAATGGAAACGCTATGAATGAGGAATATGAGAAATGCTTTCATGAGCACATTACTGGTTCTTTCCACAAGACATTGAAGGCCGCCAAGGCTGCTGTGAGTGTTGCCGGAAAATACCCTCAGGTATATCGGTGTTGGAGGAAAGACGGGATGATTGTCGGAGAGAAAGTGCTCTGGGCCTATGGCGAATACTGCTGCAGCATCAGGGATGCGGATAAATACATTGCTGAAAAATTAAAAGAATCATGACACAGGACTACGACATTATCATCCATGTGAACTACGACCGCTATGGCCGGAGATCGGTGATGACAACCACATCCCCGGAGGGAATGCCTGCCGGGGAAGTCAACGAAGTACTTTCACAATTAAAATACAGCATAGATGGAAAAAATGAAGTATAACACCCCATATCCTAAGGAGGATCTCATCCGCGTCCGCAACGGCTCCAGGCTGCAGGTCGTTGTGAATAGCGAAATCAGAATTGGAAGATTGAAGGAGGTGAAGGACGGCAACCTGATTCTCATGAGCGGATTCGCGATAGCCACGATAGAACTCGCATCGATCCGCAGCTTCTGCCTCATCAGGGAGGATGAGAAGAAATGACCGCTGATGAGGCAAGGGAGGACCGCCGCCTGAAGTGCATCCACCTCTTCGACGGGGAGTGCACCAGGAACTGCACCAGCCCGGAACAGTTCCGTCCCTGCGACGGCCAGTGTCCCCGGATGAGGAGCTATGGCCGGAAACCAGGAATAAAAGACAACAAGTGATTTAAAATACAACAAGGTTCCTTGACATACTGGAGTCACTGCAGCAGAAAAGTGAGAAAAATTTTGCAGACATGGCACTTTAGTCTATTTTTGACAGTTGTACCGCCGTGAGGCGGGAACGTTTGTTAAGACACCGGGCCGGCCCGGAAGCATCTGCGCTTCCCGGTCGGCCTCACTTTCTGCAGCGGTGACTCCGGTATGTCCGGGGCTGCCGCTTTATTTTTTAAGATAATATGAGAAAGCGTATCGAGAAAGAGGATATATTCGCGGCCACTGAGGGAGGCAAGGCTGTCCTGCAGTACTACTTCCCTCAGGCCTCGGCCTGCTTCCGGAACGGCGGCAGCCGCAATTTCCGTGTCCGTCCGGATGACCGCAATCCGTCGGCCACCGTCTTCTGCAAGGAGGGCGTGTGGTTCTTCCAGGACAAGGGCGGAGCGGACACCAAGGCATACACGGCCGTACAGCTGGTGCAGAGGGAGGAGCATCTGACATTTCCCCAGGCCCTGGACTGGATAGCCCGGAAGTTCGCCCCGCACCTGCTGGAGGATGTCTCCGGTCCGGCCGGGGAGCCGGCTCCGAAGATGGAGGTGGCCCAGCCCTCCGACAGCATCAGGGTCTTTGTCCGGCCGGACGGCAAGTTCACCCAGGCCGAGCTGGACATCCTCGGATACCGCATCACCGAGCAGGTCTGCGACGACCTCTGCCTCAAGCCGGTCGATTACTACATCACCAGGCGCAACGAGAAGGGCCGGAGCTGGAAGATATCCTCCACTCCGGATTACCCCATATTTTACTACGACTACGGCGACTGGGGCAAGCTGTACATTCCTCTCGGCAAGGTGCGCTTCATGTATGTGGGCGAGAAGCCGGCGGATTATGTCTTCGGCGAGCGCAAGTTCCGCGCTGCCCTGGCCCAGGCCCGGGACGGACTCTATCCCGGCACTCAGGACGACGGTGCCGGGAGCGACGAGGATACCAGGTGGGAGGAGCTCATCATCTGCAGCGGCCCGTCCGATGCCCTTAACGTCCATGCCGCCGGTTATCATGTCTGCTGGCTCAACTCCGAGACGGCGGATCTGAACGCCCACGAGTTCTTCATGCTGCAGAGGATAGCCAAGAGCGTGTACATCCTCTACGACATCGATGATACCGGTCTGGCCGGCATGTACCGCATCGCCACGCGCTACCTGGATCTGCGGGTCATCCGCCTTCCGGACGAGCTGCGCACATTCCGCACCCGCAAGGGCGGCCAGTGCAAGGACGCCAAGGACTTCTTCGTTCACTTCCGCCGACCTGAGCAGCCCGACCCGTACAAACTCTTCGCCGACCTGATGAAACTCTCGGGCTCGCTCAAGTTCTGGACCCTGAGGATGTCCAAGAAGACGGGCGAGTACTCCTACGACATCAACAACGAGCAGATGTACGCCTTCCTGCAGGCGGTCGGATTCTACCGCATACCCACGACGGCCAACGCCAAGGGATATACCTTCTGCCGCATTCACGACAACGTGGTCTCCCTCATCGACGAGAACGCCATCTCCTCCGCCTGCGCCGAGTACCTGATCGAGTACATCCGGACGCATACCGTCTACTATACACAGGCACTGGCCAACTTCCTGTACAACACTCCCAAGATCCGTCTGGCCTCGCTGGAGAGGATGAAGCTGATAACGCCGGACTTCACTTCCTGGGACGAGAGGCAGGAATACTTCTTCTTCCGCAACGGAGTGGTCAGGGTGACGGCCGGAGGAGCCGAGAGGCTGCGTCCGGGCAGCACTTCCTGCATGGTGTACGAGCACAAGATCATCGACCACGACATCTCCATCCGGGAGCCGTTCTTCGACATCGAGTACACCGACGAATACGCCGCCCTGCTCACCCGGCTGCGGGCCGCAGCCCCCCGGTCCCCCAAGGCGAATGCCATACGGAAGGAAATTGACACTCTGACAGACAGTAAGCGGTACCGGCTCATCGTCCACCGCAGCGACAGCACATTCATGCAGTACGTCTGGAATACCGGCCGGCAGTACTGGAGAAAGGAGGAGCTGGGCGTACCGCTGACCGACGAGGAACGCTCCGAGAATGAGCTGCACTTCATCAATAAGGTCATGGCCCTGGGCTATCTGCTGTGCAAGTACAAGAGTGCCGGCCAGCCGTATGCCATCTACGCCATGGAGATGGAGCAGTCGGACGAGGGCACGCACATGGGCGGTACCGGCAAGTCCCTCTTTGTGTCCTCGGTGGAGCAGCTGCGCCGCCAGCTCTTCATCAACGGCCAGGACTACAACCCCTCCAAGACAGAGTTCCTTCTGCAGGGAGTCATCAAGGGCGTGACCGATACGGTCTTCCTCGATGACCTCAATGAGATGGTGGATCTTCACCGCTTCATGCCCATGATTACCGGCAAGATGACGGTCAATGCTAAGTATGCCCCGGCCTTCACCATAGAGTACAAGGACTCTCCCAAGGTGGCGTTCACCTCCAACCACGCCATCAACAAGTTCGATGCGTCCCTGCGGCGCAGGACCTGGTTCGTGGCCTTCTCGGACTACTACCATCCGGAGGATCCGTCCCGTGGCATGAGCGAGCGATCGCCGCTGACCGAGTTCGGCAAGAACCTCATCCAGGACTATACTCCCCAGGAGATGGATGATTTCTACACCTTCATGTTCAACTGCCTGTCCGTATACATGAAGCTGCGCACGAGGATCCAGCCGCCCATGGACAGGATCGAGAAGCGCAATCTCCAGCGGGCCATCACGGACGAATTCCTCTACTGGGCCGAGGACTACTTCACTCCGGGCCGCCTGAACTGTCTCATCAACAAGCACGATGTGTTCGAGGACTACCGGGCCAGCCTTCCGAAGAAGTACGCCGAGCTCATCAAGCTCAAGACCTTTTCCAGGCGCCTGTACCTGCTGTGTCAGTACAAGAAGTGGCGGTTCAATCCATCCGAGCTGCTTCTCACTCCCAGCGACCAGGAGCGCGGCGAGATCCACCGCAAGGAGGACGGCAAGGATGTCTACTACTGGTACATCGACACCCACTGTGACGGAGCTCTCAACATCGCCCGCATCATGCGCGGCGAGCCGGAGCCGGATGAGGAGGACATGCCTCTGTTCAATGATGATGAATGAGTGTCGCAGTGTCAGTAATGCGCGGTTTTCAAGCGGGGTGCGGGGGCTCCGCTTTTTTTGTGTCCCGCCGTAAGGTTTTCATCACTCTACCTACTTCTTTTTATAATCCTTTGACAATTTGACACCAAGAGGATAAAAAGAGGTCTAAGTATAAGATAATAAGAGTGTTGCTCGGTGTCAAATTGCGGTGTCAAATTTTGTCATTTTGGTTTTTCTGACACCGGGGCCGTTTTTCGGGGGTATATGCGGAAACGATTTGACACCGCACGTTATCAGGTAGTTAGGCCTATTTGAGCTGTTTTCGGTGTCAAACGTGTTTTTCGATGTTTTGACCCAGATATAACACTGATAATCAGCATGGTTACATCCTCGGTGTCAGAGTGTCAAATTATTCCGGAAAAGACTTCAGAAATAAAAATAATCGCTATCTTTGCGGTGAGTAAAACACGGTAAGGACAATGGCAAAATCATTTTCAGGCCACTATAAGACGGGCGGCAGCGATGTGATAGTAAGGGTGTCTGTCATATTCTTCGAGGATTCCGGCAGTATTGTCTCGTATTGCCCCGCATTGAATGTCTACGGCTATGGTTCTGATGAAGCCGGGGCCAAAAAGTCTTTTGAGGTATCGCTCGGTGAGTTTTTCCGATATACTCTCAACAAGGGGACATTGGAGTCCGAACTGCGGAAGCTGGGCTGGACTGTTTCCAATACCAGGAAGATGTATCCTCCTTCATTCAGCGATCTTCTCAGAAACAACGAGGATTTCAGCGAGATATTCAATCACCACGATTTCAAAAAAGAGGACCGGGATATAACTATTCCTACCGCAGCCTAATTGATTCGCCTTTCAAACATATCCATTCCGCAGATGGAGGAGTTCCTGACACATAAGGGACTCAAGAGAATCCGTACAACCGGCGGCCATTATGTGTGGTCCAGAAGCGATCTGCCCAGACCAGTGGTATTCCAGAGCCATATTGAACCGATTCCTTTATTCATCGTCAAGAATATTCTTGCCCTGATAGGCTCTTCTGCGGAAGAGTTCAGGGATTTTTTCGGGAAATAATCTGAAAGACTGCGCTGTCACAGTACGGGCCATATTTTTCAGTAACTTCGCACTATGGAAGAGATGATGACAGTGGACGTAAGGGTCGGGGCCTGCCTGAGGGAGTATGTGATATGCACCCGGGGCTGCGATGTGATAGTGCCTGCCAAGGACTCCGTGCTGTGGTGCCTGCTGAAGCAGCACCTGGTGACCTCGGCCGACGGCTATGTTCCTGTCCATCCCGACCTGGCCGGCGAGTACATCCGCATCGCTCTGCGCAATGCCCATTCGGCGAAGACCTACAGCGTGCCGTCCGGACGGGTGGTGCAGCTCAACACCCTTTTCCGCTGCTTCCTGGATCCCACAGGTGAGCGGGTCATCCGCCGCCACCTGGACCACGAGTTCAAGAAGACCTTCCACGACTACATGATGGGCTGCAGCAACAACACCGACCTGAAGATAACCGAGGCCATCGAGGAGTTCTGCAACGACCACCGTATCGACGGGACCAACAGCATCACCATCGAGATGCTCCGCAAGGACTGGTACCGCTTCCGGCTGAGGGAGGCAGGCCGCATTTTTCCGACAAAAGTTAGCCCTGTTGGCGTCCCGAATTTTTAACATTTATCAGAGTCTTTTTTATGAAGAATTTCACTCACTTTTTCCGTCTTATCGACCCCGGCTTGATCAGCAGCCAGTGGCGGCAGTTCGTGACACTGTCCGAAGAAGCCCGGCCGGCCGCTTTCATGGCCTCCGACCCCGTGTCTTTCACCCAGGAGGTCCAGAATGATGACAACGGAGTGTACTATGTGCAGAATTTCTCGGCTGTTGCTGCGGATCCGGCGGTTATGGACTTCAACAGGCGCCAGGCGGTGATTGAGATGACTCTTTCCGACGGTTCCGTCATCTACATGGGCACGAAAGAGGATCCCGTACTGGTTGCCGTGACCCCTTATCCGGACAGATATGTGCTCTCCTGTGAGGCGGCCAGTGACATTCCGGTGGATTTGTAGTCCTTTTACATAAGCGTTTTAGAGGTCATTTTTGCAGAAAAAGCAAGAATGACAGTCAGAAAAGCACCCGATACCATCATTTCCATACATCCTGCATCGATAGGCCTGCTTGAGCTCTTAGGCGGGGACAAGTCTTATCGTGATACGCTGAGCCTTCTGAAGACAAAGTCTGTCAGGACGGCATTTCCATGGTCGGATGAGGCCGAGCCGGGCAGCGTGGCCCTGCATCATATCTACTCTACGGTATTCTATGACAGCTGGTGGGGCTTTTCGACCAGAGACTTCGTGGACAATCTTCTGATGGCGGAGGACCGCCCGGAGTTTGTCGCCCATCTGCTCGTAGTTGACAGCCCCGGAGGGGAGATTTTCTACTGTCATGAAGCAGCTGCTGCTATCAGGAAGTGCAGGAAGCCCGTCATCGCAGTCTGCGAGGAGATGTGCGCCAGTGCGGCTTACTGGATTGCCTCGGCGGCGGACAAGGTCTATGCCGTCTCCCCGTTCTCGGAGGTGGGGTCTATCGGCGTGATGGCCCGTTTCGTGGACGACAGGGAATGGTACCGCAGCAACGGCTTCAAGGAGATAGAGGTGTATGCCACCGGCAGCGACCTCAAGAACAAGGTCTACAACGACGCCGTTGACGGCAAGCCGGAAGAGTACATACACCGCTTCCTCGATCCGGTGCTGGAGACCATGCTGGGAGACATCCGCACCTCCAGGACCATTCCTGACGGCTCCGATGTGCTGCGTGGCGAGATATACTACGCTCAGGATGCTCAGGCACTCGGTCTTATAGACGGAATCAGGAGTGTGGAGGAGTGTCTTCAGGAAGCGCATGACCTCGGGACGAAATCAGACGACATTATTAACTCAATCTATCAGACATTATGAATTTCAAAGAAAAACTGGCCAAGATCCTGCAGAAACTCGGCCTGCAGGAGAGGGCATCCAGGAAGGAACTGACTCCTGAGGATGCCGAGATGATCGCAAAGAGCTGGAAGGAGGAGTACGGCTCCGATTTCGCAGCTGATTCGGCCGCATGGAAGGAGACGGAGGCCAAGGCCGCCGCATACGACAGCCTGATGGCCGTTGTCGCCGAGCTGTTCGCCACCCAGGAGCCTGGGAAAGACTCCCCCTCGGAGGAGATGGGCAAGGTGATTGAGAGCATCAAGGGGCTGAAGGAGGATGTCAGGACTCTCGCTGCCAAGGCGCAGCCTGATGTTCCGGAGGCCACGGTCTCTCATGAGGTGAAGGTCTTCGGCCGTGCCCACACTGCGACCCATGTCTTCGGCATCGAGCATCCGATGTTCTCGATGGACCGCAGGTGGAACCGCATCACCCGTTACGGCCGCCAGCTGGAGGATCCGTCGGCGGAGGACAAGAATGCCTTCATGGAAGAGTTCCAGAAGTATTCCCGCAGTCTTTCCAAGAGGTATGCGGAGCTGTATCAGATGGGCGTGATCACTCCCGGCAAGCTCGGAGAGGTGGATTATTCCTCGCTCAAGGACGCCGGTCTCGGCGAGCAGTTCCTGGTACGCCGTCAGGATGCTCTCATCGCCAGGATCCTGATGATTCCTACCCTTGACGACATCTTCCCCCGCAGAAGCAACATCCAGGACGGCGAGGTGCTGACCAATGTCTTCTTCGGCGAGTTCTCCCAGGCTTATCAGGCCGGTGAGGTGAGCAAGGGTTCCGTGGACTTCAAGCCTGAGCTGGCGAAGGTGCATGATGCGATGTTCAAGTATCTCTTCGAGTCCCTCAAGTGGATAGAGACACAGTACATCGGCTATCTCAACACCTCGGGCTCCGATCCCGTGAAGTGGAACATGATCGAGTGGCTGGTACTCAATATCGCCACCAAGCTCCAGCAGGAAAGGAATTACCGTGTGGTGAACGGATTCCGCATCGACCCCGTCAAGGGCGAGATAGCACATGCCAATTTCGCCGCATTCGGTGTAATCTACCGCCTCTACAGCTATGTGGAGGGACGCAAGGTGCTGCCTTTCACAGAGGATGAGGTCAATGACTACACCTCCGCCAACATCGGAGACGTATTCGAGGAGATGACCGCCAAGGTGGCATCAGTACAGGACAATCTCCAGGACTTCGCCCTCTATGCCAACAAGAACCACGAGCCCTGGTTCAAAGCATGGTACAACGCCAAGTACGGCGGCAATGCCGACTACACCGGCGTGCAGAACAAAGTGCCCAACTACGACGTGCGCATCATCTGGGTGCCCAACATGGGACAGTCCAAGTTGATGTGGATTACCCTGCCCGGCAATATCCTCCAGCTTGAGAACGTACCCGGAGAGATGACCAGCATCCGCTTCGAGCAGAGACTGGAGAGCGTATGGGCCTACAGCGTATGGAAAGAGGGCGTGGGTGCGGCATTCGCCGGCAAGCAGATGGCCGATGACGAGGCGTTCAAGGTATCTGACCGCAGGGACCAGCTCATCTTCATGAACATGCCGATGGACAAACTGGCTGCTGATGCTACTACAGCCGATGCCGCCAAGGGTCCAGTCTTCAGGACATCCGCAGAAAACACCAAGGCCACGGTCCTGACCGACATCACTGGAGCCAAGACCGGAGTAGTCTACATCATCGAGTGCGGCGGAGCCACCAACGCCACCACCATCGCCAAGAGCGGCAAGTTCGACGGTCTGACGGCGGCATGGGAGCCCAAGGCTGCCGGAGACTACCTGAAAGTCTACTGGAACGGTGAGAAGTTCGTGGAAGTGGAGAGAAAAGTAACCGCTTAACTCATTGACATATGATGAATTTCGTAAATATCAAGCATGTCGGTGACCGCGTCACCGCCGGCAGTCAGATCCATTATAGAGTCTATCTGGTCCATGTGGATCAGATAGACCCTGACAAGGCCTTTCCCAAGCCCAACGCCAACAGGGAGATAGGCACTATCCCCCTTCTTGAGGGCCAGTACTGGCATTACCTTGAAGCCGTCGCCTACTCTCTTGACGACAAGTCCACATCCTCCAAGGGAGATGTGACTTCTACCGTGGAGAACACCCTCGCATTTGTCCTCGGCGGTCAGAGACCGGAGGTCTACGACTTCCTTGAGAACAACCAGGGTGAGCTCTTCTACATCGTACTGCAGGAGATAGACACCGGCAAGAGGTATCTTTACGGACGGGAGTTCTGTCCTTATATCCTTCAGACCTTCGAGCGTCTCAACAACAAGGACGGACGCTACAGCACCCTGACGTTCGGCAACTCGTCTTTCGACATGCCGCTCATCTACACAGGTGCCGTCGAGCTGCAGCCTGCGACCGCCATCGCGGCCGATGCGACTACAGTGGCCCTTTCGGGTGCGCAGCAGTACAAGACATCCGCGGACAACACGGCGGCTGCTGTCATCGCCTCGTTCACCGGCCTGTCGGCCTCGGATGAGGGTCGTCTGATTGAGATAGTCGGCGGCGGAGGGACCTATCCCACACAGATAGAGGAGACCGACGGCATAGTGCTACGCAACGGTGCCGCATGGACCGGCAAGGCCGGAAGCTCCATCATATTCCGTGTGCTGGATGCATCCACGCTCGTGGAAGTATCAAGAGTGCAGGCCTCGTAGTCTCTACACATAGTTTTACTCAGTCGGCCGGGGTTCGGGTGGATGCCTGCATCCCGGCCTTTTTAACAGCAACAGATTATGTACAATATCGGATATAGAGAACGTAACAGAATAGCGCAGGAACTCTCCTACAACGCTCATATCGATGCCGACAAGGACCTTCTGCGCCGCTATGCGCCCAAGTCCTCTCTGCTGGTGCGCACCCTGAACTCCTCCAACGGAGCCACATTGTCTTACGACATCATCTATACCCTTCTTCAGTACTGCACCAAGGACGAGATTATCGCCCATAGGAAAGCAGCGGCATCGGCCATAAGGCAGGAACAGGCTGCGGCACTGCAGGAGGACGCCGGGCATGAAAACCCGGATGAGGCCCGGGCTCAGAAAGAGTCTGCGGGCACTAAAAAAAAAGAGGACAAAACAGGAGGAGTTCCCGAAAATCAGGTGGAAGAACCTGGAGGACCCTCTGATTCAGAAGGCGGAGCTGATATACTCGGACAGGGTGAACCTGCACCGGGATCTGCTGAGTCTGGACCGGACGCTGGACGAGAGTCCGACCCCGGAGACGGTGGCGGAGATGGTGGAGAAGTCGGTCAGGAACAGGCTGTGCTTTGACGAGCTCCGCAGTTTCAACAACACCGGACGCTTTCTCGGCCGTCATCCCTTCGTGAGGACTGATGACGAGATGTCACGGCTGCGGCAGCTGCTCCTGACCTCTCCGGATAGCTTCATGAACGAGTACCGCAATGCCGGCATGAATGTCTCCAGATACGGGGCGTATCTGCGCCGCAAGGGCCTCAGTGAGGACAAGGCGGAGAAGTACCGGCAGCTGCTGGACAAATGGACCGAACGCGAGAAGATGATGGGCGAATGCCTAAAAATGAATCTTTATGCCTCAGAAAAGAGAACATAGCAAGGATGAACTGGAAAAGGTCCTGGAACTGGGCCGGCGCAATGCCTCGGTGACAGCTGTCGCCTCCGCCTTTGAGCTGGATGGACAGGACCGGGTGGCTTTTATCCGCGACCTGACGAATCCGACGACGGACCTGTGCAAGGCGTATCAGGCCGGTCTGGAGGAGGCTGGAAGGGATCTGAACACCGCCCTGCAGAACCAGGCTGTGAACGGGGATGTGGACGCAGCCAAGCTCATCTACGAGCGCAATCTTCAGGCCGAGGTGGACGAGATGAAACGGGAACTGTTTGGAATATGAGTACCAGACTGGAAAGACTGCGGCAGCTGGACGGCGATACGGTGCGCGACTTCATGCTCACACGCAAGGGGGACATGATAGCGGAGGATCTGCGGGAGTACATCCTTCAGCTCAATTCCGCATCATCGATTATCCATTTTCAGGGAGCCAGCCTGACCCGTGTCACCAGGGCGCTGCGCCTGGAGTGGCCGGCGATGACCTACTCTGAGGCCCGGACGGTGTATTACGATGCGCTTCAGTTCTTCTACATCGATGACAACATCTCCGCCGAGGCGTGGGACAACTACTATGCCGACCGCATGGAGGACATCTTCCGTCTGGCCGTGAAGATGAACCGTCTGGACATCGCTCTCAAGGCCTCTGCCAAGGCACACGAGTACCGTACCCGCAACCGGGATGTCATCCGGCCCGGAGACTGGCAGCCTCCTGTCTTCATCGTGTCGGAGGATGTGGATTTCACCAGGATGGGATACAAGAAAAAGAGTGTATACGAGGCGGTCAGGCGCAATGAGAAGAAGCAGCTGGGCCGGATTATCGGACAGCTGCCGGTGACGGACAGGGAAAGGGAGCGTCTGCGCAGCGAGGCCGGAGTGGATGTCGAATACGAGGAGGTTACTGGCGATGGAGCGGAAGGATGACGGCCTGACGGCATATTACGCCAACATGATGCAGCTGCTGGTGCTGCTGGTTGACTCCAACCGCATGGTCATTGAGGCCGGGCGCGGTACCGGCAAGACCAAGGGAGTGACGGGTCCGAGGACTATACGGGTAGCAGCGTCGATGCCGGGCGAGACCGCCGGATTCGGCCACAGCACCTATATCCGCCTGATGTCCATCATCATTCCGGAACTTATCTCATTTTACAAAAGCGCCGCCGATGCCACAGGCAGGCCTCTGATGAGAGAGGGCATCGATTTCGTATACGGCGAGAAGGACCTGCCGCGGCACTTCTGCAAGCCCCGTTACCCCATACTGCATCCCGAGCACAGCATTGTCTTCGCCAACGGCTTCAACATACGCCTGGTGTCCACGGACCAGCCGGACAGCATCGCCGGAGCCAATATCGTGCATTTCTTCTTTGAGGAGATGAAGCACTCAGACGGAGAGAAGGTGCGCTCCAGGATATTCCCGGCCATGCGTGTGGGCCGTCTGGATGCCGCCGGAGTGCATAAGTCTCCGTATTACGGCGGCTTCACCGGTGTATCCGACACGGCCCGGGTAACGCTCGGAGAGGATGCCTGGTTCACCAGGTATGCCGGCCAGATGGACAGGCAGCTGGTGGAGGACATCATCACCATCGCCCTGCATGTGGACAAGGCCATGGCGGCGGTCCGGAGAGGACAGGATGCGGAGCGCAACCGCCGGGTGATAGAGCGTTACCGGCCCCTTCTCGATGACATGCGCCGGGAGTGCCTCTTCTATCTGCGTGTGAGCACTTTTATTAACAACGAGGTGCTCGGTGCTAAGTTCTTCACGGACAATTTCTCCAACCTGAGCATGTCGGAGTTCCTGACCAGCATCTGCTCCATCCACGACATGGACTACGAGAACATGTTCTTTGACCGGTTCAGCACCGAGAAACATGTCTTCGAGGACTCCTATCTCTACAAGGACCTGATGTCGCGCAACATCAAGGAAAGCTTCACCATCGACTCATCGTATCTAAAATACTATGACCAGAATGCCAGAATCATCCTGGGATACGACCCCGGATCCTTCGCATCCATGGTTGCCGCCCAGGAGAAGAGGACGGACAACGAGCTGCGCGTACTGAAGGAGTTTTTTGTGTATTCACCCGAGGATATCGAGGATCTGGCCGCACGGTTTGATTCATTTTTCCGCTCCGCCCGGAACCGGCACATCGACCTGTACTACGACCGTGCCGGCAACAAACGTAACGAGCGGCGTGTCAACGAGACCGATGCCAGGGAACTGAAAGCGGAACTGGAGATGCGCGGCTGGAAGGTCGTCCTGAAGAATCTCGGTCAGGCCACCATCTATCACTGGCAGCACTACTACCTTTGGCGCAGGCTGCTGTCGAACGACGAGAGGAAGGTTCCCCGGATTCTCATCGACTACAACGAGTGCCCCAATCTCATCTCGGCGATGATATCATGCAAGAAGGTGCCGGGCAGTACTCCGGTGGAACTCGACAAGACCCCTGAGAAACGGGTTCCGCTGAGCCAGCAGGCACCCATCACGCCGCAGCTTCCAAGTGGCCTGATGTACATGGTGTACGGCCTGTATTCCCAATATCTTCCGCTGAAAACGGGCGGTTTTCGGGCTGATTTCGTCGAAAACCAGGCCTTGTAGAGCGGTTTTTCGGCAATGTTCCGGGGTGTTTTGGAGAAAAATTTATAGTTAATCAAATGATTGATAGAGAAATGGCTGAAAAATTCATTCACTTCGTTTCAGGAAGAGGCTTCGAGAGGCCGGAGCCGCTGATTTTTCGCCGTGCTTTGCACGCCTGTCCGTCGGGAAATATGACGGTTCGTCTGTCCTTTCCGGAGTGAGTGATTTGGAGGAGATTTGCCGTATGAATACGATGTCCGGATATGATGCGCTGTGCAGGGCGGAGGCGGTGACGGCCCTCGGAGGGACCTTCGACATGGCCTTCTATCCCTATTCCAGAGCAAAAGGCGAGGCGTCTGCGGAGCTTCAGGTATGCCGTGGCTGCCGCACCCGGCTGCAGATGCCGCATGAGAAGTGGAACGTGGACGGAGCCAACTACTTTCTTTTCGACAATGCGGCAGGAGAGCACCGTATGTGCTGGAGAGTGCTCATACGCTGGATATCGTTTTCGGACGAAGACAACAAGCTCTATAAACTGATATGGTATGATGAATAACATAGGCTATGTCCGCAGCGGGTCGGATGTGTACACTTATCAGATCGGCGAGTCGCCGGTCAGGCTGGCCGCAGCCAGAAAGGAACAGCGCACCGGAGTAATTGCCCTGTTGGGTGTGGGCCGCTACTTCGTGTATCCGTTCGGCCAGGACAATCTGGAACCCAACACATGCGCACGGATGATTACCGACAACCGTCTCCTCCCCGAACTCATCGAGAAGCAGATCCGTATGCTGTACGGCAATGGCCCGGTACTCTACAGGCAGAGTGTGAACGAGCACGGGCACGTCACCAGAAAGTATTTGGAGGACCCGGTAATATCAGACTGGCTGGACTCCTGGCGCGAGAACGGCTTGGCGGATGATTTCCGCACCTATATTAACAAGTGCGTACGCAGCTTCTACTACACTGAGGGTATCTTCTCATCATGGAGGCTTTCGGTGGGAGGACGCAGCCGCTGGTCACTGCCGGTGGCAGGTCTTGAGCATGTATCGGAGCTGCGCTGCCGTCTGTGTACATCCCGCAACCCGGCCGGCAAGACCGACTGGACCGACTCCGATTTCAGGCATGTGATGGTTGGCAACTGGGACGGCGGCAATATCGGGGAGTTCAAGGTGTATCCCCGGTTCAATCCTGCAAGGCCGCTGGCCGCATCCAGTGCGGTAAGTTACTCGAAGAACCCGACCTTCGGAGAGGAGATATACGCTTTCAATGTATTCTTCCGGGGTATCAAGGACTGGATCCATGGCAGCAACATGACTCCGGCCTACATCAACGATTATCTTGAGAACGCCATGTCGGCCAGGCTGCACATCGTGATACCTCAGGCCTGGGTGGAGGCCAAGAAGGCCATGCTGGAGGATATCTGCTCGGCCAATGCTGAGCTGGAGGCGAAGGGCAAGGAACTGCAGAAGATAAAATTCTCGGAGAATGACTACATGGAGGTGGGAACTGAGTACAGCGACAACCTTCTGTCTGAATACATCAACCGGGAACTCAAGAAGCTCACTACTTTTCTCTCCGGCTCGGGACGCAATCAGGGGAAGGTCTATGCGACACGCTCCTACAGTGATGGCCAGGGCGGAGAGGAGCGCTGGAAGATAGAGGAGATACCGCAGAAGTACAAAGAGTTCATCGAGGCCATGCTGGAATACGACAAGCGTGCCGACGAGGTGATGCTTTCCTCAAAGGGACTCGACTCGTCTATATCCAACGTGTCCAAGGACGGCATAGTCTCCAAGTCCGGATCCGACGCCTACTACAATTACATGATCTATCTCAACGGCCTGACTATTCCGGAGACAGTGGTCTGTGCGGATGTCAATTATGCGCTGAAGATTAATTTCCCGGAGAAGTACCGCTCGGGGATCCGGATCGGTTTCTACCGTCCGGCCATTGCCCGCCAGCAGGACGTGACTCCGGAGAACAGAATGGCAAACACTCAAATATAGAAGTCATGGAAATAGTTTTCACAGATACTGACGAGCTGCGCAGGTATGTCCAGGGTGTGGACGGCACCATGTCCCTTGAAACTCTACGTCCGGAGTTCACACTTGCCCGCAAGGCCGTGGTAGACACAGTGGGCGAGAAAGTATACCTGGCATTGGCGGAGGAGAATGACGCTCCCGTATACGAGGCTATACGCATGGCCGTAGCCAACTATACGATGTTCAAGCACCTGATATTCTGGGCAACTTCCCGGGGCAATACCGACCAGCAGATATACAAGTACCAGTACGAGGAGATTAAGGACGAGTATATCTCCCAGTTCTGGGCCGCAATGGACACACTCCTGCTGTGGCTGGACGAGAATCCGGATACAGGAGAGTACAAGAGCAGTCCGCTGTATCAGGAGCGGCAGACTCTGCCGGTGCATGATGCCCTGGAGTTCGACCACTACTACGGCATAGACCGCTCGCCGTACTTCTACTCCAAGGTACTCTTCCTGATAAGAAAGATAGTGAAGGAGAATATACTGCCGAGGACAGGAGACCTGTCCAGAATAGAGGATGCGTCACTGACGGACAGGATAAAGCGCTGTCTGTGCTACCACGTCATGGCCGAGGCCGTGATGAAGTTCGACCTGACGGAGCTGCCGCGGTCCACCAGATGGGACCTCACACATGAGTTCTCCAAGACCGGTTCCCAGATGCAGGTCCGTGAGAAGCTGTACTCCAATCTGATGTCGGAGGTCAACGGATGGTACACCGACATCGAGGAGGCCGTACGCCTCCTGCGCGGCTCGTCGGACCGGGTGGCCAACAGCAATGAGGAACGCAATAAATTCTACGCCACGATATGATACGTATCAACGACAAGGAATTTCCCTCCCGGTGGGAGGAACTGTCACCGGAGCAGTGGCTGGGAGTGGTGGGCGCCATGCTGGAGTTCGGCTCCCGGCAGTGTGACTTTGCGTCCTTCCAGATCAAGCTGTTAGAAGCCATTGTGGGCAAACTTCCGCAGGACCCGTCCAATCCCGTGCTGTGCGAGAACATCTTCCGTCTGCAGGAGGTCTTCTGCTGGCCGTATGTCTATGCGTACAAGGACCCCAGGTACGATAAGCTCTCGGAGAGGACAAAAGAGATGCTCCGCCACCATCTGCCCTCCCAGCTGGACCAGAGCGATCCAGAGGTGAGGATTGCCTCGTCTTTCGAGACCCGGGTGGACTTCGACCTGTGCTTTCCCGCACAGCTGCTTCCGCATCTGCCGTCCGACCCGGCACTGACCGGTTACAGATTTTCCTGCCGGGGGACGCTGGCATCCACCGATATGACGGCACGGCAGTACGTGGCGGCCATGGGGCTGCTGGAAGCATTCTCCCCGGATGCGGAGTATCTGGACGAAATACTTTCATCACTCCTCTGCGTGCTTTACTCCGGAGAAGATGTAGACATGGAACAGTACCATGGCGGCCGCATCCCTCTCACAGAAAAAGTGGCTGTGATGTATAACTTCAGGGCTGTCAACGAGTGGGTGTCACGGCTGCCGAAGTACGATCTGCTTTTCAACCGCAGTGCTGCCAGAAAAGGCAGCAGGTCTCCTCTGGGCATGGAAGGCTCCCTCTATGCGCTTTCCGAGAAAGGCTACGGAGATATCGACAAGGTGGGAGGCATGAACCTCTTCACCTACCTCGACGTCCTCCTGAAGCAGACCATGGACAGCGTCCGCTCGCTGCACTCCTGCAAGATGAAACCGCATGAGATAGCCGGCGAGCTCAGTCTTAGCGTAGAACAAGTACTGAACATAATATCGGAATGATGAACATACTGCAGGACATATTCGTTTATTTCGCACGCTACGTCCCGAAGGACGTGGTGGACCGCTTTTTCACCAAGACCGCAGGGGATGACGACTACATGCAGCTGCATTCCCGGGCCAGGGACGCCGCTCTGGGCATCTTCCCGGAGCTGACCGATTACATCTTCGGCGTACAGGAGGAGAGCGTCAGCCGCCGCATATCACAGGTAAAAGGGGTATACCTGTTCGTGGACTACGGAGGCATAACCTCCTCGGAGGATCTGCGCAACGTCAAGAGCGATGATTTCTCGCTGGCCGTGACGGTGGCCCGGCCCATGTCTTCCACCGCCCTGGATATGGCCGACGAGCTGCTGGTCTCGGACCGGCTGCTCTCCGTCATCGCCTCCATCAGGGACGACATGCGCTCAGACGACTCAGACTCCTTCATCCGCCGGATGCTCTTCCCCAACGACATCACCCCTTTCTACGCCCGTGAGCTCTCCAACAGCTACGGCTGGACCCTCATGTTCAAGATGCGCGGCATCGACTGGATATGATCACCGAGAAATACATAAAGGCCGTAGCCGAGGGAAAGGCGGAGGATATGCTGAAAAAGCAGGCCGAGATAGCATCCCGTCACTACAGCGGCGGTACAGGAAGACTTCTTGCATCCATGTCCACGGCCCCGGTAATGCATGGGAAGCGGTTGACCGTGTCATACCCCCTGTATATCCGTTTTCTGGATTTGTCAAGAACGGCCACAGGCAAAAGAAAGAAAAACTATCACCAAATATACAACCGATACACATATGGATACCTGTTCTCAGGCATATATGTCCGCCTCTGCCAGGGCATATCCGGCATTGTACGCCAGACCATATCGAGAATTTTCACGACTGGCCCTGCATGATACCGGCTTTACGCGCGTAAAGTTGTCTTTACATTTGTAAATGTGAGGAAAATTCTATATATTCGCACAGTAGATATAGGCAGCTATGGGCGTAATAAACTTCATATTGGCAATGATTCTGGTACTTGCAATAATTGCGGCTCCTTTTCTGATTCTTATGTTTATAAACAATGTATTTGATCACATAAGATACAAGAGGACAGGCCAGAAGCCTATGACCGAAAAGGAATATATGGATTTCATGTGCGGCAGGACTTCCAGTAAAAAAAAGTGACGTTCTTTGTCCTTTCAGACTTATCGCCATAGTCTCATCTTTGCGCAAAAGAAAAGACTATGGCAAATTTGTTTAATGAGGAAATTCAGAGAATCCTGATAGAGGTGGAGTCAAGCGACGTGCCCGACTTTACGGAACAGGCCAAGGAAGCAGCAAAAGAAGTCTCGGAGCTGCGGGATGCTGTTACCAGAATGGAGAGTGCCATGGCATCACTCGCTGCGCAGGGCAAGAAAAACTCAGATGAATTTATTGAGCTTCAGCTTCATTCAGAGGATCTTACTAAAAGAATGAAGGCTCTGATAAAAGAGCAGAAGGGGTACTCCAATGCTCTGGATGTGTCTCAATTATCCTCAAATCAGCTTCGAGAACGGTCAAAAATGCTTCGTAAGGCTTTGGACGACACTATCCAATCCGCAGACACTGAGACATGGGACCGGCTCAACGATGAGTACATAAAAGTAACTAGACGTATGGGGGAGGTGCGTGCCGGAACCATGCGGGTGGCTGACTCCATGGACATAACGCAGATGTCGGCAAAGCAGCTGGAAACCTACGCCAAACAGCTTGCCGATCGGATGGATGACATTCCGGGGGCTGCGGGCAACCCTGACTGGCAGAAGCTGAATGTCCGTCTTCAGGAAGTAAAAGAGCGCATGGGCGATGTGGAAGAATCCACTAAGGATACGAATGCCAAATGGGCAACGATGTGGGGTAACTTATGGACGAATGTCGTAACTAAAGGTGCCGCTGGCTTAAAGAGATTAAGTCAGGATATTGTGTCAACATCAAATGTTATCGGTGACAGATGGAATAGATTCACTACCGGTATGCGGAAAGGATATGAGGCCTTTCTTACAACATTAGCATCGGGTGACTGGTCTGGACTATGGAATAATATAGAAAAAGCAGTCAGGGAGGGCCGCGAACTGGCAAAACTCCAAGAGGATGTTTTTGAGATGCAGAATGCCTCTTCGTTGACCGAGACCAGAAACAACATAGAGATATCCAGGCAGACGGCAGTGATGCGTGATACGACCAAGTCCAATAAAGAGAGGATTGCCGCAGCAGAGAAGATTCTGGAACTGGAAAATCAGATTCTTAGTGTGAGGAAAAAAACAGCGGAAAGAGAACGGGTTGTTGCATTGAAGGCAATTAACGACAAAACAAACGGAGCCCTCAGCTCCGAGGATATGGAATATATTGTGGATAATTATTTTAATAATGCGGAGATGCTTGATGCAGCCGGTGATTATCTGGAACTGGAGGAGGAACTGAAAAAAGCCCGCAGAGCATTGAAGATAGCAAGGGTCACTGCTCCGAGCCTTCAGGTTCTTGCCACATACGAGGGGAATGTTTCCAGACTGGAGAATGAAATGAAAAAAATGCTTGATGAGGTTGACGGATTGGACAAAATAGTAGAACTCCAGCGTGAATATGATTTGCTGAACGATGAGGATATACTGGCATATGTTGATGCCCAGACTGGTTATTTGAAAGCTCGGGCTGATTTTGAGCAGGCCACGCTAAGGACCAAAACGATGTTGGCGAAGCTCAGGGAGGAACTGAAGACGGAGGAGTACGAGAAGGAGGCGGCCAAGGTGGAGGAATGGGCCGCGCAGGAGAGGATAGCGGTGAAGCAGAGGGCAGCTGACCGCCAGATGACGGAGGAGGAGATGAGCGCGGAACTGGAGCGCATCGAGACGGAGAGGCTGAGGCGGGTCAGCGAGGTCAACAAAAAATTCGGAGTGGACATACTGGAGTCTACCGAGGCGGTGCTGGACGATATGATATCTTCGATGGACGGCTTCACCCAGGCAGCGGCCGACGGCTCGGAGGAGGCTTTGGACGGAGCGCTCGAAAAGGCCCGGTCCGTAAATAAGACCATGGAGGAGATAACTGCGGAAAGTACGAAGATTATTGATGGTCTAGTGACCGAGGACGTTGATGAGGGCCGGCGTCAGCAGCTGGAGGAGGACAGACAGACGGCCGGAGAGCTTACAAGCAGGTACGCTGACAAGCGCACTAGGCTGGAAGGGCTTGCCGTTGACAAGGACGCCGAGCTGGCTCATCTGAAATCCATGTATGATGAAGGGCTGCTGTCAGAAGAGACGTACCAGAAAGCCCGGGTGGATATCATCCGCAAGTACAGTGCCCAGGCCCGGAATATTCAGTCCGAGGGCTGGGAGGAGAACCTTCAGATGGCATCGGTCGTCCTGAATAACATGGCGTCGTTGGTCAGCAGCATCCAGGAGGCCCAGACGGCATCGCTGGAGGCGCAGATGCAGAAAGAGCTGGCCGCAGCCGGCAGCAACGCCGACAAGAGAGCGGCCATAGAGGAGAAGTACGAGGCCAAAAAGCTGGAGCTTCAGAAAAAATACGCCAACATCAACATGGGCATCCAGATAGCCCAGGCCCTTACATCCGGAGCATTGGCCATGGTGCAGGCCTGGAATGCGGCAGGAGCAAACCCGGTGCTCGCCGGCATCATCATGGGCATGATAGCGGCGACCACAGCTGCACAGGTGGCCACCATCATCGCCCAGCGCAACGCCATCATGAACACCTCGGCCACCGGCTCGTCGGAATCCGCATCTGTCCGCACGGTGACAAGCGGATCGGGCTACTCAGAGGGAGGCTTCACCGGTTACGGCGGCCGTCTGGAACCGGCCGGCATTGTTCACCGTGGCGAATATGTGGTCCCGGTGCCTGAGATGCGCGACCCCGAGGCCTATTCCCACGTGATGGCCATCGAGCGGATCCGCTCCCGACGCAGCCGGCGCAATCCCCTGCCGGGATTCGCAGACGGAGGCTATGCGGGAAGCGCTTCTGGTGCCGATGCGGTCCTGGACGGCGTCATGTCGGAACTCCGTGCTCTCAGAAAAAACCCCGTCAAGGCCTATGTCGTGCTCTCGGAACTGAACTTACAGCAGTCGCTCAGGAATACTCACCTTAAAGCCGGAAGCAGATCATGAGAATTATCATAGACAAGGGCATTCTGGAACTGCCGGAAGATTTCTCCTTCGAGATAGAGAAAACATCGTCGGTGTTCTCCGAACAGGGAGAGCAGAGCATTCCGGTCTCGCTGCCGGCCACCCCGCACAACCTCTCCCTCCTCGGGCAGCCGCTGCGTCCGGAGCGCAGCATGCGTTATCTGCGTAAGATCCCGGCCCTGCTTGAGGCCGGAGTCCTGATACGCAAAGGCACCCTTATCATAAGCAAATACAGCAGCGACGGTATCACGGCCTCGATGGTGTTCTCCGAGAGCGTAATCTACAGCAAGTACAAGGATGTCTCCCTGAGAGAGATTTTCAAAGACGAGAATCGTCTGGACTACAGTACTCCGGTCAAATGGGCGGAGTATCTCGTCAAGGTCTACAACGGGATGGTTCCTGAATATGACTTCGCAGTATTTCCGGTACTGGTGAACAAGAGCGACGATACCTTTTTCATACTCAACGAGCCTGACCCGGACGTGCAGTCGTCCCTGCTGTCTGCGGCCAGAACAGTGACTGTCGACGGCGGCACGGAGGAAGTCCCCGACGGTTACGGTCTTACCGTGTTCCTGTATCTGCGCCGTCTGGTCGCCCTCCTCTTTTCCAGGATGGGCTACAGCATCGGAACCAGCGCGATTGACGATTCGTACTTCAACCGGGTAGTTGTTCTCAACAACAACGCCGACACCATCTGCGACGGGACTATCCATTATGCGGACATCGTCCCCTCCTGCACTGTAGCCGAGTTCCTGGAGTGGATGGAGGCGAAGTTCGGCATCTACATCTCTGTCTCAACCGACGGAACGACCGTCGACCTGAGGGCATTGAAAGACATCTATTCGTCATCTCCGGACATGGACCTGACGGGAAAAGCGGACAAGTCGGACATGGAGCTATCCGTAGATGAACCGGGGCATGTGGTCCTGAAGCCCGACACGTCGCTTGACGGTGCGGCACCGGCGGCGGAGACATTTCAGGAACTGCGTGACCGGCATGACTGCGCCATCTCCATGGATGAGTATATGTTCTCCAGATGGACTGAGATACTTCCGTCTACACTGCGTCTGAGAACTCTCATATGCAGGCTTGCCCTTGGGGAATATTACGAGCTCGGTAATGATGAGAACGGCATGACGCTCAGCCGTGTCGGTTCCGATTACTTCAATGCGGACAGCGGTGCTACGGACAATCCGCAGGAACGCACCCCGGCGGATCCCATACCTCCTCTCTACGCATATGACCGGGGCAGTAAATCGGGGGATGTCATCACCGCTCTGTATATAGGCGAACGGCGTCATTCCAGGACCTCGGTCGCCGGCTCCTCCGAATCGGGATATGAACAGAAAATCATGATTGCCGCCGACGCCGGATTCACCATATGGGACGAGAGGCACAGAACGGCTCATCGTCTGGGGACAGTGCGTGGCCGTGACAATCTGGGCCGTTATCTGGAGAACGTGCCGGAACTACTGCCGGATGCCATTTTCAACAATTTCTTCAAGGAGGCGGAATACGCCGCGCTGAACTGCAATGTGTCGATTAAGCTGACTCCGTCTTTGCCGCCACACAGCCTGCTGTCATTCGGTACGCTCTGCGCCAAGCAGTTCGGAGGCGCCCGCCTGCTTCCGAAGACCATGAAATACTCTGTCGGCAAGGTGTCCGCATGCGGAGAGTGCGAGTTCGCCCTTCTGCAGGATTATGAAGATGCGCAGCAATCCGCACTTCCCGGCCATACTTTCACCGGCATCTATTTCTACTGGAAGTACTGCTGTGACGGGACAGCCGCCATGGATGCCTGGATTGCAGAACAGCCGGCTCCTGATTATATTGATAACCCCAGATGGGAGTGGGCCGAGGAGCCCAGGGACGGAGCCGTCATGCTGCCGTATCCTTCAAAGGCAGGACTTATCGACGGAGAGCACAAACGTCAGGGACGTGTCTGGTATCGTAACAAAAACGAAGAAAGCCTCCAACAACATTCAGCCCTTCTTGAGGGAGACGCATGGTATGAGTCCGTCCCTCTCGTGCTCTGATTCTGTCCTTTCCCGTCACCGGTCTTAAAAGTATTTTTGTAACCATGGTAACAATAGTCAGCGCACCCGACAGAGTCTCTTTCGCAGACGGTCTCGCACCGGTGGTCATATCAGCGGACAGGTCCTTCCTCTTCACCCTGAAAGTCCATACCAGTGAAGAGGATCTATTACGTGAGAGATATGAGCCTTTTGGCGGAAAAGTGGAGATTGACGTGTCGGAGGTGATATGCAAGGAGTTTGAATCGGACGAGGGACTTCCTGAGGCGGATGCCTCCCAGTATCTTAATGGCAACCGTTTGTCGGTGCTCTTTACGGCGGATGACGGAGAGCAGCCGGTCAACGGAACTTTTGACGTCCTCCGTGGTGGAGTACGGAGCGGCATGTCCGCATCGGAGTACATAAAGAGCCACTGGCTGACCAGACAGCCGCAGGTCAAGGAGGTGACGGCCATGCAGCCGGAATGGCTGGCGTGCTACCATGTCGGGACGGACCGCGGCCGGATTGTCGCAAGGTTCTATCCGGTGTCCGGAGGGTACAAGGATGTAGTCCTGGTCTCCGGAATCGGAAGCCGGTGCCACTGCTCAAGCGTGAGGTTTCAGCAGCTGTGGGATTTGCTTCCGGATGAGGAGAAGTACGGTGTCGTGGACGTCTTTCTCGCAGACGGGACAGGGACCAGACGGACGTATATGCAGAGGTACGTATGTGTCGACGGCCGTGCCGGTGACAGAATTTTTGTTTTCCGCAACTCCCTCGGAGGATTCGACACGTTACGCTGCTCCGGCGGGCGCAGTGCGTCACCGGAGACGGATTATGAGCCGGCCAGGCTCGGTGACAAGCTCAGGCCCGGCAACATAGAATGCGTGCAGGTGTTCAGTCAGAGTACCGGTCTCCTGACCTCATCTCAGAGACGATGGATCCTGGAACTGCTGGAGTCTCCTGAGATATATTGCTTTGACGGAGGTATCCCGAGACGCATAGTTCTGACAGAATCAGACATGAGTGACAACTCGGCGGAACCGGCCAGTTCTGTGACGTTCTCGTACCGTTTTGCGGACAGCGACGATGTGGTTCCGGAAATGGACATGGAGGACCTGCCGTGCCTGCCCGTTCGTCCTCCTGAAATCCCGGAGATGCTTAAAGTCCTGGATGCGGACGGTAATCCCGTACGGGAGCTGACGCTTCTTGACGAGGAGGACGGTGCCACCGTCGTTTATGTGCGCAGCGGCCTCCCGTGGAAAATTGAACGATAAATTTTGAAATAATGACAGATATGAAAAAAGATTGGTGCACTATCACTCCCTCATCGGGTGAGTCCGGAGTCACGGCGGTCGAATTTAGCGGCGGCGTTCATTACGGCCGTTATCCCAGAAGCGAACAGGTGCTGTTCAAAGCCAGCGGCGACACCGGAAACGCTCAGGTAGTCGTAACTGTTAATCAGCAGGCCAAGGAAGAATGTATTGAGATAGTCGGCGTTTCCGGCCAGTCCGTACCTGCGGAAGGCGGCAATGTGCAGATTCAGGGGCTGACCAATATCTCTGAGCTCTACTTCATGCTTGCCGACACTATCTCAATCCCTGAAAATGCGACTTCTCAGGGAATACTTGCACTCAACGCCGTCGTTGGATATTCAATACCGTCACAAACATTCCTCAGGATGGATGACTCGTCTGAAGTATTAGCCACCCTTGTAGGTACCGATACTAATTGGTACAAGGTGTCCTTTCCTGATGATCCAGGCCAGGACACGGGAATACAGTTCGGCATCTCCTTCTCCGTACCTGTGAATCCTACGGCCGGGCAGAGAAACTGCTGCGTCGTATTGAGGAATGCGGATGCCACGTTGTACGGCTGGACAGCTGTAAGCCAGCTGCCTTCTGCCGTGGCTGCCATATCGGCATCTCCTCAGTCTGTGACGTTGACCAACCTTGGAGCCGGAAAAGTAGTGCGGGTTATAAGCAACGAGGATTGGGAGGCCGAATAATGGAACTCTGGACCACTATAATAACGGCACTTGTGGCCCCTCTCACTCTCGGAGGGGCTGCGATACTGTGGAAGCATCTGGAGAAGAAGAGCAATCTCCGGATCCGTGAGCTGGAGGCTAAGGTCAACGAGTCGAAAAGCAAGCAGAAGCGCGACTACGGCACCATCTACAATGTGATGACCATACTCCTGGCCAATATGAAGGCCGACCGCTGCTATATCATCCAGCCTCATCCCCTCAAAAAGACGCAGTTCATTTCCGTCGTGTTCGAGATAGACGAGATGGGTATCCTCGCAGTCAAGGAGAGGATGACCGACTACCCCGTAGACAACATCCCCGTCTTCTATGGCGAGATATCCACCCGGGACTTCATCTTCTACAGGGAGATCTCCGACATGAAAGGGAAACGGGACAGGGCCAATTTCGCAGCCCTGGGCACCGAGTCCCTTTTCATAAAGCAGATGACCGACGAGGACGATGTCTGGGTAGGATCCCTGGTCATTGACTACCTGTGTGAGGACAGGGTCGCTCCCGATTATGCCAGAACCGAGATGGGTCTGGCAGCCGACAAGATACAGTATATATTACCGCCTATTGAGGAGTGATGTATATGGGAACGATAAGCAGGAACTTCTCCTACTCGGAGTTCGAGCAGAGCGAGAAAGCCGAGGAACTCGGCATAGTGAACGTCATCCCCACCGCAAGGGTGCGGGACAGCATACAGGCTCTGGTCATCAATGTCCTCCAGCCCCTGCGCACGGCGTGGGGTGCGGAGCTGGTAATCAACAGCGGCTACCGTTGCCCTGAACTGAACGAAGCTGTGGACGGAGAGCTGACGTCTCAGCATTTAAAGGGCGAGGCGGCCGACGTGCGCTGCTATAATCCTCTGAAACTGGCGAGGCTTGCGCTGAAGATGAAGCTGCCCTTTGACCAAATGGGCCTGTACCCCACCTTCGTACACTTCTCGCATAAGTTCGGAGGGCCGCAGAGGGGAGAGATATTCTATTCAAAGGACTATAAAGGTGAGAAAGTTTAATCTTAAAATTTTAATAGTATCATGAAGAAAAAAATCATCTTTTGGGCAGTCGTTGTGGTGCTGCTCGTCGGACTAGGCATGTGGCTCAAGTATGCATCGTTCGGAGTTACTGTAGTGACAATTCTCGTCGGACTGGGCGGCATTGTCCTCGGCTGGATAGCTGCCGGGTCTTTCCGCACACAGTCTACATCAACAGCAGTACAGTGTCAAGAGAGCCTGTCAGGAGATGGGGCTTAGGCATCCAGGCCGGCTACGGCATGGGACTCTCCAACGGCCAGGTCAAGGTGTTCCCCTATATCGGTGTCGGCATAAGCTGGAATTTCATCAGATTCTAAACAAAAAGCCCCGGGCACGGTGGTCCGGGGCGCATCCATAAGATGGAGTCGTCAAACAAACATCACATGGATATGGCCAGCAGTCTGCGGCCTAGCTCGTGAGCTGCGGACTCAATCTTCTCCAGCTGTTTTTCAGATATGTACTGGTCGCCTAATTTGTAATGTCTCATCAGGGATGGAGATATACCGGCGAGCGCAGCGAACTTGGAGGCGTTGATGCAGTCAAACTGATTGAAGAAGGCCGACACATCATACTTGTACTCAAATGTCAGATCCTTCAGCTCATCAGGCACGGCCTCTCCGCTGTCCGTGTAGCTGTCGATGACTTCCTTGTAGGCAGTAAGGAAGTCGGCTTTTGCAGCCTCCACGCTCATACCGGAGCCGCTTATTACGGAATCATTCAAATCCGGAGTATATACCCCGTATCCGTTCTCGTCTTTCTCAATAATAGCCAAAGTCTTTCTCATATTATTTTGCTTTTTAAAGATAGGGGAGTCATTCTTCCCCTATCTGTTTCAACAATCTTTTCATCAGTCCCGGTCTTATTTCCTGAGACCAGTGCCGCTCGATGACCAGCGAACCGCTCCGTTCCGGATGTCGGTAAATGTCGTGGTTGCCGCCGCTGCGGTAGCAGTACCACCCTTTGCTTCTCGCCAATTTCTCAAATTCATTCCATTTCATAGAACTCTGTAATGTTTGTTTGACAATGCAAATATATCACAAAAATGTGAGTTATACAAATTTTTATTTGTTAAAATTCTGAGCTGTGATGCCGGATGGCCTCATTGGCCTCCTCGATGTCGTGAGGTGTGTACAGGTCTGTCATCAGCAGGGAGTGGTGCCGTGCCTGGTTGCGGACGCTCAGCAGGTCGGTGTTCGCCTTGATCAAGTCGGTGATCCCGGTATCCTTGAGCGAGTAGAACTTGTAGTTGGGAGGGAAATGCAGGTTCTTCCGGACATAGTGCGTCCAGTAGTCCGTGAATATCTTGTTGCTGCGCTGGCCGGAGCCGGGGCGCATCTTGTCCGAG
This sequence comes from Candidatus Coprenecus stercoravium, assembly GCA_019116865.1. Classification (GTDB taxonomy): domain Bacteria; phylum Bacteroidota; class Bacteroidia; order Bacteroidales; family UBA932; genus Coprenecus; species Coprenecus stercoravium. The sequence goes on along the minus strand of DXAW01000096.1, from coordinate 8,215 downwards.
AACAGGTAGTAGCTGTCGGGATAGCGGAAGATGTCCAGCTCCATCATCAGCTTCAGGACTTTGTCAGGGAGTGTGACGGTGCCGTCCTTGCGGTTCTTGCTCGAGTAGTCCGGGATGAAGATGGTGCCGCGCTTGACTGAGATGTGCTTCAGCTGGATGTAGCTCATCTCCTTGGGCCTGATGAAGCAGTAGTAGAGGATGTAGCATGCCAGGAGGAAATGCCGGTTGTTCTTCTCGGCGAACTCCTTCAGCCTGGCCATGTCGGCCTTGGCTATGATGCTGCGGTTCTTCCTGGACTTCTTTTTCCCGAGAGACGAGATGCCGGCGGTTATGTCCGTGCTGACGTACTGCTTCTCCAGCAGGAATTTCGCGAAGTGCTTGAGCCAGTTCAGATAGTTGTCGCGGGTAGTGCTCGAGAGTCCCTTGTCGAGCCAGATCCAGTCCAGGAACCGGACACAGAAAGTGTGGTCCACCTGGTAGATGTAGTTCTTCGGCCGTGGCTGCGATGCGTTCCATTCCAGCATTATATTAAGGTAGGATCGGTAACCCTTGCATGTTTTCTCCCTCAGCAGATCCTCCTGCAGGAGTTTGGACAGATAAGCCTCGTATGCCTCGCAGGCATCCTGCAGGGTGGAGTAGGTGGCTCCGGAGGCTGCCTGTATCCACGGGTTCCACCCGGCCTGCAGCTCCTCGAAGATGCGGCTCATCAGATCGGAGGCGTAGACTCTCCTGTCACGTTTGTTGGGAATGTTGTTGAGCTTGAATTTCTTTCTGCGCATTGTTCCGCTCGCAGGATCGAAGGCATAGAAGTCAACATACCAGTCCTTGCCGGTATGGAGTTTTGGCGGAGTGTAAAATTTTACGGCTGAACAACCGGACTGCTGATTGCGTTTTTGACTGAATTGCATTTTTTTTTTGGAAGAATCGCCGTCCTTTGGCGACTCACCCAAAAAAATGCTGTTAAACTTTTCGTCCCGTTTCCGTCCCGGCTGAATACCGGGAGAGCCAGCTAAATTGCTGGCTCTCTGCTGGATATTCGGATTTTTGTAGCGGAGAGAGGACTCGAACCTCTGACCTCCGGGTTATGAGCCCGACGAGCTACCAACTGCTCTACTCCGCAATATAGGATTGCAAAAATAGGTGAAATTTTTATAAAAGCAAAAAATGTCGTTAAAAAATATCGGAAATTTTCACCCTTTTCTGAGAGCCGTCTTGCATGTTTTTGATAGACAGCTCGTTGTTCTGAATCTCCTCGTCGCCTGCGATGATGACGTATTTTATGCCCTTTTTGTCCGCATATTCGAACTGCTTGCGTAGTTTGGCGGGTTCGGGATAAATCTCTGCCGAGTGTCCTGCTGCCCTGCACATTGCCGCAGACTTGATGATATACGGCAGTTCATTGCTTCCCATATTGGCGAACAGGTATTCCGTGCCCTGGACAGCGTCCTGAGGGAACTTGTCAAGTCCCAGCAGGACATCGTAAATCCTGTCCGCACCGAAAGATATGCCTACTCCCGAGGTGTCGGGCAGTCCGAAGATACCGGTAAGATTGTCATATCGTCCTCCTCCGCAGATACTGCCGATGGCAAAATCCAGAGCCTTTACCTCGAAGATGGCTCCGGTGTAGTAATTGAGTCCGCGGGCAAGTGACAGGTCGAATTCGGTCTCGGTGGTTATGCCGGCTGATTTGATAAGCCCGAACAGAGTCTCAAGCTCGTCCAGACCGCACAGCCCGACGACAGAGTCCTTAAGCAGCAGGCGCATGCTTGATATTTTTGAGGAATTGTCGCCAGACAGAGTAAGCACCGGCTCGATTCTGGCTATGCTCTCCGGCAGCAGACCTCTTTCTGCAAGTTCTTCCTTTACGGCGTCAAGTCCTATTTTGTCTATCTTGTCTATTGCCACCGTGATGTCGGTGAGCTTGTCTGCCTGCCCTGTAATCTCGGCCAGACCGGCAAGCACTTTGCGGTTGTTGATTTTTATCCTGACTCTTATATCCAGCGCCTTGAATACTTCATCCGCTATCTGTACCATTTCCAACTCATTGAGCAGGGAATCGGAGCCGATGACATCCACGTCGCACTGATAGAACTCGCGGTATCGTCCTTTCTGCGGCCTGTCGGCCCTCCATACCGGCTGTATCTGATATCTCTTGAACGGGAACGTCAGCTCGTTGCGGTGTTGTACCACATATCTGGCAAAGGGTACTGTCAGATCGTATCTCAGTCCTTTCTCGCATACTTTCAGAGCAAGGGCATTGCTATTGGTCCCGGCAAAGTTTGATGAAGACATGTCCCGTATATCCTGAAAGGCGTCTCCGGAGTTGAGTATTTTAAACAGCAGTTTGTCGCCTTCTTCTCCGTATTTGCCCAGAAGGGTGGAGAGATTCTCCATCGCAGGGGTCTCGATAGGCGAGTAACCGTATTTGCGGAATATGGATTTTACAGTGTTGAAGATATAGTCGCGCCCGGCCATTTCAGCGGGGCCGAAATCACGGGTGCCTTTGGGTATGGATGGTTTCTGTGCCATGTGTCGTCGATTTTGGATTAAAATAGTCTGATTGCCTTGGAAAGGCTCCTTTCCCACAGGGGAACCTTTACACCGAATGCAGTGCGGATAAGGGATTTGTCCAGGACGGAATACGCAGGCCTTGCGGCTGCCGAATGGTACTCGGATGAGGAGACAGGGTTGATTTCGCACTCCAGTCTGCGGAGTTTCATGATCTTGTCAGCGAATCCCGCCCATGTGCAGCTGCCTTCGTCGGAGTAGTGGAACACTTCTCCGTAACGTGGAAATCCGTCGAGCTGGGGCAGTATGTGCAGAATGGCCTCGGCAAGATCCCTGGCGTATGTCGGCGTGCCTGTCTGGTCGTTGACCACGTCGATGAAGTCTTCCTCCAGGCCTTTTGCAATCATGGTCTTCACGAAATTTTTCTTTCCATATGGAGAATAGAGCCACGATGTGCGTATGATTATCGAGAGGCATCCGGATTTCTTGACCGCAATCTCACCTGCCAGTTTTGTCCTGCCGTATCCGGACAGGGGGGCGGGTCTGTCGCTTTCGTGGTAAGGACTCCTTTTTTCTCCGTCGAATACAAAGTCAGTGGATACATGGACAAGCCAGGCTCCGTGTTCCGCAGCAGCCGCCGCCAGGTTCATGGGGCCGTTGACATTGAGCCTGATCGCAGCGTCGGTATCAGTTTCGGCTTGCTCTACATTGTTGTATGCCGCGCAGTTGATAATCTTGGAGATATGGTTCGACTCCACGAACTGCATTACGGCATCGGCATCAGTGATGTCAAGCTCATGTGCGTCGGTGTAAAAGTATTTGTCGTCACTTTTCCCTTCCGTAAGGAACCTCAGCTCGCTTCCGAGCTGTCCGTCAGCACCGGTAATCAGAATGTTGTCCATAATTACGATATTTGTGCGACAAAGATACTCAAATCATAATCTAAAAAAACTATCTTTGTGGAAATTTTTGCAAGATGGAGTACAATACAAACAGAGAAAAGCTGATTCTGCCCGAATATGGAAGACATGTTCAGAAAATGATAGAGCAGGTAAAGCAGATTCCGGACAGAGAGAAGCGCAATGAGCAGATAAAAGCGGTGGTGTCGGTGATGGCCATCCTCAATCCTCAGGTAATGGAGCAGCCGGATTATATGCATAAGTTATGGGATCATGTCCAGATAATAGCGGGTTTTGACCTTGATGTGGATTCTCCTTATCCTGTTCCTACGAAGGAAGAGTTCACGGCGCCTCCGGAGATAGTGCCGTTGTCCAAGGAGCCTCTTGCGGCGGCTCATTACGGCAGGAATATCCAGAATATGGTGAAGGTAATCGCAGCGATGCCGGAAGATGAGACCAGGGACAAAATGATAAAATCCATGGCTGTGTATATGAGGCAGCAGTATCTTATCTGGAATAAGGACAATGTGTCGGACGAGACTATTTTTAAGGATATCGAGAAATTGTCTGACGGCAAGCTGGTGGTGCCCTCCCATATTCATTTGGAGAGTATCTCGGAGAAAGAGAAATTCAACCGTCCTGGTCTCATACTGCCCAATGCGCAGAATAGGAATCAGTTCAGAAAGCAGGGACGCAATAAGAACAACCGGGGCAAATGGAAAAAGCAGTAGCAAATAAGAAAAAACGGAAGAAGAAAAAAGAGCCTTCCGGATTTTACAAGGCCGTACACAACGAGACGGTGCGTTTCGTTATAGGAGTTGTATGCGCCCTGCTGGCGGTATTTACGCTTGTGTCAATGGTTTCGTACCTGTTCACGTGGGCTCAGGACCAGAGCCTGCTGACGGATGACAATATATACAGCAACAGTGTTACGGCGGAGAATACGGGCGGCAAACTCGGATTTCTTTTCTCTCATCTGCTGGTTTCCAGATGGTTCGGACTGGGTGCCTTCATCATACCGTTTTTTTTCGCAGGCTTGTCTCTGTACTGCTTCAAGGTAAGGAACATCAGGCTGTTACGTCTGTTTTTCCTGTCTCTTACGGGGTGTATTGTACTGTCTGCGCTGTTCTCGTATATATTCTCGTTTACGTCGGCCAGGACAATGTTCGGTGACGGGGCGGGCGGTTCCTACGGATATTATGTCAATGAGTGGCTGGTCTCCATGACCGGGGCTTTCGGGGCTGCCTGTGTGATATTGTTTTTCCTTGCTCTTTGGGTGATATTGCTCAATAATAAAATAGTGAATAAAATCATCTCTCTGTTCAACAGACTGTTTGCCAAGAAAGCGGACAGCGGCGCCGGGGATACGGAAAGCGTGGAGGATGAGAGCCGGGAGTATGATGACGACGGTGGTTACGATGAAGAAGAGGACGTGGATGGTGAGGAAGAGGAAGATGCGGATGACGGAAGTGCTTTGGAAGAGGTTCCCGGAGACGATGCTGATAAGGAACCGGAATTGGAGATAATCGCTCCGGAGGCGCCCGTATCCGTACAGGATACTGCCGCTGTGGATCAGGAAGAGAGTGCTCAGGATGAGATACCTCCGGTGGAGGTCATAGGAGGAGATCCGTCCGATTATTCATCCGGATTGTCTGATGAGCAGTGGAGGACGAGATACGACCCCCGACTGAGTCTTTCCAACTACCGTATGCCTGACCTTTCGCTGCTGAAAGATTATTCCGATCAGGTTCACGATGTGTCAAGAGAGGAGCTGGAACGGAACAACAGGCTTATAGTGGGTACATTAAAGGATTTCAAGATAAGCATATCCAAGATATCGGCCAGGGTAGGACCTACCGTTACTCTTTATGAGGTGGTGCCTGCTCCAGGAGTCCGTGTGGCTCAGATAGTGCGGCTGGAGGATGATATAGCCCGCTCGCTGGCTGCCCGCGGTGTCCGCGTGGTGATGCTTACCGGAACCAATGCGATAGGTATCGAGGTGGCCAATGACAAGCCGAGCATAGTGTCCATGCGGTCTATTCTCAGCGATCCTAAGTTTAATGCAGCCAAATACGACCTGCCTGTTGTTATCGGAAGGACAATATCCAACGAGGCATATTCGTTCGACCTGGCCAAGATGCCTCACCTGCTGGTGGCAGGTGCTACGGGTCAGGGTAAGTCAGTGGGACTTAATGCCATCATAACTTCTCTGCTGTATAAGAAGCATCCGGCCGAGCTGAAATTCGTCCTTGTGGATCCCAAAAAGGTGGAGCTGTCCCTGTATTCTCCTTTAGAGAAGCACTATCTGGCCAAGATGCCTGATTCGGAGGATGCCATCATCACCGATACCAAGCAGGTGGTGTATACTCTCCGCTCTCTGTGCAAGCTGATGGATCACCGCTACGACCTGCTTAAGGCGGCCTCTGTCCGTAATATCAAGGAATACAATGAAAAATTCCTTTCGAGAAAGCTCAATCCGTATAAGGGCCATGAGTTCATGCCGTATATCGTGGTGATTATCGATGAGTTCGCCGACCTGCTGATGACAGCCGGACGTGAGGTGGAGGAGCCTATAGCCCGTCTTGCTCAGCTGGCCAGAGCCATCGGCATACATCTGGTCATTGCGACCCAGAGGCCGACCACCAATATCATTACGGGTACCATAAAGGCCAACTTCCCGGCCCGTATAGCGTTCAGGGTTATTTCAAGTGTGGACTCCAAGACTATTCTGGACCAGACGGGAGCCAATCAGCTTATCGGCAGGGGCGACATGCTTATATCCACAGGCAACAGCGAGCCGGTAAGACTTCAGTGCGCTTTTATTGATACTCCCGAGGTCGAGAACATCGCCTCATTCATCTCCTCGCAGGCCGGACTCGGCGGTCCTTATCTGCTGCCTGAGTGTGAGATGGAGGATACGTCCGGACTCTCATCAGGAAAAGTGACCGGAGGCGCCAGGGATGAGCTGTTCAAGGAGGCGGCCAGATTGATTGTCAGGGAACAGGTAGGCTCTACATCCTTGATTCAGCGTAAAATGAATCTGGGTTACAACCGTGCCGGCCGTATCATGGACCAGCTCGAGGATGCCGGCATTGTGGGCCCTTCCGAGGGCAGCAAGCCGCGTCAGGTCCGTATCACCAGCCTGGAATCACTTGATGAACTGCTTTCAACTTTATGATTTTAAGTTTATGAGAATTTTTATAAAAAATATATTTTTCATCCTTGCGGTATTTTCTGCACTGTCGTATACTGCGGCGGCGCAGAGCCGTATTCCGCAGCCCAAGGAGGTGCTGTCATCCATCCAGAAGGCTTTGCAGGGACTCGGTACAGCGGATTTCGAATTCTCGTTTCAGGCTTTCGGGCAGGACGGGACCGTACTTGGGGACGAGAACGGTCATTTTGTAGGGCAGGGGGATGCATTCAGGCTCAGTACTGATGTTATGACGGTGTTCTGTGACGGGCATACCAAGTGGATATATAATACCGTGAATGAGGAAGTGACGATATTCCCGCACGATGTCTCCTCGGTGGATCCGGCAGAGAATCCATTTGCGGTGCTGAGCAAGGCGGATGCGTCAGCATATAGTTTCAAAGGCGGAACAGATGCAGATAAAGCTGAGGCCGGAGCCTTGGTTTATACAGTGAATATGGTGCCCAAGGATAAGGAACAGTCATTCACGTCCCTTCGAATAACAGTAAATGCGGATACGTTTCTACCCCGGGCGGTGATATATAACAGCCGGACAGGAGACAGATACGAACTCGTCATTGTCTCCGCCGCCTCTGTCGAGGCTAAGCCGGGAGAGTTTTTCCGGCCCTCGCAGGAGCTTATGGACAATCCTGAGATTTATATCACCGATATGCGCTAGCGGCTACAGCAGCCCGGCGTTTTCAAATACGTTTTTTATGGACGGATAGCTCTCTCCGGCGTATTCTCCGATTTCCCCGGCCGGCACCCATGCTGTCTGTGTGATTCCCTCTTCGGTCTGAGGCTTGGTGACTACATCGCTGCGGACGCTCATTGAGTACCAGTAGGTGTGCTTGAGCACGAACTGTCCGTCCCGGTGATAAGTGTGGTCTGTCACGCATATCAGTTCTCCCAGTTCAGGGGTGGGGATTCCGCATTCCTCCATGACCTCTCTGACGGCATTCTCAGCTGTGCTCTCGCCTTTCTCCCGTTTCCCTTTGGGCAGGTCCCACAGACCGTTTCGGAATATCAGCAGATACTGCTCTTTGTCATTGCCGACGAGACCGCCGGCGGCATCCACTTCCGTAAAGAGCTTCCTGAGCCTGTCATAAGTGGATTCGGGATTGTCGCATAGGATATATAGTCTTGAGATTCCGGAACCGGAGTCCAGAGTGCTCACAGCATCCTCAAGGACGGTGTCGCAGCCGTGGTCAATGACGATGACGGCCTCGGGGTCTTTTCCCGCCTGCTCTCCTTCCCGGCAGAGAATCAGGGCGCGCTGGTTGAAGAAAATGGTTTTCATTTCGCAAAATTAAGAATAAATACCTATCTTAGTTTCGTGTAATAAATTTTAGGATTATGAAAAAGTATAGATGCACAGTATGCGGCTGGGTCTATGATCCCGCAGCGGGAGACCCTGATAACGGAATAGCTCCCGGAACGGCTTTCGAGGACCTTCCGGCAGACTGGACCTGTCCTCTCTGCGGAGTGGGCAAGGAAGACTTCGAGCTTGTAGATTAATTATCAGGAAAAATTGCGAAAATCCGGGCAAATGAGTATTTTTGCGCCGGATTTTTTGATGGAATTAATAATAAAGCGATTATGAAGATTAAAAGTATTC
>DXAW01000095.1 GCA_019116865.1 Candidatus Coprenecus stercoravium | reverse complement strand
CGTCACGTCCTTGCGGCAGTAGTGCCCGGTGGCCACATAGTCGGCCCCGAGGTCGCGGGCGGCTTTCAGGAAGGCGTCGAACTTAATCTCGCTGTTGCAGAGCACGTCCGGATTGGGGGTGCGGCCCTTGGAATATTCCGAGAACATATAGTCCACCACCCTGTGCCTGTAGGTGTCCGACAGGTCGATGAACTCGAAGGGTATGCCTATCTTCCGGGCCACCATCTCGGCCACCTTGCGGTCCTCCTCCCACTCGCATTCCCCGTGCAGGGTGCCGGTGACATCGTGCCAGTTCTGCATGAAAAGGGCGAACACGTCGTATCCGGCCCGGGCCAGCAGCAGGGCGGCCACCGAAGAATCCACTCCGCCGGAGAGGCCCACGGCTATTTTCTTCCCTTTAAGTTCCTCTTTTATGTCCATTCCTGAGTCAGATTTTTAAATTTCCCACGCAAAAGTAAGAAAACTTGGCAAAAATGTATATCTTTGCATCCGGGTAAGTCTTACACGACCAGCTCCCATCCAACTTCCCCAGGGCCGGAAGGCAGCAAGGACACGATGGTCGTAGCGGTGCGATGTAATCAGCTTACCCTTTTTTATTGTACTCAAACGAGAAAGGAAGGATATCATCCACGCTGTAAAACACCAGGATGCGGCTAAGACCTCCCACTATTACACGTATCGGCTCCCCGGCTCTTTTCTGGGATTCCGCAAGGACCTGACGGCAGGCTCCGCAAGGCCAGGCCGGTTCGGAGACCATCCGGCCATCACGGCAGGCCGTCACAGCCAAAGCACGCATCTGAAGTTCCGGATATGCGGCATGTGCGGCAAAAAGAGCGGTCCGTTCCGCACACAGCCCGGACGGATAGGCCGAATTCTCCTGATTGGACCCTTTGACAATCGTCCCGTCAGACATCAACACAGCCGCTCCTACATGGTAACCGGAATACGGAGCATAGGATGAGGAAGTTGCGTCAAGCGCACTCTCCAGCAGCGAGCGGTCCGCCTCATCCATCCCGTCCATGGAAGTATATTCCCGATAAGTGACAATAAGTCTTTTCTCAGCCATATTTCAAAAATTTACAGTCAGTACAAATTTAGCGAAAATTTGTGTACTTTTGTTTGCCGTAACTATTATGAGAAGATTTTTCACTGCGATAACAGCCGTACTGACAGCGGCGACCCTGACAGCATGGAGCCAGACTCTGAGCCGGGAGGAATATATAGAAAAATACAAGGAGACCGCCATAGAGGCCATGAGAACCCACGGCATACCGGCCAGTATCACCCTGGCTCAGGGATGTCTTGAGTCCGGAGACGGCAATTCCGACCTGGCCGTCAAAGCCAACAATCATTTCGGCATCAAATGTCACAATGACTGGAAAGGCCCGACATACTACAAAAAAGACGACGACCCAGGCAAGTCCTGCTTCAGGAAATACCGCAATCCGGCCGAGTCATTCAGGGACCATTCGGACTTCCTGCGGTACAGGGAGCGGTACGCATTTCTTTTCGACCTGGAGATAACCGACTACAAAGGGTGGTGCTACGGTCTCAAAAAAGCCGGATACGCAACCGATCCGCAGTACGCACAGAGGCTGATCAAGATTATCGAGGACTACCGCCTCTACCGTTTCGACCAGGAAATGTACGCCAGAGCACAGAAGAACTCACGCCTGCTGCCGCCCAGTCCCAATGAACTGACAAAAATCATGGAGCTGAGACCGTCGGCGAAATCATACCTTTACAAATTCTCTACGCTGCGGACCATCTACATACGCAACGGAGTTCCGTACATACTTGCCGGTGATATGGACACTTACGCAAGTATCGCCGAGGAGTTCAATCTGTTCACAAAGGAGATTCTGCGGTACAATGACCTGAAGAAATCCATACCGCTGACTCCCGGCACGCCGGTATATCTTCAGAGCAAGAAGAAAAAGGCGCAGAGACATCTTGACGTCCACATTGCCGTGGAGGGCGACACATATTATGAGGTGGCCCAGAGATACGGAATACGCCTGAAGAGCCTTTTCAAATATAACGACTACAAGGAGGGAGACATCCTGCATGTAGGGGACGAGATATTCCTCCGCAAACGCAGATAAAGCATCTTATGAACAAGAAAGCCATCATAATAACCGCCGCAGTCATAGCCGTCGCCGCACTGGCCGCCGGCATCCGGTACTATATCACTTACAAGAAGCCTAACGTAAAGGAAGAGAATGTGCTGCTCATATACAGGGACTCTCCATACGAAGCCGTTCTGGACACTCTTGAGCAATCAGGGGCCATCCGCAATATACGCAGCCTCCACAGAGCGGCAGAGAAAAGGGAGCTTGACAGACATTTCGAGCCGGGCAGATACGTACTCACTCCAGGAATGTCCAACCAGTACATCATCCGCATGATAGCCAACGGCTGGGAGACACCGGGGAAAGTGACACTAAGAGGCTACATAAAGACACTGGAAGGTCTGGCGTCATTCTTCGGAAAGAACTTCGAAGCCGACTCTTCCGAGTTCGCCGCAGTCCTTCTGGACACAGAGCTTATAGACTCCCTTGGATTCAGACCGGAGACATTCATCGGGATGTTCATTCCCGACACATACGAATTCTATTGGACAACTTCTCCGGAAAAAGTAGTGAGGAGATTCAAGAAAGAATATGACAGATTCTGGGACGGGGAAAGGGACCGTCTGGCGGCCGGGATAGGCATGGACCGCAATGAAGTCACGACCCTGGCCTCAATAGTAATAGGAGAGACCAACAACGAGCAGGAAATGCCTCTGATAGCCGGAGTCTACATGAACAGGCTGAAAAGAGGAATGAGACTACAGGCCTGCCCCACCGTTATCTACGCCCATCTGAAAACCGAGCCGGGACTAAGAAGGCTGCTCAACCGGCATCTGGAGATAGACTCTCCGTACAACACCTACAAAGTCCGCGGACTGCCCCCGGGTCCGATAGCGGTACCTACAGTGACGGCCATCGACGCAGTCCTGAATTACACAAAATCCAACTACCTGTATTTCTGCGCAAAACCGGAGTTTGACGGAACACATAATTTCGCATCGACCTACAGGGAGCACAAAGCCAACTCAAGAGCCTACAACAGGGCTTTCGAGGAAAGAGAAGCCTCCCGCAGTGCATCCAATGCCGCCTGAAACTCAGGACTGCGTTCATTGATCACTCTGTAAAAACAGTCACGAGACAATATATTGCCTGCAACAAGAGCCTTTATATACGTTTTCAAGTCTTCCTCAGAACGGGCCGTATCTTCTTCATCATACTCTATGCCACGCTCTGCTGCCAGAGCCATCAGCTCTTCCATCATACGGGATGTAACTTTGAAACTGCTGTCAAATTTATCGAAAGTATCATATTTACGGCTCCATTCCTCCCTCTTCCGGTCACAAAGGCCGTTGACATATTCCGGCACAATACCCTGCCGCAGCATGGCAGCATAGCTGTCCGTATATGCGGAGGTGTCCCTCGGCACAAATACATCCGGCATGATCCCGCCTCCTCCATACACAGTGCGGCCCAGCTTCAATGTCCGGTATCTGAGTGAATCAGGGAAGTGGATACTGTCCCGGCTGAATGACTCGCCACGCTGATATCTGTTATAAAAATCCTCATAATAGCCTTCAACATCCCCGTTCTCATAGGGAGACTGTATCACCCTGCCGGAAGGTGTGTGATAACGGGCTATCGTAAGTCTTATCTCAGAGCCGTCATCCAGAGGCAGTGCCTGCTGCACAAGACCTTTGCCGAAAGACCGGCGTCCCACCACTGTCCCACGGTCCTGATCCTGTACCGCTCCGGCCACAATCTCACTCGCCGAAGCTGAGTTCTCATCAATCATGATTACCAGAGGGCCTTTTCTATACTTACCTTTTCCGGATGCCCTCTCTTTCATCACCGGCACAGTACGGCCCTCAGTGTAGACTATCATATCTCCGGACTGGAGAAATTCATCAGCGATTTTAATTGCCGTAGGAAGATATCCCCCCGAATTGCCGCGCAGATCAAGGATAAGACCTTCGGGTATCTTGCCGAATGCCTCAAAGGCCGCGCGTATTTCCTCATCGGAGCGGGCTGCGAAACGGCTCAGCTTGATATACAGCACTCCGTCCGCCGCCTCATAAGCCGCATCAACACTGTTGACAGGAATTCTGTCCCTGACAATACTGAAATCCAAAGTGTCCGCCACTCCCCTCCTGAGCACCCTCAAGGCCACCTTTGTACCTTTTTCTCCACGCAAAAGCCTGAACACATCGTCATTGGACACTCCGTTGCCGGCAATAAAGACCGTATCAACCTGGACTATCTTGTCCCCGGCCCTCAGCCCCACCGTCTCGGAGGGTCCTCCGGCCACCGTAGCCTGCACTGTCAAAGTATCCATAATCACGGCGAACTCAATGCCTATACCCTCGAATTCCCCGCGAAGAGGCTCATTCATAGCCATGACCTCGGCTGCCGGAATATAGGATGAATGCGGATCTAGATTTCTCATTGCCGCCGTCACCGCATCATCCACCATATTTTCAAAATCCGCTTCCTCCAGATACAGGCGGTCAATATAGTACATGATCTGGCTGTATTTTCCAACAGCCCTTCTCATGTCATCCGACTGGGCAGATGCGGCGAATGCGGCGGCAGATATTATAAGCACCGCCTGTATGCACACTCTCAGGATCTTCTTCATAGCGATATTTTCTTTACCGGCACTTCAAATTCCAGGCCCTCCCATGCGAGATCCGTATCAGGAAAGGCGTCCCTGGCCTGCTGCAGAAGCACCGAAGGATCCTTGTATCTGGATGAGAAATGCCCGATGACCAGTCTGCATGCCCCTGCGGACAATGCCGTCATGGCCGCCTGCCTGGCCGTGGAATGAAACATCTCCTCAGCCTTCTCCGCACAGTCATCTCCGAAAGTCGCCTCATGATAAAGCAGGTCCACACCCCTGACCATGTCCGGCAAAGTGTCAAACACGGCCGTATCGCTGATATAGGCAAACGAGCGCGGCGCATACGGCACATAGGTCATATCACTAGCTCTAAGCAAGGTTCCGTCAGGACGTTCCACATCCCGGCCCGACTTGAGAGCCAGTATCTCATCTACTGAAAGAGAATGCCCGGAAAGCGCACTCTTCCGGATATTCAGCCCCGGCTCTTTCTCTCTGAACAGAAAACCGTAAGTAGGAACCCTGTGTCTGAGGGGCAGCGCCGTCACTGTCAGCGCATCGTCCTCAAATACTACATCAGGGCCGCCGGAAGTCAACGGATGGTACTCGACAAGATAACTGTCCCGTTCCAGAAAGCGTCCCCTGAAAAAATCCAGAATTCCATCGAATCCTTCCGGAGCATAGATATGCAGAGGCTCCGTCCGCCCTGACATAGACAAAGTTGACAACAGTCCGAATATCCCGAACACATGGTCTCCGTGAAGATGCGACAGAAATATACGCTCCAGCTTCATCAGGGAGATACCGTGACGCTTCATAAGCATCTGCGCGCCTTCTCCGCAGTCTATAAGGAACAAGCGCCCACATATGTTCAATATGTGAGCGCTGGGATATCTGTCCGTTGTCGGGGAGGCCGAAGAGACCCCCAGAGTCGTCAACGAAAAGTTCATGCGTATTACTTAGCCTCCTGCTCCATCTTGCTCTTGAGGTCGGCCAGCTGGGAGATATCTCCGAGAGTCGTCTTCTCAAGATTGGTCTTGAGCTTCTTCATAGCACTCTGAGTGCTCTCGGACTCACGTCTGCTCTCTTCTTTCTTAGGCTCTTCCCAAGTTCTTGTATGTGAGAGAACTATCTTCTTGTTGGACTTATTGAACTCAATAACCTTGAAAGGCAGTTTCTCGCCTACATTAGCAGTGGTGCCGTCCTGTTTCTGGAGATTCTTGATAGAGCATGTGCCCTCTATTCCCTCACCGAGAGAGATGAGCGCTCCCTTGTCAGCGAAGCTGGTCACTGTTCCCTCATGCACTGAGCCGAGAGGGAACTGTGTCTCGAACACATCCCAGGGATTCTCCTCAAGCTGCTTGTGACCGAGGCTCAGACGACGGTTCTCCTGATCAACTTCGAGAACCACCACTTCGAGCTTGTCTCCTATAGAAGTGAACTCTGAAGGATGTTTGATCTTCTTGGTCCAGGACAGGTCGCTGATATGAACCAGTCCGTCCACACCCTCCTCAAGCTCCACGAACACACCGAAGTTGGTGAAGTTGCGGACTGTGGCGGTATGCTTTGAGTTGACAGGATATTTCTCCAGAATGGTTGCCCAGGGATCCTCCTTGAGCTGTTTGATGCCGAGAGACATCTTCCTCTCCTCACGGTCGAGGGTAAGGATTACGGCCTCTACCTCGTCGCCTACTTTCAGGAAATCCTGAGCGCTGCGCAGGTGGAGTGACCATGACATCTCGGATACGTGGATCAGGCCCTCAACACCGGGCTGGATCTCCACGAACGCACCGTAGTCTGCGATAACGACAACTTTGCCCTTAACCTTGTCTCCGACTTTGAGATTGGGATCAAGAGCGTCCCAGGGATGAGGCTGGAGCTGTTTGAGACCAAGAGCGATACGTTTCTTGGTATCATCGAAGTCGAGGATAACCACATTGATCTTCTGGTCAAGCTGCACGACCTCCTCGGGATGATTGATCCTGCCCCATGAGAGGTCTGTGATATGGATAAGTCCGTCCACACCACCGAGGTCCACGAACACACCGTATGAAGTGATGTTCTTGACTGTTCCCTCGAGTATCTGGCCTTTTTCGAGCTTGCTGATAATCTCGGCTTTCTGAGCCTCGATCTCGGCCTCGATGAGAGCCTTGTGTGAAACTACGACATTGCGGTATTCGTTGTTGATCTTGACAATCTTGAAGTCCATCGTCTTGTTGACGAAGACATCGTAGTCGCGGATAGGTTTCACGTCGATCTGCGAGCCGGGGAGGAAAGCCTCGATTCCGAACACATCGACGATCATACCGCCCTTGGTGCGGCATTTAACATAACCCTTGACGATTTCGTCCTTCTCGTAGGCCTCGTTGACGAGATCCCATGAGCGGAGTGAGTGAGCTTTTCTGTGAGAGAGAATCAGCTGGCCTTTCTTGTCCTCGGCTGTCTCTACATAAACCTCAACCTTGTCACCCACTTTCAGGTCGGGGTTGTAACGGAACTCGGAGATGTTGATCACGCCCTCGCTCTTGTACCCGATATTAACGAGCACCTCGCGCTTGCCGATAGCCATCACTGTTCCCTCAACCACCTCGTTCTCCACTACCTTGGAGAGAGTCTGGTTGTACTTTTCCTCGTCAGACTTGCGGTCTGCCTCTGATTCGTCACCCTCAAAGCTGTCCCAGTCGAACTGGTCAACGGGCACTGACGCGTTGCTCTTGCGCTTTGCAGGAGCCTCTGCCTCGGGAGCCTGAACTGCCTCAGTCTCCACTTTTACTTCTTGTTCTTTAGTCATAATTTTAATTAAACAATCTTTCCATTAAGGAGTTAGACATTATTTATAAACCCGACCTTACGGAAGGGAGCGCAAAAGTAAGCACTATTTTACTGATTTCCAAATTAAAGGCCGTATCTTTGCATATAAAATATCAGACTAACGCAAAAAGCAAAGACATGAGACATAACAGATTGAGCATACTGCTCGTTTCCTGCGCCGCACTGATATCCGCAGCAGCCTGCGATATCAGCCGGGACCCCTTCTACACATCATATATGACAGTAGTTGCTGATACGGCATCTGAGTCCGGCTCAGTAAGTATCAGCCATCTGGTATCAGACGACTCCATGAAAGTGTACCCGGTAAGCTACTCGCAGACGCTGTCCGGTCTCAAGGACGGGCAGCGTATAATAGGTACGTTCACCATTCCGTCTGGAAAGATATCTGACCCGCTGAATGTGGAATTCCAGTCCATCGCCCTTTTGCAGACAGACAGCATACGCAGTACTCCGGCAAATGATTTAACCTGCAACGACCCCGTCACGATAACCGCAGCTTGGCACAGCGGAGGAGTATACGGAGCCGCTAGATATGTAACGGCCGTCTTTAATATCATGCAGGCCGGGCTTTATCCTCACTCAATATTTCTCACGGAAGACACAGCCGCAGCTGTCAATCCAGACGCAGACGGATACTACCGCCTCCGTTTCCTGCACGATGCCGGCAAGGATCCGGCCTCCTATCAGGCCAGCGGAATCATCACCTATCCGGTCACCGGCAAATACGCCGAGCCGGATATCAGGGGACTGAAGATAAGTTTCAATACCCTGTCTTCCTCCAAAGACAGCACTGTCACTGTACGCTTCGGCTTGAATTAAAGGCTGTCGGGAAAATCCTGTTTGAACTTGGCGATGAGACGTTCGGGCCAGTCGCCGACCGGCTCCATGGGAGTGCGGAAGCATCGCTGCATCCCGGGAATGTCGTGGCAGCGGATGGCTCCTATGAGCGTTCTGTTGTCGTAGAGCCATTTCAGGCGGTCGAGGGCATACATGGCCTGGGACAGCGTCAGCACCTTGCGGGGAAATGCCATGCGCACCAGTTCCATATCGGCCACAAAGTCCGGATCATCCTCCGACACGTCCTGATAAGTACCTCCGTCCATAGTCCTTACACCGGAACACAGGTATATGGCAGCAGCCAGTGAGCTTGCTGGCAGGTCCTT
>DXAW01000094.1 GCA_019116865.1 Candidatus Coprenecus stercoravium | reverse complement strand
GCGGACTTTGTGGGTGACTCTCTGGAACTGTCCCGTAAGGCCGCTGCATCGGATGCGGACATGATAGTGTTCTGTGGAGTGAGGTTCATGGCTGAGACGGCTGCTGTGCTCGCACCGGGCAAGAAGGTGCTGCTGCCGGTGCCCGATGCCGGATGCTCGCTGGCCGACAGTATATCCGGCAAGGATCTGGAGACATGGAGAAAACGCCACAATAACGGAGTTGTAATCTCATATGTGAACACCACTGCGGATACAAAGGCGCAGACGGATATGTGCTGCACTTCCGCCAATGCGGTGGATGTGGCCCGCAAGGTCTGTGCGGCCAATCCGGAAAGGCCGGTGCTTTTTGCCCCGGACCGCAATCTGGGCGGCTATATCAATTCCAAAGCCGGATTGAAGATGGAACTATGGAAGGGATGCTGTCATGTGCATGAGAGCATCACGTCAAAAATCATAGAGGATACGCTCAAACGCTATCCCGAAGCCGATATCCTTATTCATCCCGAAGCGGCCTGCTCGTCAGATCCGAAGATTACGGGCAACCCCCGTTGCTTCTTCTATTCGACATCGGGTATCATCCGCCATGTCAAGGAGTCGGACAAGAAACAGTTTGTAATAGCGACTGAACTTGGGGTTATGCACCGTCTGAGTCAGGAGGCTCCGGACAAGGAGCTGATACCTCTGTCTGAGGACCTGATTTGCGGGGACATGAAGAAAGTGACTCTTCTCAGTCTGTTCGAGACACTTCTGCATCAGAATCACAGTAAGGAAGTGACAGTTAGTGATGATATAGCCGGGAAAGCAGAGGTGCCTGTAAGAAAAATGCTAGAGATGCAGTAGCGTCTTTATTTCCGCTTTTGCTGAGCTCCACCTTTCAGGGTCTATTCTGGCTCCGGTTACCTCCACTGCTTTGGAGGCGATGATGGAGCCGGCTTCGCCGCATGTCCTTATAGGCAAGCCTAAGGCGTGGGCATACAGAAATCCGGAGGCATAGAGGTCTCCGGCTCCGGTAGTGTCCTTCACATCCGCGGGACAGGCCTCTATATGATAGAATTCATCGCCGCTCTGGATGTAGGAGCCTTTTGCTCCTGCTTTTACGACTGCGATACCGCACATGCCGGCGATGATTTCAGCGGCCTTAGGAGAAGTTGTACCTGTGAATATGCCGGCTTCGGTCTCGTTGGCGAAAACTATGTCGACATAGTCCTTTACGATATTATGGAAAAAATCTCCGTTGGCCTCCACTGCGTTGTATGAGGCCAGGTCGAGCGATATTGTGCATCCGGCGCTCTTTGCTAGAGAAACTGCTTTTAGAAAAGTGTCCCGGTTTCTGGCCAGGTATCCTTCTATATGAAAGTAATCATAACCATGAAATAATTCGGCTTTCAGGTCGTCGGGCCGTAGTTCTGACGCGGCTCCGGGACAGACAATAAGTGTCCTTCGCGGATCGTCACCGACAGCAATTGATACTGCCGTTCCTGATGCCGTGCTTCCAGTCATAAGACAGGCCTTTATGCCATGCAGGCGAAGGTCGTTGCGGTAGAGGTTCCCGAAAAAATCGTTTCCGACTTTTCCGATGAAGCCTGAGGGCATGCCCAGAACGGCCGTGCCGTAGACGGTGTTGGCGGCGCAGCCTCCGGTTACGTACCGCATGTCTGTGGTACGTAAGGCCTGTAATAATCTTTCCATGTCCGCAGTCCCGATGTGTCTTACGCTGCCTGTAGGAAAGCCGGACTCCCTGAGAAGCGAGTCGTCAGGGAGTCCGGTGAATATGTCGGTCAGGGCGTTGCCTGCTCCGAGTATGGATTTCATGTCTTAATATCAGTCGTTGTTCATCTGGCGGATGTCCACGCTGTCCTCGCAGTCGCCTATCAGCCAGCGGCTGAAGAAGTCGGTCATCTTCCAGAAGAAATATTCGTCCATGTCGCCGAACCCATGACGCTGGCCGGGCAGATAGAGCATCTCAAAGCGTTTGTTGGCCCGTATGAGAGCATCCACTACACGGGTGGTGTTGGCCGGGTGGACGTTGTTGTCCATGTCTCCGTGAACGAGAAGCAGATGTCCCTTGAGGTTCCTGACGAAATCCTGATTGGCTTCGATGCTGTAATTGAAAGTGGTGTCACCGTCCTCTGATATCACTTCCTTGACGCCGTGGTGTGTCTCGCTCCACCAGCGGTTGTAGATGCGGTTGTCGTGATTACCGGCGCAGGAGACGGCAGCCTTGTAAAAGTCGGGATAGGTCAGGATGGCTGCTGTGGACATGAATCCTCCGCCTGAGTGACCGTGGATGCCCACTTTATTGATGTCGATGTATTTATGCCGTGCGGCAAGCTGCTGGACAGCGTATTTGTGGTCTGCGAGGGGATAGTCGCGCATGTCACCGTAGCCGAAGTTGTGATACCATTTCGAGCGGTCAGGGTGTCCTCCTCTCTGACCTACGGTGATGACGATGAATCCTACCTGTGCGAGCCGGTCGATACGGTTCATCCTGGATGTCCAGAAGTACTCTGTCGCCTCTATCTGAGGTCCGGGATATACATATTCGATGATAGGATAGAGTTTGGTGGAATCGAAGTCGAAAGGCTTGTACATCACGCCCCACAGGTCGGTGATGCCGTCGGCGGCCTTGACCTTGAAGATTTCGGGGAACTTGTATCCGGCTGCGAAGAGCTGGCTCAGGTCTGCGGTCTCAAGATCCATAATCTTCTTTCCGGCAGCATTGTAAAGTGCATTCGCAGGAGCTGTGTCCACTCTGGAGGCGTTGTTTACGAAGTATCTCAGGTCGTCCGGCATCCAGCTGCGGTTGTCGAAGTTGCCCGGATTGAGCATCCTGACTCCATTGCCGTCCAGTCCCACGCTTAGCAGATGATTGTAATAGGGATTCTCTACCTTGTCGTATCCGGTGGCGGTGAAGTATACTTTGCCGGCTTTCTCATCCACGCCTTCGATGGTCGATACATGATAGGCTCCGTCGGTCAGCGGGCGGAGCAGTCTGCCGTCCTTGTCGTGGAGATAGAGCTGTGCCCAGCCGTTACGCTCGGAACGCATCACTATCTCGCCGGAAGACAGCAGCTCGAAGTCGCATACGTCGATATAGGTGTTGAGGCGTTCCTTGATGAGCACCTGCACTGAGTCGCTGTCGAGCCAGTAACGGCAGATGTCCACTCTGTGCTCGTCGCGGCTTATACGGGTGAAGTAGAATGAATTGTCATCGCCGAGCCATACGAAAGGAGTGTAGTCTGCGTATATGTCCTTGTTGGTGCGTGGTTTGTCACCGACCATTACTGTCTGGTCCTTGAAGGCCCATACGTTGAGCGTTCTTGATGTCTTGTCCTGCATGTCGAAGAGCATAAGGTAGCTTTTGGGGCCGGGCTCTCCGGGCATCTGGTATTTGTAGGTCTCGATCTCGGGGCGGGGCTTGGCCGTGGAGTTGATGACCCAGAAGTCGCCGATGCCGGACATGTCGTATTTCTGGTGAACGAACTTTTTCGAATCCGGTGACCATTGCAGGTAGACGAAATATCTTTCGGAAGTATCCCTGTCCTCTACGCCCGAGTAATCATTGCCTCCGTAGGCTACGTCCTTGGTACCGTCTGTTGTCAGGGCGTATTCGACCGCGGTGGAGTCTTTCTCATCCTCCATCAGCTTCCGGAGATTCTCCATGTCGGTATAGTAGAGATTGTATCCCTTTGCGTACACGACATAACTGCTGTCCGGAGCGATATTGGCCCATCCGGGGAAATCCTTTTTCTCCTCTGTGTCGGTTATGTCTGTCAATTCCTGAGAGTTGATGTCGTATTCGAAACGGAATACTTTTTTCCTGGTCTGCGGCTTGCCGTCAGAGGTGGTGTCAGGCTCGTCTATAGTGGACTTGATGCTGAAAGTAAAGGTGTTCTCGTCTTTAAGCCTAAGGTCCATGAAAGGAATGTGCTGTGCGTCGAAGGGGTCCAGAATGATTTCTGTCAGTTCCATCGCAAGCCTGTCAAGGTCGAAGACGGCCTTTTTGCTTTTCGCAGCGGGATCCACAATCCAGTAACCGGCTCCCTGAGGAGTCTCCCATGTGTACCAGAACTTGTCCGAATTGGGGAACCATGATGGAATGACTGTCTGTGAGAAGACCATGCGTCCGATTTTGTTGGGCGAGAAACGCTCCGCCAGGTCGTAGTTGGCTTCTGTCACAGGAGTCTGCTGTGCGATAGCTGTGGATGCGCACAGGCACAGCAGTGCTGATGTGAGGAGGATGATGTTATGTCTCATTGTAAAGTCTTGAATTTATTATGCGGTAAAGATAGATATTATTTGACGAATCTCGGCCATTCGCCTACTTCCATGTCGTGAATGTTGCCGTCGTCGATCTTGAAGCGTATAGCCGTGCGTACCTGATGGAAGCCCTGGATGCCGGCTGCTCCCGGATTGACGGTGAGCATATTGTATTTCTTGTCGAAGATTACTTTCAGGATGTGTGAATGTCCGCAGACGAAGATGTCCGGCAGATGGGCGTTGATAAGCTGGAAAGCCTTGTAGTCATACCGTCCTGGATAGCCTCCTATGTGCATCATCAGCACTTTCTTGCCCTCGCATTCGAAGAACTGCGTGTACGGGACCCTCGAGCGTACCGGAGTCCCGTCGCAGTTGCCGTAGACCCCTTTCATCGGTTTGAACGCCGCTATTTGCAGCAGGGTCTCCTCATTGCCGAAGTCCCCTGCGTGCCATATCTCGTCCACCGGCTCAAGGAACTTTCTGAGCGGTTCGTCGAACCAGCAGTGTGTGTCTGAAATAACTCCTATGTACATAATAGGCAAAGATACTGCTTTTATGGATATTTTCTTAACTTCGCAGCATTATGATAGCAATTCCATTCAGGATAGGTCACGGCTATGATGTGCATGCCCTTGGAGACGGGCTGGAGCTGTGGCTGGGCGGAGTGAGG
>DXAW01000011.1 GCA_019116865.1 Candidatus Coprenecus stercoravium | reverse complement strand
GATAAGGCCTGCGGAAGTTGGTACACAGGCTGAAGCCCAGAATCTTGGCCGTACCTATCGCAATCTGGGAATAAGCCGAGAAGTCGATATAGAGCTGGAATGCGAAGAATATCAGGGCCAGCACCGACGGGAAGCCGAGAATCTGGGCACTGCTGCCCGCCGCAGCCTCCTGAAACACCGAATCCACATACACGGCCAGCCGGTCCGCTATCACCATCTTCTTGATCAGGCCGATGAACACCTCCACGATGCCTTCCCGGACCTTATCGTAATCGAACTTCTTCAGGTCGTCGAACTGAGGCAGCAGATGCGAGGCTCTCTCGATAGGTCCGGCCACCAGCTGCGGGAAGAAACTGATAAAGGTGAGGAAAGCGATTATATCCTTCGACGGCTCTATCTTTCCACGGTACACGTCAACGATATAACTTAACGACTGGAATGTATAAAAGCTGATACCCACCGGCAGGATTATATTCAGAGTCTTCAATGAAAGTTCCATGCCGAAGACGGTGAAAAGGCCGTCGATACTGTCGATGAAGAAATTGGCGTACTTGAAGAATCCGAGTATTCCGAGATTGACAACAAGGCTGACCACCAGCAGGGCCTTCCGTTTTCTCCTGTCATTCACATCCGTCCTGCCTATAAGCCGGCCGAGGGTGTAATCCATTGTAGAGCTGAATATAAGCAGGCCCAGGAAGCGCCAGTCCCACATACCGTAGAAGAACCAGCTGCACGCCAGCAGGAAAGCGTTGCGCAGCCGCACCCCGTACCTGTTGAACACCGTCCAGTAGAGGACGGCCACCACCGGCAGGAAGATGCCGAAATCCAGAGAATTGAAAAGCATTTTGTCTTATTCGGATAAAAATTTCTTCGTTTTTCGCTTCGCAAAATTATTATTATTTATTTTGGGAGCAAATTTTTTGTTAAACATTCAAGACAGCACAACCACCAGATGTTCACGAAATACAGAATCCCGCTCACCGCCCTGGCCATTGCCATGCTGACAATGAGCGCAGCCGCACAGTCAAAACAAGATACCGAAAAAGTAACATCTCTGGACAGCTCTGTTATCACGCTTGCCGAGATATGGAGTCTGGACCAGAGAGTCCGCAGCGATGTCTCCCTCTACCTGGAAAACAGCCGAGAGTTCAACCTCCGCATCGACAGCATCTGCTTCGACAAAGCCATCGAATGCATAAGGCACTTCGGATGGGTGACGGACTTGCGCAAATACAACTCCACCCACGGATATCTCCTTCAGGCACTCACAGCCGTCATGTTACACAGTCCCCACAGACTGATGGACGAAGATGTCTACAGCCTCCTGCGCACAGAAGCCGAGGCCGGACGGCTGCACCCCGAGACACTGGCTCTCTTTCTGGACAAATACTACGTCATCTACCAGAAACGCTCCCTCTATGGCTCCGACTTCCGCAAATTCCTCCAGCCGCCTGCCCTCAATCCGGAAGACAGACCGCTGTCGGACAGCCTCCGCCGCGACATCGGCCTCAGTCCCCTGCCCGACTCCCTGTTCCGCCAACCGTAATGCTAGGGTAACGGTAAATACTGCCGCGCTTTCTTTATCGTAAAGAACTAAAAGGCAGGCATTTACCAACACAGCATGTTCTTTTCGCACGCACCGGAACGTCCGAAAAGAACACATCAAAATCATATTTCTCTGAATATAACTATCTTACAAATAGTACCCGCTTCTCTACTTACCATTACTTCTGCACCAACGACAGCCGAACATGCTGACACCGCCAGCCTCGCAATAGCCCATATCCACAATGGCAGTAAATCACGGAAAATCCTGCCGCTATGGGCAAAGAAGAATGCTGATTGAAGACCTACAATCGACAGAATTTCCTATTTTTGTAAGGAAATAACAATTCGATAAACAATGAAAAGATTTCTCTGTATATTATTGAGCATCATCACAATTTCAGTCTCCGCCGGGGCGCAGCGCAGCAGGCTCCTCGGCTCGTGGAACGGCAACCTCAATCTCGGGGGCAGCAGCCTCACGCTGGTATTCCATTTCACCACTGACTCGTTGGGGAAAACATACTTTTTCATGGACAGCCCGGACCAGGGAGCGGAGGGAATACCAGGGGAAATCGGGTTGCTGAACAATGACTCCGTACTAGTAACAATACCACAGCTTAATGCCATATATCAAGGCGGACTGGTTATGAAAGAGGAGCTTGACGAAGATAACCCATCAATGGCAATCGCAGGCATTTTTTATCAGATGGGGATGCGGTTTCCGCTGATTCTCCAGCCTGGAGTACCTGTGCTGAACCGGCCGCAGGAGCCGCAGCCGCCGTATCCCTACCGGAGCGAGGAAGTCACGTTCTCCAGCGGGGCGGACGGAGCGGTCATGGCTGGAACCCTCACCTACCCTGTGGGTTATGACGACAATAGCACAGAGTCCGGCCACATACCCGCAGTACTGATGATTACCGGCAGCGGCTCGCAGAACCGGGACGAGGAGCTCTTCAGCCACAAGCCCTTCCTCGTACTGGCCGACTGGCTGGCCCGCCACGGCATAGCCTCCCTGCGCTACGATGACCGCGGCATGGGAGAGTCCGAAAGAGGCACGGTAGAAATCACCACTCAGACCAATATGCAGGATGCCTTAGCCGGCATCAGGTACCTCCGTAGCCTCGGAGAATTCGACAAGGTAGGAGCATTGGGGCACAGCGAGGGCGGGCAAATCGTATTTATGCTTGCAGCACAGGACGAGGCGGATTTCATCATCAGCATGGCCGGCCCCGGAATGCGGGGTGACAGCATCCTCGTGGAGCAGAACCGCCTGACACTCACCAAATCGGGATTCACCCCTGCGTCAGCCTACAACTACGGCCGCATCCTAGCCGCCATGCTCAGGATGAAAGTTGACGGATATTCCACAGATAGCCCTGAGACACTGGTGGACAGCCTGATAACCGCCCTTAACGCACAGAACATACCTTTCGGCTCAGCCACCAACCTCGCCGCCGTCTGGAACACCGTAGATGACCCCTGGATGCTGTATTTCCTCCAGTCCTCACCCGCCCGGGACATTTCCCGGACCACCTGCCCCGTATTTGCCCTTAACGGCAGCCTCGACCTGCAGGTTCCGCCGGTCAACCTGAAGCACATCCGCAGACTCCTGCCCGACGGCCCGCATCACCTGATAAAGGAATACCCCGGCCTCAACCACCTGCTGCAGCCCTGCACCACCGGTATGCCTATAGAATACGGCCGCATCGAGACCACCATTGCGCCTGAAGTCCTGACAGACATCGCGGAGTGGATACTTTCCGTCACTGACCTGAAGCGATAATCGAGAGGGCCTTTGAAAGCACCGGGTCAACCGTGCCGGTATAGACCTCCTCATAAGTGAGCGGTACCTCATAGTCCGGCAGCAGACCGCGTCCGGCAGGATAACGCTCGGTCACAGCATCGTCCAGAACACATTTGACGATAGGAATCTGCACCATAATCCTGGAATTGGGCAGCATGATGCGGGCAAAGTCATAACCCGTCATATAATGATAACCCGAGCCGGTTTCACGGCCGACTGTCACGGCACGGTGATTTCTGGACAATATCGACGGGAAAAGAGTCGCAGCGGAATTCGATGTCTCATCTGTAAGAATATACAGACGGCCTTTATAGTTCACGCATGTGTCCGGTGTTATTATGCCGCAGTCGTCATAAGAGTAAAAGCCACTGCGGCCGTCCACGCGCTCATAGCCGCTGAAAACAGCCCTTTCCGAATAGTTCACGGAATACCTCAGACTGCTGAAGACCGTATCGTTCACCATACGGTAAGAACCGGTATTCACCGAGGGCTCTCCGAGCAGATATGATGCGACTTTCCTGACCGCCGCAACTTCACCTCCGGCATTGTACCTTACATCAATTATCATATTCGGCACATCCTGATAACGCACCAGAGAGTCCGCTATACTCTCCAGGTCCACATCCGTCAAGTCGAACGAGCCGAGACGGAACAGCACCGTATTGTCGTCAAGCATCCCGAAACTGTATTTCCCAGAGGCACTCTCCGCCATCCGCTTATACTGCGCGGCACTCTTCGTCATCAGAGGGTAATACGCACCCGATTCCTCCTGCCGGACCCACTCATCCTCGATTACAGTACCGTCTTCCAAAACTACTTCTACCGTTCTTGGAGCATCCACACCGCCATAGAGATACCAGTACTTGACGAGCAGCTGTCTATTTACCACGCTTTGGTTGTCCCCGTCATACCCGGAGACCATGTCCCTGCTCCTGCGGCATATTTCTTCGGACCGCATACCGTCTATGGACACGATCCGCTTGCCCACATGCTCCCGATACCGTTCCGATGCATGACGGACAAATACTGTATCGCCAAGTATTCCGTGAATAATGTTCGGGACATACTTCTGAGCCGCAACATCAACCCTCGGATTCGGTGTCCGGATCCGTATGTGCGAATCATGCATGAGTCTGGATGTAATGGAACTGTACACGATATCGTAAAGATCTGAATAGCTGATGCCTCCTCTGACCGCTTCCAAAGCCTCGGACCGGAAAGTCTCAAACTGCAACGGGGTCACAATCTCATCCATGGACGGAAAAAGCTCCCTGTACGCATCCAGCAGCACCGATATGTCCTCCACAGCCTGCTCCTCAGTCAGAAACTCCGGAGTTGCCATCTCCTCGGGATCCAGGAAAGTCGTCGGGATTCCGAACGGCTCCATAGGGTCATCAGGCCGCCCCGTACTGCCGGTGACAGACAATATAATGTGCGGCCTGTCTATCTTATGATACGCATATCCAACCTTGCCTATAATCTCGCCTTCTTCG
>DXAW01000010.1 GCA_019116865.1 Candidatus Coprenecus stercoravium | reverse complement strand
CGTGGGAGCGGTCTTTAAGTACGAAGGGAGCCTCTATCTCGGATACATTGACACCTAGGGCGTGTTCGTCCAGCTCTGCGCGTCCGGTTTTACGGGCCACGGTCTGGATCTCGGGAATGGTCATCAGCAGTTCTTCGGCCCTGCGTCCGATGCGGTCGGATTCCTCCAGGGAGATGCCGGGCAGGGAGCTGACGTTAATCGTGAACGAGCCTTCGTTGAACGGAGGCAGGAAGCTGTGTCCGAGGGTGAAGAACAGGCCGAGTGCCGCTGCGAACAGGGCCAGGGTAGAGCCTCCGACTATGGCCTTGTGGTTCAGGGCCCAGTTCAGGCCGTTGCGGTAATGCTTCTTGAGCCACACTGCCACGAAAGCCTCCTTAGGCACATTGGTGCTGTGTTTCTTGCCGCCCAAGAGATAGGAGCAGAGTACGGGGGTCAGGGTCAGGGCAACGATGGTCGAGGCGAAGAGGGCCACGATGAAGGAAATTCCGAGAGGAATGAGCATCCTGCCCTCCATGCCGCTGAGGAAGAACAGGGGCACGAAGCTGACGATGATGATAAGGGTCGAGTTGAGAATCGGCATACGCACCTCCTTGGAGGCGTTGAACACCACATCCACAACGGGCAGCCGCTTGTCGGGCGGCAAGGCCCTGTTCTCACGCAGATGCTTCCAGACGTTTTCCACGTCCACTATCGCGTCATCCACGAGAGAGCCTATGGCGATGGCCATACCGCCGAGGCTCATGGTGTTGAGACTCAGCCCGAATGCGTCCAGCACGAGTATCGTCACCAGCAGTGACAGCGGCAGGGTAATCAGGGAGATGACGGTGGTGCGGAAGTTGGCCAGGAAGACGAAGAGCACGATGACCACGAAGATGGCACCCTCGTAGAGGGACCTCTTGACGTTGTTGATGGAGTTCTCAATAAATGTGCTCTGGCGGAATATGTCGGTGGATACATGCACGTCGGCGGGCAGGTTCTTCTGCAGGTCGGCGATGGCGGCGTCCAGTCTCTCGGTCAGTTCGATGGTGCCGGTGTTGGGCTGTTTGGTGACGGTCAGCAGTACGGCCGGCTTGCCACGTTCGGAAGCCAGGCCGAGCTTGGGCTGCTGGGCACCGATGCGCACGTCCGCCACGTCCTCCAGAGTCACGGGCATTCCGCTCTCAGTGGTCTTGATGACCGATGCGGCCATTTCCTGCACGTCCTGGGTGGAGACCACTCCGCGCACGATATATTCATTGCCGTATTCGTAGATGACACCTCCGTTGGTGTTCTGGTTCATGCCTCTGGTTACGGCCATCACCTCGCCGAGGGTCACTCCGTAGTGCTTCATCTTCTCAGGGTGAATCAGGACCTGATATTCCTTGATGTCGCCTCCGAGCACTGCCACCTGGGCCACGCCTCCGGTGGACAGCAGCCTAGGGCGGAATGTCCAGTCGGCCAGTGTCCGCAGATCCAGCATCGAAGTGCTGTCGGCGGTAAGGCCTATGATCATCAGCTCTCCGAGGATGGATGACTGGGGGCCGAGGGTAGGGTTGCCGGCGGTTTCGGGCAGGTCCTCTGCGGCTGCGGCCAGTTTCTCCGACACGATCTGGCGGGCCAGGTATATGTCGGTGCCCCAGTCGAACTCAACCCACACTACGGAGAATCCGGTGGTGGAAGAGCTGCGCACCCTGCGGACTCCGGTGGAGCCGTTGACGGCGGTCTCGATGGGGAAGGTCACAAGCTGCTCGACCTCCTCGGCGGCCATTCCGTTGGCCTCGGTCATGACTACTACCGTGGGGGCGTTGAGGTCGGGAAATACGTCTATCTCGGCGTTGAAGGTCCGGTACAGTCCGGCCGCGAACAGCAGTACCGATGCGACCAGTATCAGCAGCCGGTTCTGCAGGGAAAAATGTATTATCTTATTGAGCATGGCTGTCCTGGATTAATGTGAATGGCTGTGTGCGGGGATGGCGTTGCTTGCCGATGCGAGCTTTACGTGGATGGCTCCGTGGGTTACGACAGTCTCGCCTCCGTGCAGGCCGGAGAGTATCTCGTAACGGTTGCCGTCAGTGGCACCGAGGGTGACTTCCTGCTTCTTGTAGCAGGTCGGGTCCAGCTGGATATATACGAAGTTGTGACCTTGTTCCTCCGTGATGGCCTCTACGGGCAGGCTGATTACGCCGTCACGCTCTTCGGAAAGCAGCCAGATCTGAGCGTATGCTCCGGCGAGTATGTCATCGGTGGCGTTGATGGCGAATGTCACGGGGATGTAGGCGTTGGTCTCGTCTGTGGAGCGGCCGTATCCGAGCAGGCGGCCGTCGAGTCCGGTGGTGCTGAACACCTGTTCAGAGTAGGAGAGTCTGAAGTTGGCGGCTTTCACTCCCGGCAGGCGGCTGAGATATCTTTCGGATACATCGGCCTTGAGATACATGCTGCTGCCCGAGAGTACGGTGGCCAAGGGTGTTCCGACAGATACATAGTCACCTTCTTTCACGAGGCAGGACTCCATATATCCGCTGACTGGAGACTTGATTGCAGTACCGTTGCCGCTTCCATCTGCCGCAAGTGCCTCATAGGTCAGACGGGCTGTCTCATAACGGCCTTTCGCAGCCTCGTATTCCTGACGGGAGACGATATTGTCCTCTACCAGCTTGGCAGCTCTTTCGTATTCTTTCCGGGCGGTCTCATATGTGATGCGGGCCCTCTGTACCGGATCTCCGTCCTGAAGGTTGCTGGACGAGATGGTGAACATCGGTGAGCCTTCATTGACGCGGCTGCCTTCCACGAGTGGGGCGGCGAACGATACTACGCCGGGAACATTGGCCACGACTGTGGACTCGTTGCCGGGTGCCGGCATTATCCGTCCGCTTACCTCAAGCACGCCTCTGAACTTGCCCGGCATTATCGTCTCTGCCTTTACTCCGGCTGCTGCCGCACTCTCGGCGCTGAGTATTATCTCGTCGGGAGCACCCTCGTTCCCGGCATGAGCGTCGTGGCTGTGTCCGCTGTGGTCATGGTCATGATGATGCTCGTCCGGCCCGTGTACGTGGCCTTCATGACTGTGCTCCACATGCTCATGGCCGTCATTGCTGTTTTGTGAATTTTTGCAGGAAACGAGCATCCAGCATGCCGCCATGCAGATTGCTCCTGTTAGGAAAACCTTGACTGTATGTTTCATCTGTGAAAGTTTGTATTATTTCTGTAAATTAAGGCTGCAAAAATATCTTCCTGTCCATGCAACCCGGTTGCAAAGAGTCTGACGTATGGAAAAAATTCTTAACTTGCACCGTATTTTGAAATACCTGCTGACATGAGACCTGGACTGAAAAAAACATTGAGAATCACCCTTATATCTTTGGGCTCGCTGATAGGAGTGTGCATAGTGTCCGTAGCACTGGTACTATGGCTGGTGCTGACACCCTCCAAGCTTACGCCTATAGTGCAGAATGCGGCTGGTAAATATCTTGATGCGGATGTGAAGGTCGGTAAGGTGGACGTGACCTTTTTCTCGACATTCCCCAGGTTTACTCTGGAAATTGATGACGGAGAGCTGGTGGCCCGCAATGCCGATACTTCTGCTTCGGAGCGGACGGACTCGTATCGGGATTCCTTGCTCAGGTTTGCCAGATGCCGCGTGTCATTCAATCCGGTGCCGCTTTTAAAGGACAACCGCCTGGTTGTAGGCCGTATGCTTCTGGACAGTGCGAGAGTCTATGCGTGGAGGGATTCGTCCGGCACTGCTAACTGGAATATCATGAGTCCGGCGGAAGATACTGTTCTGGCCGAAGAGCAGGATTCGTCCGGAAGTTTCATGTTCAAGTCCGTAGTGCTGCGCTCGCTGCGCATCAGGAATACCGATATCGTTTTCAATGACCGGGTCACTGATATCTACGCCAGGGTGGAGGACGTGAATACGAGGGTGAGACTCGGCGCGGGTGTGCGTGGGGCGGCGGCTTCTCTGAAATTTTCCTGTGCCGATATGCTGCTGTGGCATCAGGGGGCTCTGCTGACCAGGCGTACTACTTTGACTCTCAATACAGCGGTCGGATTCAATGCCGACAGCATGAAAGTAGTGCTGCGCAATGCGGACCTGGGAGTGAATGATATAAAGCTGTCCCTGAACGGCTCTGTATGCAGGGATTCTGTAAAAAAAGCGCTGGATGTGGATTTGGATTTCTCGGCGGTGGCACCCTCCGTGGAGAAGGCGCTTGACCTTATACCCGAGTCCATCGTGCGTCATCAGGAACTTACGGCAGACGGTACGGTGACGCTGGAGGGCAATGTGAGAGGGCTGTACGGAAAGGAGGATATGCCGGCAGTGTCGCTTTGTCTTAAGATAGATGACGCTTCCGCACATTACGAAGGACTTCCGTATGGCATAGACAGTCTGATGGCGGATTTCGATGCGTTTGTGGATTTGTCCCGAGAGCAGGAGTCTTATCTGGACCTGAAGATTTTCAAGTTAAAGGGCAATGATATGGATGTGCTGGCTGACGCCAAAGTGACAGAGTTATTCGAAGACCCTCTTATCGCATTGAACACCAAGGCCGGGATAGACCTCTCAAGTATTGCCAAGACATTTCCTTTACGGGATGGCATAGAACTGTCAGGCATGGTGGATGCTGACTTGAAAGTGCGTACGAGGCTGTCTACCGTCAGAAATCAGGATTTCGGACGTATTTTCGCAGCCGGCAAACTGGATATGGACAGGGTATCGGTCAAGGATGCGGTCAGTGGTCTGGATGCTGTCGGGGATATAGACCTGAGATTTTTCGGCGGCAGGGCATTGGGCCTTAGCGGAGACATTTCCAGACTGCATCTCAGCAGCCCTTGGGCCAATGCATTGGCGGACAGTCTGCAATTGAAGGTAATCTCTACCCGTCCCCGTGATACGACCAGGGTGTTCCGTATGAAGGCTGATTTTCAGATGAACCGTGTCGGAGCGTCTGTCGGAGACTCGTTGAAAGTATTCTGCGGCCGAGGAAATGCAGTGGCTTCGCTGGGCCCTCAGGCAGATAATCCCAAGAAGCCGAGAATAGAGCTTGAAGTACAAACCGATACTCTTTTTATGAAATACGGAGACATCCGCGGCGGCCTCAATAAAGGAAATGTACAAGTAAGTGCGGACAAGATACGGGACTCGCTCTGGCGTCCGTCAGTGTCAATGGATTTCAGCCGTATTCGTGGAGGTATGGGTGATTCGGTCAGAATATTCTGTCAGCGTGGCAATGTGACGGCGTCAGTAAAGCCTCAGCCCAAGAGGCAGGACAAGCCCAGGCTGACATTGAGGCTGGAAACAGACTCGATATTCGCCAAGGCCGGGGAGATTGCCGGAGGTATGAGAAAGGGTGTGATAAGAGTGAGTGCGGACAAGGTCAGGGATTCGCTGTGGCTGCCCTCCGGAACGGTGCGCTTCAACCGCCTGGTAGCCAAGACTCCGCAGTGTGCTTTGCCCATACGTTTCAACAAGACGGTCGTTAAGTTCGGAGACAGGCGTATAACATTGCAGAAAGCCGCAATACGTATAGGCCGCTCCAATGTGGTGCTTTCAGGTACGGTTCATGACTTGTATGGCGCATTGAAGCGCGGTCATGTCCTTCGCGCCAATCTGGACATCAGTTCCAGGAATCTTAATGTCAATCAGCTGATGCGCGCGTTCGCAACTCCTCAGGCCTCGGAGCAGGAGATAGAGAAGGATACCGTGTCCACAGCGCTAAGTCTTTTCGAAGTGCCGGGCAATGTGGATTTTGAACTTACCACAGACATAAACCGCATGCGTTTCGGCAAATACATTTTCCGTAACATAGAGGGCAGGGCAGAGGTCAAGGACAGTCATGTGTATTTGGAGAATCTGAGTCTCAATGCGCTGGACAGTGCCAGCCTGAGCGCTTCGCTGATATACAAGGCGGCCTCGTCCAAGTTCGGATATGCCGGATTCGACATCAAGGTGCATGACATAGACATAGCGTCTCTCGTGGACGCTACTCCTGCGATAGACTCTCTGGTGCCGATGCTCCAGTCTTTCAAGGGCAAGGTGCAGGTGGACGTGGCGGCGGAAGGAGTGCTGGACTCGGCGCTGAACATCAAGATACCGTCTTTGCGCTCAGCTATATACATCAGGGGTGACTCTCTGGTGCTGATGGACGGCGAGACCTTTGCCGAGATATCCAAGAAACTGATGTTCAAGAATAAAGAGGAGAACTTGATAGACAGTATCTCTGTCAATATTACAGTGGAGGACGGAAGTGTCAATATCTATCCGTTCCTTGTGGAGATAGACCGGTATAAGGCGGCGGTCGGAGGCGTTCAGAATCTGGATATGAGCTTTGACTATCATATATCGATATTGAAGTCGCCTCTGCCATTCAAGGCCGGACTCAATATCAGGGGCACGCTGGATGATATGCGTTTCGGAATAGGAAGAGCCAAGTACAAGGACGCAGTGACTCCTGTGGAGACCCACAGGATAGATTCTATAAGGCTCAATCTCAGTGATGAGATAGTCCGGCGCTTCAGAAACGCCAGCGAGCGCAACCGTTGGGGCGACAGGGCGGCAGTCAGGACCAGGATTGACTGGGAGCATAGAAGGGACTCGCTCCGCCGGCAGCGCAGGATAACCTTTGACGAGGACTCCATACAGTGGGAAAAGGCCGGAGTCACACCTGAGTTTACAACAAATCAACAGATACAATGGAAGTAATAAAAACAGCTATAGAAGGGGTGGTGATAATCGAACCACGTCTGTTCAAGGACACCAGAGGCTATTTTTTCGAATCATTCAATCAGAAAGAGTTCGAACAGAAAGTCCGTCCGGTCAAGTTTGTGCAGGACAATGAGTCGTATTCCTCATACGGAGTGCTGCGGGGGCTGCACTTCCAGAAACCTCCTTTTGCCCAGAGCAAACTGGTGAGGGTCGTGCAGGGTACCGTACTGGACGTGGCGGTGGATATCCGCCGCGGTTCTCCGACATTCGGCAGACACGTGGCCGTCGAGCTGTCGGGAGAGAATCACCGTCAGTTTTTCATCCCCAGAGGATTTGCGCACGGTTTTTGCGTACTGAGCCAGACAGCATTGTTCCAGTATAAGTGTGATAATTTCTATGCACCGGAAAGTGAAGGCGCCATAGCGTGGGATGATCCGTTCCTGGCTATAGACTGGAGGATGGAGCCGCAGCATATTCTGCTGTCCGACAAGGACCGCAGACATCCCCGTCTGGACGATGCGGCATGGTTGTTTAATTATAATGATGATTTATATGGAGAAGAGATTTAAGCGCAATATCCTTATAACCGGAGGCGCCGGTTTTATCGGAAGTCATGTGGTGCGCCTGTTCGTGAACAAGTATCCGGAGTACCGCATAGTGAATCTGGACAAGCTGACCTATGCCGGTAACCTTGCCAATCTTAAAGATATCGAGGACGCACCAAACTATGTGTTCGTCAAGGCCGATATCTGTGACTTCGAGGCGGTCTGCGGTATTTTCCAGAAATACGGGATAGACGGAGTCATCCATCTGGCGGCGGAGAGCCATGTGGACCGCTCTATCAAGGACCCCTTCACTTTCGCCAGGACCAATGTGCTCGGTACGCTGTCCATGCTTCAGGCCGCCAGGCACAGCTGGAACGGTGACTGGGAGGGCAAGCTATTCTACCACATCTCCACCGACGAGGTGTACGGAGCGCTGGAACTGACCCGTCCCGAGGGCGTACCTTCGGACATAAGCGCGCACATGGTCTACGGGGACGAGTTCTTCCGTGAGACTACCCGTTACAGCCCCCACAGCCCGTACAGTGCATCCAAGGCATCCTCGGACCATTTCGTAAGGGCGTTCCACGACACCTACGGCATGCCCACGATAGTGACCAACTGTTCCAACAACTACGGTCCCTATCAGTTCCCGGAGAAGCTGATACCTCTGTTCATCAACAATA
>DXAW01000093.1 GCA_019116865.1 Candidatus Coprenecus stercoravium | reverse complement strand
TATCATCTGCCTGAAAAGCGACTGCGTAGGTGTGAGTTTGAAATTCATATTCTGTAATGTTTAAAGTTTTAGTATTTGTAAAATCCTTCTCCTGTCTTGCGGCCCAGAAGTCCGGCACGCACCATCTTCCTGAGCAGAGGATGAGGACGGTACTTGTCATCTCCGAACTCGCTGTGCAGCACCTCCATGATAGCCAGACACACATCCAGTCCGATCAGGTCGGCCAGTGCGAGGGGGCCCATGGGATGGTTGGCTCCGAGCTTCATGGCAGCGTCGATGTCATCGCGGGAAGCCACTCCGTCCGCCAGAATGCCGACAGCCTCGTTCACCATAGGGATGAGGATACGGTTTACAACAAAACCGGGAGCCTCGTTGACGGCCACAGGGGTCTTGCCGATTTCCTGACACAGGGCGAACACAGCGTCGAACACTTCCTGCGAGGTAACCTGTCCCTTGATAATCTCCACGAGCTTCATCACAGTGGCCGGATTGAAGAAATGCATGCCGATTACATGGCAGGGCCTTGATATATTGGCAGCGATACCGGTAATGGACAAAGATGAGGTGTTGGTGGCTATGATGGTCTCCTTCTTGCAGATAGAGTCCAGTTCCTTGAACAGCTCGATCTTCAGGTTCATCTCCTCCACCGCAGCCTCGATGATGAGGTCGGAGTCAGCGATATCCTTGTAGTCGGTGGTAAGGGTGATATTGGCCAGGGTGGCGTCCATAGCCGCCTGCTCCATCTTGCCTTTCTCGACGAGCTTGCTAAGGGATTTTGTGATTCTGGCCATTGCTTTGGCATTGGATGCCTCGCTGCGGCTCTTCATGGTGACTTTACGTCCGGCCTGTGCGAAAGCCTGGACGATACCGGAGCCCATAGTTCCGGTTCCGATTACGGAAATCTTCTCTATTGTCATAATTGTCAGTGTTTTTATCTGTTCTTAAATTCTGGTTTGCCTTTTTCCAGGAAGGCTTTCATGCCGGTTTTCTGATCTTCGGTGGCGAAGCACTCTGAGAATGCGGCATTCTCAGCGGCAAGAGCCGTGGTCTCATCCATATCATAGTTGGAGTTGATGCAGGCTTTTGCCTTACGCACGGCAATGGGAGCATTTGCCACTATATCGCGTGCCAGTCCCAGTACATAGTCCATCAGCTCCTCAGGGGGCAGCACATGATTGACCAGACCTACGCGCAGAGCCTCTTCGGCACTGATCACTCTGCCTGAGTAAATCATCTCCTTGGCATAGCCCTGTCCCACCAGCTTGGGCAGACGGTATGTCCCCGAAAAGCCGGGAATGATGCCCAGCTTCACCTCCGGCTGGCCGAATTTGGCTTTGGCCGAGGCAATGCGGATATCGCAGGCCATAGCCAGCTCGCAGCCTCCGCCGAGAGCATAACCGTTCACAGCGGCTATCACCGGTATAGGCAGCTCCTCTATCCTGCGGAACACCTCGGCACCGAAGCGGCCGAAATCCAGTCCCTGCTCAGCGTCGAATCCAGCCATCTGGGAGATATCGGCACCTGCCACGAATGACTTGGGCCCGTCTCCACGGATAATCAGCACCGCCGTATTTTCCGGAAGGTTCAGGACAAAACTGTTTATCTCCTCCAGCACAGGACGGCTCAGCGAGTTGAGCGACTGAGGGTGCGATATGGTCAGGATGCAGATACCCGCCTCCGGATTCTCTATTTTAAGAAAATTCCAATCCATTTTCCGGTAAAATTACTGACGCATCGGCTTTAAATCAGGAGCAATGATGAGCTTAGCCTCAGTGGCGGCCTGTACCTGCTCCACCGTAAACTCGGGGTTAATCTCCTTCAGGACGATGCCTTTGTCGGTAATGTCCATCACACCCATCTCGGTGATGATCATATTGACCTGACCGGCGGCTGTCAGAGGCAGACGGCATTTCTTGAGTATCTTGGGATTGCCCTTGGCGGTATGCTCCATAGTCAGGATGACCTTACGGGCACCTACTAAAAGGTCCATGGCACCTCCCATTCCGGGCACTTTCTTGCCGGGGATAATCCAGTTGGCAAGGTCGCCTTTCTCGTCCACTTCCAGGGCACCGAGGAAAGTCACGTCCACATGACCTCCGCGGATAATTTCAAAAGATGCAAGGGAGCTGCAGGCATATGCTCCCGGTACGGCAGTGATATATCCGCCGCCTGAATTGATGAAATCGGGATTTTCCTCTCCTGGCTTGGGTGTAGGGCCCATGCCCACGAGTCCGTTTTCGCTCTGAAGAATAACGGATACTCCCTCAGGAAGGAAATCGGGTATCATGGTAGGAAGTCCGATGCCGAGGTTCACGACATCTCCGTCCTTGAGTTCGAGAGCCGCCCTGCGGGCTATCACCTCTCTTATCTGATTCTTGTCCATTGTAATAATGTATTTAGTGATTATTTTTTGTTGTGTCTGCGTACATATTCCTCTGCGATGAACGAGGCCACGTCGTCGGCATAGGTGTTCATGCCGAAACCGGCGTCATAGCCCAGTTCCTTGGCCAGCTCGTGGGTGATGCGGGGTCCGCCGCAGGCCAGAATAAATCTGTCTCTAAGTCCTTCAGCCTCAAGCAGCTCCACCAGCTCAGTCAGGTTCTTGACATGGATATCCTTCTGTGTCACAGTCTGGGACACCAGAAGGGCATCGGCATTAAGTTCCAATGCCTTTGCTATGAAGTCCTCGTTGGGTACCTGACTACCGAGATTATATGCGTCTATCATATCATATCTCTCGAGTCCATAGTGACCGGCATAGCCCTTCATATTCATAATGGCGTCGATTCCGACAGTGTGGGCATCAGTACCGGTACTTGCTCCGACGATTACGAGCTTGCGTCCGATATTCTCCCGGATATACTCGTCGGTTGCGGGCATATCCATGACGTTGGACTCGACTTTCGGCACATGTATAGCCGTGAAATCCACTGTCTGAGTGGCGCTGCCGTAGCAGTTGAAAAATGTGAAACCGGGGGTAAGCTCCTTGAAGAAGACCACCTGGGGGTTGTTCAGTCCCATAGCCTTGATAAGCTGCTTGGCAGCCTCCACCGCCTCGTCTCCGGCCGGCACCGGCAGAGTGAAGCTGAGCTGCACCTTGCCGTCGTTCATTGTATCCCCGTAGGGTTTGATTGCCTTGAGGTTCAGATTCTTGTCAAAATCCTTCTCCTCCATTGAATAAAGTCCGCCGCTCATATTATTTTCCTCCTAACATTATTTTAATAAACGGATTCATATAATTCTTTCCCTTGGATGTGACTCCGTCCAGTCCCTTGCCACCGTTTCTGGGGCGTTTGACATCGGCGAAGATACCTTTCTCAAGGGCTGTGAAAAGTCCTTCCTTGTCCAGCTTCTCCAGCAGCTCTATGGCCTTGTCCAGCACTTCCTTGGCGCGTGTGCGGATGATACCGCCCTCCTTGAACTCCACTTCGTCACCTATGCTCTTCATGTTGTTGAAGATATACTTGGCGTTCTCGATGGACAGGAAACGGTCGGACATGAAGGGTGTATGGATAGCCTCGGTAGGCATACCCAGAAGCTGGATACCCTGGTTAGTCCAGATACCCACCATATTGAAGAGCGCATCCTGTATATGGCCACGGAAGATATTGCCGGTCATGAACTTTGTCGGGGGCATATATTTCAGCGGAGCCTTGGGGAAAATCTCGCGGGCCATCTGGGCCTGGGCGAGCTCAAGCAGGAAGCCGTTCTCCAGCATAGGGTCCATCTCGAAAGCGTGTCCGAGTCCCATCTGCTCCTCGGGCAGGCCGGCAATGAGGGCCAGCTGCTCGTTGATGATGTCCGAGGCGAGCACGGTATGGGCGGCCTCCACGGCATCGGCAGTGGTCAGGTAATTGTCCTCTCCGGTGTTGATAATCACTCCTGCAAATCCGTTGATGACCCTGGAGAAGAACTGGTCTATCATCGTCCTCTGCATATTGATGTCACGGAAGAGAATGCCGTACAGAGCGTCATTGAGCATCACATCAAGTCCCTCGAAGGCACCCATGACGGCTATTTCGGGCATACACAGGCCGGAGCAATAGTTACAGAGGCGGATATAGCGTCCTACCTCCTCTCCCACCTTGTCCAGCGCCTGGCGCATGATGCGGAAATTTTCCTGAGTGGCATACGTACCGCCGAATCCCTCTGTAGTGGCTCCGTAAGGCACGTAGTCCAGCAGGGACTGGCCGGTGGTACGGATGACGGCTATTATATCGGCTCCCTGACGTGCGGCGGCCTCGGCCCGCACCACGTCCTCGTAGATATTTCCGGTAGCCACTATCACATAGATATAGGGCTTGGGGCCCTCGCCTATCTTCTCTATATACTCCTCACGTCTTCTTCTGCGGGCCTTTATTTTTTCGACAGAGGCATTTATCGGAGCTTCGAGAGCCTTGTCGATCTCTGCCTTGGGCCGGATTTCCAGCTTGGTTATATCCAGTTTACCGTCTGCTATCTCCTCAGCTATCTGCATGGGAGTCTTCCCGGTCACTACCATGGCATTGCCTACATAGAACAACGCTCCCTCACCCAGGACACCGGCTGCCTTGAGACTGTCCACCACCACATTGGGAAGGGGGACTGAATTGGCGTCCACTCCGTCTATTCCGAGCAGACGGCACAGGGTCCTCTCCACTGCGACAGTGGTATAACCGTCCACAAAATGCTGGACATCAGCAGCTACATTGGCGGCGAGCTGCCTGG
The DNA here is from genome assembly GCA_019116865.1 of Candidatus Coprenecus stercoravium. Lineage (GTDB taxonomy): Bacteria > Bacteroidota > Bacteroidia > Bacteroidales > UBA932 > Coprenecus > Coprenecus stercoravium. The sequence continues at coordinate 78,217 of DXAW01000093.1, read as the reverse complement.
CATAAGCCACTTTTTTCGAATCTAATCCTAATTTGCTATTCATATTTCAAAAGTTTTTTTGCCTCCCCGATCCACTCAGGGGATATATTCAATGACTCCGCCACATTCAATGCCTCATGAGGCACGTCCCCGTCAGGGGCCGGACAGAGCCGGTAATTCATTCTTCCATTCTCCATACCGGTGACCCGCAGCCTGCGGCAATTCCCGGAAGAGATATTGTAATGCGTAGTAAGAAGCAACGCCACTCCCCTATGTCCAAGCAAGCGAACCAGCGACTCCACCAGCGCCGTACCCTCTATAGGATTGGTGCTGCGCGCCGGCTCGTCTATCATTGCGGCTATCCCGCTTCCTGAATGTGCGGAGCATCTTACCACTTCGTCTATGGCCGTCATCTCCGCAGCGAATGACGAAAGTCCGGCCGCCATGTCCTGTGCATCCCCTGATATAAAGAAAGTCCGCTCACGCGGAGCAATCCGGGCACTGACAGCCGGTATGCCCATACCGAATGCAAACAGATACTGGCACAGCGCCGTCGTCTTGAGCACGACTGTCTTGCCTCCCATATTGGCCCCGATAATCACCACGGCCTTGTCACCGAAAGTTATGTCTATCGGTGTGAAATCCTTGCCGCCTTTATTAAGTATTTCCTTTATATAAGGATTGAACAATCCGTTATACGAAGTGATTCCGTCCGATATTTCCGGCATACACAGGCCCATATTGACATATTGGAGGGCTTTGGCAAGGAAAATGTCTATGTCCGCCAACCCGGCCATAAGTCCGGCCGCTGCACGGACATAAGGTCTGAGCCGGTCACAGATACTGTCCCTTATCCTCTGCTCCTCTTCCTGTTCCTGAAGCATGAGCCGCTCCTTTCGCTCAGGATCGGACTCCCTGTGAAGTTGCTGTCTGATTACGGCAAGCTGCTCTGAATAGGAATCATAGACATAGAATGACGCTATCTCAGTACCGTCTGGATCCAATATCGAAAGGGCCTCCTCCGTGCCGGAAATATCCGGAGCAAGATTTCCGAATCCGGCTTCGGTCAGCAATGATGCCGTCCTTCGGGACAGAAGCAGAAGATGCTTGACCTCAAAAAGTTCGATGTCATCCACACTCTCCGAAGCCCCAATGCGTCCAAGAGTGTGGGAAATATTCTTAAGTGTACACAAGGACGAATGCAGCATGGATACCAGATTGCCGTCCGAAACCAGAGGAAGAAACTCCCTCAGCCGGGTATAAGCGGCCCTGATCCCGTCTTTAGAGACCATGGCGTCCTGCTCCATAAGGCATCTGAGAGCATATCCGGAAGAGACCGGAAGCTTCTCAATCATATACCTCAGGCCGCAGGGCGAATCTATAATATCCCGCAACTTCATTTTTCTTGTCTTTTTATATCATAAACCGGCATGCCGGTCCTTTTCTCCAACTCCGCGCACAGCAAATCAGAGTCCATCACATAGCCGTTTGGTGCCAAAGGATTGACACACAAGGCTAAAAGCCTCGTTCTCTGCCTTACTGCCAGCCTTCCGCCAGCCCGTGTAAATTTTCTATAACTGAGCGGAGAGGCAAATATTCTAGTAAAATCCTGTACCGTAACCTCTAAGTTCCCAATACAGCTTTCCGCTGTCAGGCGGCCGAGGAGCCGGTCTGTCAGGGCACCGCTAACATCCACTCTCCTTACATTTTGCCCTATATCGATTTCAGAGTCCATCGACGAGATGGTTACAGTCTCGTCGTAAGCCCCCTCATCTTCTTTGCATAACGGCAGCCGGATCATCTCCACGCAAAAAGCCGTCATGTCCACTAAAGTAGGAAGACTGGATGACAGAGCCGCACCTGTCGCCAGTATCACGGCATCACTCACCGCAGGAGAGGCACTGCTCTTTCTAGACAGCGCTCCGTCTATTATAGTCAGGTCTATGCCGTAACCGGCAAGGCCGTCCATCCACCGTCTCAGGGAAGCTGTCGAAGAAGGCCCCGAAAGGATTACATTTCCTTCCGAGACCACCTTCGCAGTTATTATTCTCCCCAGTGCTGTCATCTCACCGGATATGTCCACCACTTCCGCTATCAGGCGTCGGCTCCTGTAATGAGCCTCAGACGTCGAGAAGTACATCCCGTCCCGAAGTACGATCTCCGGTTTGGGAGTTCTGGTAACCTGGTCGGTAGTCTCTCCGTCCAGCCCAATGGATGTCACGCATATTCTGCGCTTTTCCAACGGCAGACTGCGGAGAATATAATTGAGGCACTCTGTCTTGCCGCAATTCTTCTCCATGCCGACTACGGCCACACTCCGGTAATTCAACAGCTCATGGACAAACGGCAGCATCACTGGTCCTATTTGCTGTGATGCCTTTCCCTTCTCATCAATACTGTAGGCTCTATGGTCATCTTCTCTCCTTCGAGAAGCGATGCCACTCCCTCGACCCTGGCCTTTGCCTTGGCCTCACATTCAGGACAATGGCACTCCGAATGATACTCAGGCGGTTCGGTGTATGTAGTAATCACGCCCTCGAAGTTCCTGAGCACGACCTTACCCGGAGACTGGGATATCACGTACTGCGGCATGACCGGTGTCTTGCCGCCTCCGCCCGGAGCATCCACAACGAATGTGGGCACGGCGAAGCCGGATGTATGTCCGCGGAGTCCCTCTATAATCTCAATACCCTTGGACACAGGAGTACGGAAATGCTCGAGTCCCATGGACAGGTCGCACTGATAGATATAGTACGGCCTTACCCTCATCTTCACGAGCTCATGAACCAGATGCTTCATGACATGCACACAGTCATTCACTCCTCTCAGAAGCACGGACTGGTTGCCGAGAGGCACACCTGCGTCAGCAAGTCTCGCACAAGCGGCGGCCGACTCCGGAGTCACCTCATTGGGATGGTTGAAGTGCGTGTTGAGCCATATCGGATGATACTTCTTGAGCATATTGCACAGGTCATCCGTAATCCTCTGGGGACAAACGACAGGTGTACGGGAGCCGATACGGATAATCTCCACATGAGGTATAGCCCTGAGTCTTTTGATGATATACTCCAGCTTCGCATCGCTGACCATCAATGCGTCACCGCCTGAAAGCAGCACATCCCTTACAACCGGAGTCCTTTCCACATATTCGATACACTTCTCTATCCTGTCGGCCGGAGACTCTGCGTCCTTATGTCCTGCAAATCTCCTGCGCGTGCAGTGACGGCAGTACATCGAGCACATATCCGTAATGAGCATAAGGACCCTGTCAGGATATCTGTGCGTAAGGCCCGGTGTCGGGGAATCCTCATCCTCATGCAAGGGATCAAGCAAATCCTCCGGTGCCTGATATGTCTCGGCAGCCGTAGGTATGGCCTGCCTCCTGATAGGACAATGAGGGTCGTCAGGATCTATCAGTGAGAGATAGTACGGCGTGATAGCCATTCTGAGGGTGGAGAGGGTCTTGCGGACCCCCTCTTCCTCCTCAGGAGTGAGCTTTATGTATTTCTTGAGCTGGTCAAGCGTCTCTATACGGTTCTTGACCTGCCATTTCCAGTCATTCCACTGCTCGTCCGTAACTTCGGGGAACAGTATTTTTCTACGCGAACGGTCTTCCATAGCAAACTATCAGGCGTAGAGTTCTGTGAATATCTTTCTGAGTTTCTCGCTTTCCCTGAGCTCCTGCAGAGTTATCTCGGCATGTCCCTTGGTGTAACCGTTTCCGATGAGCATGGTGACATCGCTGCCTACTCCCTCGGCTCCGAGAGCAGCTTTCGTAAAGCTGGTGGCCATGGAGAAGAAATATACCAGACCGGTGTCCTTGGTGCAGAGAATGGAAGTCATCTCCGTATCGGGAATATTCACGTTGTTGATGGTGATGTCGCACATCTGTCCCTTCGTAATCTCCTCAATCTTCTCCAGTACGGGAACGGCCTGGGTCGCATCGGCTGAGAACACATAGTCGCAGAATCCGAGATCCTGGAGACGTTTTGTGCTCTTCTCGCTGTGGCAAAGTCCGATGACCTTACCAGTAACGCCGGCGCGTTTCTTGGCCTCGTAGCAGCAGAGCATACCGGATTTTCCTCCGGCTCCGATAATCAGGACTGTATCTCCGGGCTTTACCAGCTTGGCTGTCTGGGCGGGAGCTCCGGCCACATCGAGGGCTGAAAGCGCAAGTTTCTCAGGCAGGTCCGAAGGAATCTTGGCATAGATACCGCTCTCGAAAAGAATGGCCTTTCCGTCGATATCCACCTGGTCCACATCGGCACGGATTTCTTTAATCTTGTCTATGCGCAGAGGTGTCAGGGACAGTGATACAAGAGTAGCGATCTTGTCGCCTTCCTTAAGGTCGATCTTGTCTTTGAGTGCATCGCCTATCTTCTCGACAGTACCGAGCAGCATTCCGCCCGAACCTGTCCAGGGATTGCGGTGCTTGCCCTGTTTCTCCACGATATCGAACATAATCTCCTTGATTTTCTCAGGATCGCCTCCTGCGCGGTTGGAGATGTCGGTGAAAGAAGCCGAGTCGATATTGAGAGTATGAACGTCGATAAGAATCTCATTGTCGTAGATTTCGTCCATGTTGTTGTCCAGCTTGTCAGCGGGCTGAGGGAGTACTCCCTTGGGTGAAATTACTCTGTGAACTCCGTATTTATTTCCGTGTTTTTGTGCCATATGTTTTTGATTTTTAATAATTAATAAAGTCTAGTTAAAATATTTATTCAAGTGGCTTGAGAGAAAGAATCTTACGAGCTTCGGCAGGAGTAGCAATCTCTCTTCCGAACTCACGTGCAATGCGGACCACTTTCTCCACCAGCTCGCCGTTGGACTTGGCAAGAACACCTTTGCTCAGGTACACATTGTCCTCGAATCCTACTCTCACATGACCGCCGTCGATGATGGCGGCTGCTGCCAGAGGGAACTCGTAGCGTCCTATGCCTGCCACCGTATATGTGGCGTCAGCGGGTATGCTGCCGCGCAGGAAAACAAAGTCGCGGAGTTCTCCACCGATGCCTCCGTTGACACCCATTACGAAGTCAAAATGCATGGGAGCCTGTATGAATCCCTTGCGGTGCAGCCTGAGGGCCATGTCTATCATTGATTTGTCGAAGACCTCGAGCTCAGGTTTAATACCTCGCTCTATCATCCTCTGACCGAAATATTTGATGGTATTCTCCGTATTCTCGAAGATATCGTCTCCTCCGAAGTTAAGTGTTCCGCAGTCAAGTGTGGCCATCTCCGGCAGCAGCTCTGTGGGCTGAAGCCTCTCGTCGTTGGTCATACCCACTGCTCCTCCTGTAGAAGGCTGGATAATGACATCCGGACACTCTTTACGGATAGCTTCCATTATTACTCTAAAACGCTCCTTGCTCTGAGTAGGCGTTCCGTCATCCTCACGAACGTGAAGATGGATGAGAGAAGCACCGGCGTCATAGGCCGATTTGGCTTCTCTGACGCACTCCTCCACGGTATAAGGAACAGCCGGATTGTGCTCCTTGAGCACCTCGGCTCCGCAGATGGCGGCAGTTATTATAAGTTTCTCCATATAGATAGTGATGTTGTTATTTCCTCTGGCATTTCTTGGGGACCACACATGTTCCGCTTGCCCTGCATACTACTATCGGCTCTGCAAGCACATCCGCTGCGGAATCAGAGACATCCGGACGCGGAGCGATAACCTTTCTGGCCTCGAAGACCATCTTCCTGGAAGTATTGCCGACAGATACTATCTCACCCTCGGCCTCGATATAGTCTCCTGCATATACGGGAGCCATGAACTCCACATTGTCATATGCCTTGAAAAGACCTTCGTCTCCGTCATTGATAATCAGCAGCTCCGTAGCCACGTCTCCGAAAAGCTGGAGCATCTTCGCTCCGTCCACAAGATTGCCGCCATAATGCGCGTCATGGCAGCTCATACGCATCCTTATAAGTGATTTTGCTCCCATATCTATCTCTTTTTATAAATGTAATTCACAAAAATACCCGGAGTATGCACCGCCTCAGGAGCGATATCGCCTACCGGGACAACTTTCTCTGCCTCGACTATCACAACATCCGCAGCCATAGCCATTACCGGATTGAAATTCTGAGTCGTGCCCTTGTACACCAGATTGCCGGACTCATCGGCGACAGATGCTCCGAGCAGGGCTATATCTGCTCCGAGAGGCTTCTCCAGCAGATATTCCTTTCCGTCAACCTTGACTGTCTCCTTACCCTCTGCCACTAAAGTACCCATTCCGGTAGTGGTGAGGACTCCTCCAAGACCGGCTCCTTTGGCCCTTATCCTCTCGGCAAGAGTACCCTGGGGAGAGAACTCCACTTCCAGCTCTCCGGCATTCATCTGGTTGCCGGTCTCAGGATTGGTTCCCACATGAGAAACGATGAGCTTTTTTATCTGCTTGTTGACCACAAGTTTTCCGAGAGACTTATCGGGAAAGGCTGTATCATTGCAGATAACGGTTAGATTCTTGACTCCGCTCTGCGCAAGAGCATCCATAATCTGCAAAGGGGCTCCGACACCCAGAAATCCGCCGACCATAACGGTCATGCCGTCCTTAACCATCGAAACGGCCTGTTCCAGTGTTATTTCCTTTTTCATCAAAGATAGTTTTTAAAATTACAATTAGCAAAAATACTAAATTCTCTATAATTTTGCCAAAATTTATAAACTAAATATTTTCTTTATGTTACCTCAATTAGACCTTACGCCTGACCCGTCAGATACTCTGGCCGTGGAAATCAGCGAAACTATCACCAAACTGTCCAGCATGAGCGGACATGAAATCCTGACATCGGTCTCCGAGACCGTCATCAAATGGGGCCTTAAAGTACTGGCTGCCATACTCTTGTATCTACTCGGCGCATGGATTATACGCCGCATCCGGAAAATGCTCAGAAATATTTTCCAGAAACGCAAGATAGAACCGTCGCTGGCCACATTCACCGTCAGCTTCGTCAATATCTCCCTGACGGTTCTGCTGTTCGTTGTAGTTGTCAGCATCCTGGGAGTACCCACCAGCACTTTCGCCGCCCTGTTGGCCGCAGGCGGTCTGGCTGTCGGCATGGCCCTCAGCGGAACCCTCCAGAACTTTGCAGGCGGAGTGATGCTGCTTCTGTTCAAGCCGTTCAAGGTCGGAGACTACATTGAAGCCAACGGATTCGGAGGAACAGTTGACGCCATAAACATCACGTCAACGCAGATACATACCGTCGACAACAAAATAGTACACTTGCCCAACGGCTCCGTAGCCAACAGCAATATCCTGAACTACAGCACATCGGACATACGCCGCGTGGACTGGAACATCAGCGTGTCCTACGGTGACGACGCCGAGAAGGGCATTGCGCTCCTGAAAGAATATTTAAGCAAGGACCCGCGTGTTCTTTCCACACCGGAGGAGCCTTTCGCCGCCCTTTCACAGCTCGGAGACAGCGCAATCGTGCTGACTGCCAGAGCATGGACCAAGAACAGCGACTACTGGAGTCTGTATTTCGACATCAACAAACTGATTTACGACGACTTCCCTAAGAAGGGCATGACATTCCCCTATCCTCAGCTTGATGTTCACGTAAGGAACGTACAGGATTAGCGTAGATAGAGAGATATATCTCCCTAAGTTCCTCAATATCGATATAAGGGTCTTTCTCCACTATGGCGGAAAGGCCCTTTTCCATATGCTGAACGAATGCGTCAAGGCTATCCTGAGTATATTTTTCCCGATTAGCCGCACCGCCGTCAAGCAGATCAAGCGCCATATAATTGGTATCCCAGAGCTTGTAGCTGGAGCATATCCTTTGGTCTATCACAGCCGCCAGAGCCTTGAATCTCTCATTCTTACCATGAGCGGCACATTCGATTAACTCCGCCTCTGTAATCTCCGGGCAGAAATGAAATGCGATATGCCCCTTGTTCTGAGTCACCCCCGTCAGTATGCTGACCGTATCCTCTCCTGGCCTCTTGACGTAATGTTCCCTTCGCGATATATATACTTCCCTGGCTTTTAGAAACTCACAAGGCTCATACTGATAAGATATAGCAGTCGGCAATATAGACAATTCATTGAAGTCCTTAATAAAGTCTCCCGACCCGCTCATTCCGAACATTTTCATCAGGCCCTGCTCCGTCATGTCATGCCCGTCCTTGGAACGACCGTTACGCTGCGCTATCCACACCGAGCAAGCCCCGGAAACTACCCTCTCCCTGATATACGATGACAGCATGGACGAGGACACATATTTTTCCCTCGGAGTACCGCCCCTGGATACTTTTATCATGCGGTTTGAACGAAAAATATCCTCAATCAACGAATTTGCGATAAGATTGTCTCCGACCGCAATCTCTGTCAGGGAGATTCCGTGACCGAACAGCACGAGCTGGATAATCGCCGGATCCAGTATTATATCCCTGTGATTGGATATAAGCACGTGCTTCCTTCCGTCCTCAAGGATGTCCAAGCCCTCGACTGTCAGGCCTGCTGACGTCTTGTCTATAATACTCTGTATGATACCGGCCATCACCTCTGTCTGAAACCGGTACACTCCGTCAAGACGGCACAGTCTTTCCCTGAGTTCCTGTTCATGACCCGGTCCGTATACGAAATCCGCAATGGGTTTCAATTCCGGCGCAGCCGCTATTCTTTTAAGAGCACTGGATGTCTCCTGGTCATTGTATGGCCTGATACTGGTATAATCCATATTCATTATATCCTTTGATACATAAATAGCCTCATAAGCGAGGCAATCATGGCAATGTATATATAAGCTAAAAAGACTATTATTCCCAAAGAGCCGACAGTCAAGGCAGTATATAGATTATAGAGAAACGGAGCACCGGCAAGCTCCACCAGAAGAAAGGCCGGAAGCGACACTATATTCATATGCACGAATATATGCAGCAACAGCCCTGTAAGAATACAGAAAAGAGGCAGGAGCAGGAACAGATTTTCCCCAACGGTCAAAAGAAGCACCGCGGAAATAATCACAACAGTCAGCGATAGTCCGAGAAGATGTCCGAATACAAAATCCTCCGACCTGCGGACTCTTTTTGCAAACAAACCTACATATAAAGCCGCTGTGACAAACAGGATACCGGATGCCAGAAGCCAGTCTCCCCGAAGGTATTTCAAAGAGAAGAACGAGAACGGAACTCCGGCAAGCCTGCTGGCCAGATATACGATTCCTGTGGAAACAAGTGCGGCCAGAAGTGCGTAAACCAATGTTTTGACAGCATTTGCAAAGACCTCCGCTAGCCTGACCCTGCCGGATGCCGTATATAGAAGCAGTACAAGAACAAACAGCACCAGAGCCGCTGCGTTCAGTAAATAATTCCCTGTACGGGAAAGATTTATGGTACCCAGCCCCGGCAGTGTAAAGACCACATTGTCCTCTTCACCTATGAAATAATCCGGATCCGAGAACTGTTCCGATGTCAGGAATGCCTTAAGCATAGGTTCCAGCTGAACTCCGTAATGAGCGATGGCGGCAGGGCTTATATTTGAGAAATTATCCTTGTCGTTATGATAATAATGCAGATTGTCTATCACAGAGAAATTATAACCCGGAAACAGCGGCTTCAGATACGTAAAATCCGTATAATTAGGCATCATCCCGTATACTGCTGACGTAAGCGAATAAGTGTACGGCATCCCGGCATGTTTCACATAAAAGTCCATCAACCGGTCATTGTCCGCGGAGGATTCGAACAGCAGGGCCGGTCCTCTTACTCCTCTCGCCTCCACATTAACGACCAGTCCGACATTATCGAACTGTGAATTGTCCATTTCCAATGCAGTCCGCACACCGTCGAGGTTTCTTTCCTCGGAATCAGTAAACAGAACCTTGAGACCCTGTCGCCATTCTCCAGAATAATCCAGAGCCTTGTCAACAAGTTCAAGTATCACTGCAAGTCCATAACCGTCATCAGCTGCACCATAAGAACATACCTCGCCTTGAGGTGTCTGCTCAGGGAAACGTGAATCCAGATGCGCCACCAAGAGCAGATAGGCACTGGAAGTATCCGCACCGGAAGGCTCGAACTTGCAATATACATTGGCAATAGAGTCATACCGGCATATCTCAGGCTGTCCGCCGAGAGATTTCAGCCGGTCGTACAGATAGCCCCTGACTACGGCTCTTTCAGCCGGATGCTCGACAGAGTGATGCCTGGCGGATATGAACTCAATGTCACGTACCGGATTATGCGTAGGGAAAAAATCAGCGGAACGGCGGAAAGTAAGCCATCCCATAGACACAAACAATGTGAATATGGCCAGAATCAATGCCGTGATTATTTTTATTCTCCGCATTTCAATTACGCATCAGTCATGCAAATTTAAATAAAAAAGCTCCATTCACAAAACCATCAGCGCGGTATCAGAAGGGAGGAGTCCCCGTAACTGAGAAAACGGAAACCGTGTCCGAGCGCATAATCATAGACTTTCCGCCAGTCCTCGCCTATAAGAGCCGCTATAAGCAACAGCAAAGTGCTTTTAGGCTGATGGAAATTGGTTATCAACCAATCAACCACACGGAAACGGTATGACGGAACAATTATTATCCTTGTCCTGCACGTAATCCTGTCCGTACTACGCCGGTCTGCATAGTCGACAAGCGCGCCCAGAGCTTCGGACAATGGTATCTCAGCATGAGCGGAGGTGTAGGGAACCCACTGCTCAACCGGCGAAGGCTCCCAAGACGAAGGTCCCTTCGCAGCACAGTCAGCTCCGAGCCAGTATAGAGACTCCAACGTCCTCACGCTAGTTGTCCCTACAGCTATAATAGGCTTATTTCCCTTTACTTTCAATATATCATTTAAAACACTGCTTGATATAGAAAACGGCTCCGAATGCATCGCATGCCCGGATATCGACTCGCTTTTTACCGGCAAAAATGTTCCGGCTCCAACATGAAGACAGACATTACGGCGCACAATCCCCATGGATTCCAGAGATGACAGCACTTCGTCTGTAAAATGCAGACCGGCCGTAGGTGCGGCAACAGAGCCGCGATAAGAGGCATATAAGGTCTGATATCTTTCAGTATCAATACTTTCCGACTCACGATGCAAATATGGAGGTATCGGGACACGCCCGCACATTTCCATTACCTGCGAGAAGGGAACGCCTCCGTCCCAGGTGAAACGTACCCGCACATCCGCTCCGTCTGCACTGACCAAGGTTGCAGTAAGATGCAGCAAATCCAAGCTACTCTTATGATCATCAGGCAAATACAATTGAATGGGCTCACCTTTCCACTTTTTGCGGTTGCCGACTATGGCCTTCCATACGCAGGCGGAAGTAGAGGCAAAGGACAGATTGTAATCCTCCGGCTCTGACGGTTCCAGACAAAAAATCTCAATCATGGCCCCCGTGGCGCGCCGGAAAAGCAGACGAGCTGGCACTACTTTGGTATTGTTGAACACCATAAGCGAGCCCGAAGGCACATAATCTGGCAGGCTGGAGAATATATCCTGAGATATCCCGCCTTTATTATATAATAGGAGTTTAGAAGCATCACGCCTTCCCGCAGGGTAGGCCGCTATGCGGTCATCAGGAAGTTCGTATATGTAATCGGATATGTTGATTTCTGGTATAGGCATTATTTCGCATTTTTAGCCGTTTTTACGGACTTTCTGATGCAAAGCTATACAATATCCAGACCAAGTCAAAATAATCCGTTTTCTAATTTTGTTTACACTTGTTAATTACAATTACTGTTTATCTATTTTAACAAATATAAACCGTAGAATAGAGTAGTTTACATTTGTGATGCATCTGCTTTTAGAGTGTGATAATTAAAATTTATTAGCATGTTTTGTGATAGTTATTGTTTCTATTATCAGTTATTTATAATATTTACATCAAGTATTGTTGAGTAATTTGCGCACGACGTTGCGCTTTTGGGCAGAAAAAGTGTGTTATATAGTTGAGATTTTTAAGTATTGTATGCGCATTATCAATATTTTACACATATTCACATACACTAATTGTTAAACAGATGAGATTTTTGTATATACTTGATTTACAAGCCTTGTGATTTCTACATGGAAATTGTTAAAATTTGTTAATCGTTCGCATTGTTTACTTGTTAACGATATTTTATTTACATTTGTAAAAATTAAAATTAACAATTATGAATAGGCGTTTACAGCAATTTCTGGAGCTGGAACAACTCAAACCGGCGCAGTTCGCAGACATAATGGGCATTCAAAGGGCCAATGTTTCCCATATCCTGTCCGGCAGGAACAAGCCCAGTTTTGATTTCATTCAAAAGTTCCTTAACAAATTTCCGTCCGTCAATCCGGACTGGCTGCTGCTCGGTAAAGGCAAGCCTCTGCGTGAACAGAACTCCCCCGCTCTACCGACTGGAACTTCGTCCGCTCAGGACGTATTGTTCACAGAACCGGATGAAGCGCCTGAATACAGCGGCGTTGATATGGAAATGGAAGAGCCGGCGGAGAGAAAAGACGTACGCAGAATCACCCTGTTCTACTCTGACGGAACATTTCAGGAATTTTATCCACCCAAATAGTTTTTTACAGTATCTTTGCGACATATCAAATAGAGCATAATTATGTATAGACTCATCCGTCGTATTCTTTTTTCTTTCTCTGCCGAGACTGCGCACGCCATTACGTTCAAACTACTGCATTTACTGCACTATATCCCTCTATCTCAAAGTATTATCCGTGCATTGTTCAACGTAAGGGACAAGGAAGGAGACCTGCGTCGCGAAGTATTCGGACTGACATTCAAGAATCCGGTGGGCCTTGCGGCCGGTCTGGACAAAAACGGAGAGTTCTACAATGACATGGGTAACTTCGGATTCAGCTTCGTGGAGATAGGCTCGCTGACACCTGAACCGCAGCCGGGTAATCCAAAGCCACGACTGTTCAGGCTCATAGAAGACAACGCCATCATCAACAGGATGGGAATCAACAATAAAGGCGTAAAATACACTGTCGCACAGCTACAGAAACACTCTCCTAACGTCATCATAGGCGGCAACATTGCCAAAGCGTCAACAACACCGAACGAGGAGGCTTACAAGGATTATGAGAGAGCTTTCTCGCTTCTGTACGACTACGTGGATTATTTCACCGTCAATGTATCATGCCCCAATGTAAAGAATCTTACAGTCCTGCAGGACGTAGGCTATCTGGCGGAAATAGTCGACCGCCTGCTTACACTCCGGCGATACTACGATGAATACCGCCCTATTCTGCTGAAAATTTCTCCAGACATACCGTACGACCACGTCGACCGTATCGTAGAGCTGGCGCTCACATCCGGACTGGACGGCATAATCGCCACAAACACAACTAATTCCAGAGAAGGCCTTACTACTCCTAAGGAAAAATTGGAAACCATCGGCAACGGAGGACTGAGCGGTCAGCCACTGTATGAGAAAAGCATTGCCATGGTCCGTCATATTCACGAAAAGACCGGAGGCATTCTTCCTATTATAGGCGTAGGAGGTATCATGACACCTGAACAAGCCAAGGAGATGCTGGACGCCGGAGCCTCACTTATTCAGATATATACAGGATTTATCTACAACGGCCCCGGCATGGTCCGTAAAATATTGAAATACCTTAAAGCTCATAAATAATGAAACGGGCAGCCGTCTGTACCATCGGTGACGAGATTCTTATAGGACAGATTGTCGACACCAATTCCTCTGCAATCGCAAAGGAACTCAACGCCATTGGCGTGAAAGTACTGCGTATGGTTTCTATCAGCGACGATGACGCAGACATAAAGCAAAGCTTGAAGTCACTACTACAAGACCACGATATAGTGATAGTTACAGGTGGCCTAGGCCCAACGAAAGACGACATAACCAAGAAAGCTCTCGGGGATTTGTCAGGCAGCCGCAGCACGGTATTCCATCAGGGACAGATGGAGGTGATAGAGCGGATACTGGCCCACCGGGGCATCGAGATATCGGACATCAACCGGGACCAGGCCATGGTGCCCGACACCTGCGAGGTCATGGTCAACCGGAAAGGCACCGCTCCCGGGATGATATTCCGTTTCCCGGCAGCCCTCTACCCCCATTGTCCCGTGCTCTATTCCCTGCCGGGAGTGCCTTACGAGGCCATCGGCCTGCTGCCGGCAATGATGGACGACATCCGCAGCCATTTCGCCCTCGACAGCATACACCATAAGACCATAATCACCTACGGTATAGCCGAGTCCACCCTGGCCAAGATGATCGAACCCTGGGAGGATGCCCTGCCGGAGGACATGCACCTGGCCTATCTGCCCAATCCGCTTACGGGCGTAAAGCTGCGCCTGTCGATATACGGCGGGGAACGGGAGGACGAGATACGGCGCATCGAGGCTGAGTTCGCCAAGCTCGGTCCCGTCCTCGGCGACGCCATCTACGGTGAAGGCGAGGACACCCTCCAGTCCGTGATAGCCCGCAGGATGACTGCTGCCGGAAAGACCCTGGCCGTAGCCGAGTCCTGCACCGGAGGCCGGATAGCTTCCCTCATCACGCAGATACCAGGTGCCTCACGGTTCTTCTACGGCTCAGTAACTTCTTACGATAACTCTGTAAAAGAAAACATATTACACGTGCCTACCGATATTATTACTTCAAAAGGTGCTGTAAGTTGTGAATGTGCCGAAGCCATGGCACTGGGTGTACGCAAGGCACTCGGTACTGATTACGCCCTCTCCACTACCGGTATCGCCGGCCCCGACGGAGGCACTCCGGACAAGCCTGTCGGTACTGTATGGACGGCCGTAGCTTATCCTGACATAAAAAATCCGGGCAAGACCGCTGTCATGTCCCGGATGTTCCGTTTCAATAATGACAGAAGCACCAATATCGACCGCTTCGCAGGCAGTGCTCTCAATCTGCTGAGGACTGTGCTGCTTTCTGAGCCTGATGCATGACTCTCAGGAAGTTGCCTCCCATGATACCGCGTATTTCGCCACTGTTGTAACCGCGGTTGCGCAGCTCTGCGGCAATATTGCCGTACATGGAGATATCCCTCAGCCGTTCTGGAGCCACCTCTATCCCGTCAAAATCCGAACCCAGCCCGACATGATCCGCACCGGCCACATTCACAGCATGCTCGATATGATCCACGACTCGCTTGACGGACGGTGCCGGATATACAGCCAAAGCATCCATTATTCTCCAGTAATTGTCCCGGTACTCTATATTATAGAGGTCAGAGCGGAAAAGTTCCTGCCAACGCTCACCTTCCTCACTAAGTTTCAAGAACTTCTCATCCATAGCAAAATCCGAATCGATAAATTTAGGATAGAAGTTTATCTGTATTACCCCACCCGATGACGCAAGGTCGCGCAGCATAGCATCCGACATGTTCCGTGGATGAGCGCACAATGCCCTGCATGATGAGTGCGAGGCTACTACCGGAGTCCCGGAATACTCCAACAAATCGAAAAAAGTCTCGTCAGAAGCATGCGAGCAGTCAAGAAGGATACCGAGCCTGTTGCACTCTGCCACAACTTCCTTTCCGAACGGAGACAAACCTCCCCATTCCGCCTCCATAGGCATACAAGAGTCACACAGTTGATTGTGCCTATTATGGCAAAGGGTTAAATAACGCACTCCAAAACGGTAATACAGATGCAAATATGCCAAATCATGTTGAATCGGAGTTCCATTCTCCATTCCCAGAAAAATTGAAATCAACCCACGGCGTTTGTTCTCAAAAGCCTGATCGGGAGACATTGCGAACGCTGCTGTACCGGCATTTCTATCCACTGCATCATAGCATTTGGATATAAGCCTTACAACATGCGCAGCAGCCTCATCCTCTGACAGCTCAGGCGGAGAATACAGTGCGAAGAACATCCCGTCCACGCCTCCTTCCCTGGCTCTTACAAAATCCACATGCCCTCTCGTCTGCCGCTTTCCGATATCTATCTCCTCAAGCAGCATCGTCGGAGTGTCGCAGTGCGAATCCAGTACAAAATCCTTGTCAGAATGTATCCAGAACATACTATCTACGGTTGCTTAGAGAAGAGGCCGAGGATATATTCACCGGTTCCACATCCGCTGCATTGACAATAACATCCGAAGCGCCGCTGGCCTCCACCCTGGCCCTGTCCGCTTTAAGGGAAGCCGTGTTGCAACTTGACGCACCGCTTGCATCGACATCCAGATAATCCGCCGTTCCGTCTGCATAAAAATCCGAGGCACCGGAAAGCACTACCTTGAGACTGTTCATGTCAACATCCTCCAGATACACATCCGATGCTCCTGAATTACTCACGACACAATCAGCATAGCGGCCTCCCACCATATATACATTCGAAGCCCCGCTGCATTGAATATCGGAACTACCTATCTCATCGGAAAAATCCATCTCTACATGGGATGCTCCGGAGACCTTCATCGTCAAATCTCCTATAGAGCCGAAAGAAGCCTTCTTGAGACTGGAGGCGCCTGATGCGCTTATGCTGAGCGATGCGGACTCGAATTTATCTAGGAAAATCATATCAGCCGCCCCAGAAAGATGTATGCTCTCTATTTCAGGACAGCTCACCTTAGCACGGAGGGGCCAGTCACCGCGACTGAACCTGCGCCGTACTTCCTTGGGAGCCTTGTACATGTCAAATGAAAGGACAAGTTCTCCCGATTTCACACTTGCTGTCACGTATTTCTCAAGTTCAGAGGGAATTGTAAGCTCCAAACCATAGCCGTCCGACTTCTCCACCTCTATATCAAAACCGCTGGAGGCCCTTATACCGTTGAAATTACGTACTTCTACCTCCTTTGTGATCCTGTCATAGGACCTTGCCTGCGCACACAAAGGCATATTTCCCCCGACTTTTTCCAGACTACTGACCAGATGGTCAAGCGCAGCAATCTGCCGCGCAGAATATTCCTGCAATATCTCTCTATACCTCTGTTCATTAACGCAGTCTATCTGATCTATCAATGGAATTTCCTCATATATTATATCGTATACAGCGCTCATGGCCTCCTCAGCATAACTCTCGGGCATGTAGGCTGTCAGCACAGCCACCTGCACTATAATATCAGCAACTGTATTGTAGTATTGACGGTAAATATATCCGGGTGCCAATGTATCTACTTCTATAGCAGAGACTTCATCACGAGTCATATTTTCTTCCGTCACATCCGCAATAAACGGATTAAGAAGCATGCGGACACCGAATATCAAAGCGACGCATGCCACGGCCGGAAAAGCTATTACCTTCCAGAGAGGCCTCCTGCGCCGCTTCAGTCCTGAACGGAAGCGGATTCTGTCCCGGCTGCGGGACTCCCAGCGGCTCTCAAAACGGGCTTCATCTCCATCAGGCATATTATCATCTGATTTACCGATGGATTCACCATGCGTTCTAAAGTATTGCTCTAAATTATCCATTTTAATTTTTATTTTCTATCATTGACAGCAGTTTTCGCTTTCCTCTTAAATACTGCGAACGTACGGTACTTTCCTCTACTCCCAATATCTGCGACACTTCAGCATAATCGTACCCTTCGAACAATATGAGCGATAGAACAGTGCGATAGCCGTCAGGCATCTGCGACAGCTTCTGTCTGATCAACGCCACTGTCCCGTCCGGCTCCCTGTCCTGCAGGAACGAATCCCATTGCATGGAACAGTCCTCCTCCGAATCTTCCTCAATAAATTTCTCCAATTTCAACTTCAATCCTCTGCGCAGACGCATCATGTCGATAGAAGCTCTTACGCAGGCTTTGGACAACCATGCCCCTGTCTGTTCCTCGGACAATTTCACCGGATTAGTTCTCAAATACTTAATAACTGTATCCTGAACTATCTCCTCAGCATCGAAACTATCACCTGTAATCCGCAGGGCTATATTGTACAATCTCTGCTTGTACCTGTTGTAAAATGCCGTAATCTCTTTTGGTATCATTTCTATCTTCGCTCACTTATATAACGCAGCACTGACTCGTTCTGTTGCATCCGACTGCGATTATTTCCTTATGATCTTCTCAAGTATCTCAGAAGTCTCCAATTTCATGTTCTTATCGTATGTATCGTGCCTAATCATACCTATGCCCCTGGCGTACCATGTATGTGCGGTGGTGACCCTGTTGCGCATCATGCCTTTCTCCACCTTATGCTCCGAGACTATGACGCACGGAAATGTGCCGGCCGGAGTGCAGATTGTGTCGGTGCCAAGCACCTTTCGATCGGTAACCGTAACATTCAAGGTCATACCCAGGGCTCTCACTTTACCCGCAGCACTCTGAAGAGTATCTCCCACCGTCAACTCCGCCGGCAGCAGAGTATGCCCTCCCTCAGCGGTAATCCTGGCATTTTTCCAAAGCACTCCTCTGAGCACCGAGACCATACTGGCGGCAATGTCTAGAGTCACATCCCCTTCCGGACTGACATAGGCCGTCATCACGGCCGGGGAGTCCATATTCTCAAGTCCTTTTCCGTCGGATGTCCGGATAAAAGACGAGTAAGTCACGATAAGAGAGGAGTCTGACCGAGACTCCGAAACGTCCATTATATTCATAGTATGAGTCCATTTGACGGAACCGTCCCCGGCATAATACCTGGTATAAACCAGCTCGGTATTCCCGTCTGTACAGAACCATGGCCGGGCACTTAGGCCGCAAGCTGCGCTGACAAGAAGAATTGGTATTAAAAGGTATCTCATATGGCTCAATTATATCCTACAAACATACTGAAAAAATGAAAAAAATTGCTAATTTGGCTGCAAATTAAGAATATTATGGACAGACCCACAGTAGCGTTGATTTACGATTTCGACGGAACACTATCACCGGCCAACATGCAGGAATTCGGATTATTGCAGACATTCGACAAGGACCCGGGCATTTTCTGGAATAAAAGCAACAGAATGTCTTCGGAAAATGACGCCAGCGAGATTCTATGCTACATGAAGACGATGGTGGACGAGGCGCGCAAGGCGGGAGTCCATCTGACTAAGGAAAATTTCCGCAAATTCGGCTCAATGGTCAGACTGTACCCGGGCGTGAAGGAATGGTTCGGGAAAATCAACGCTTACGGAGATAGCAGAGGGCTTCAGGTAGAGCACTACATCAACTCATCAGGACTTACGGAGATGATAGAGGGTACGGAAATCTACAATGAGTTCAAGAAGGTCTATGCCTGCTCTTTCCTATACGAAAACGGAGAGGCCGTATGGCCCGGCGTAGCCGTAGACTACACTGCGAAGACACAGTTTCTGTTCAAGATCAACAAGGGAGTCATGAGCATCCGGGATCACACGCTGGTCAACAGATACCTGCCTGAGAAAGACCGTCCTGTACCTTTCTCCCGAATGATATACTTCGGAGACGGAGCAACGGACATACCTTGCATGAGGCTGGTCAAACAATTCGGCGGACATTCCATCGCCGTTTACAATCCGGACGGAAAAGAAAAAGAGAAGTCGGAAAGACTTCTCTATGAACAAAGAGTACATTTCGCCTGCCCCGCCGACTACTCCGAAGGAAAGAAAATCTATCAGGTAGTCACTGCCATCATCGACAAAATCCGGGCCGACCTGTCGCTCTCCTCTATCTCAGCTGATTGACCATTGTCACGACCATTGCCGCCACGGATGTGGTGGACGATGCGATAGACAGTACCTCGGCTGCCGAGATTCTTCTCCGCTGCACCTCTCTCTGAGGCACGATAATCTCACATCCAGGCCTGGGTTTGAAATTACGGCTGCCCTTAGCTGCTGCCGATCCGTTCATGAACACTATGTACTTCTGACTCTTTATCGCCCCTCTGGTATATCCTCCTGCAAGCTTGATATACTGCCTTACACTATATGACGGATCGAATGTCACCACATTGGGCATAAGCACGGCTCCTGATATACGGACTGTGGAGTTGTATTTCGGTATGGCAATACTGTCATTTCCCGAGAGAACGATATCATATGGCGATCCTGGGTTCTTAAGAGCCTTCTCCATATCTATGGCCACACTGTACCGCTGATTACGCCTCGGCATCTCTATGTCCGCAGTATCCACTCCGGCCTCCTCGGCCGCAAGCACACGGGCCAGCAGTGCCCGCTGGTATTCCTGCTCGGTCATCTCCCTGTACAGAGTAGCTCCCTCCAGATACGCATCATTACTATGGCCTCCTGCACGGCTGACGATATCACTGAGACGTACAGTACTCTTCTCCACCACATAATATCCGGGGAAGTTCACCTCTCCCGTAATATTCACCACCTGCTGTGCTCTGTAATTAGGTGCGGTCCTGACAGATATCATATCGTACGGTCTCAATTTGAAATCCATGGCATCAGGATTCTCATTAAGGTCGAATGTATACACTATAGACACAGTATCACCTTTATATTTTCCATGACAGAAATTCCTGCGCGCCACGTCTACATTGGTCCTGGACGCTCCGATTGCGAATCCCCCCGAGAGCATCACTGCGTCTCCCAGAGTCATTCCCTCCCTGTAGTCGAGAGTTCCTGGACGGTTGAACTCACCCTGCGTATAGACAGGATACCACACATTGAATTCATCCTTTGCGAATATCCTCACCCTGTCCTCGTTTACAAGAGGTATGTCCTGGATGCCCTCCATCACATCTGCCAGATTGAAATTGATGGACAGAGTGTCCCTGTCACTGTCTATGCGCTCGATGAAACCGCGCTCCATATATGCTTCGTCCTTCAGGCCGCCTGCGAAATCTATGAGGGCGCGCAGAGTCTTCACTTCATCAGATATGGAATAATATCCCGGATGCCATACGGCGCCGTCAAGATATACAGAGTTCAAAGGCCTTGATATATTCTCAGGCACAGTTACGACATCTCCGTCCATAAGGATGAACGAGCTGAAATCAGAAGCCGTGATATCGAAGGACTTGGTCCTCTCACCGGCCCTTCTCTCCACATGAATAAGCGTTCTGTCAGCCTCGCTCGTATAACCTGCGCAGAATTCCATAAGGTCAGCAATACTTTCCCCTGCCTTTACCTCGTAAAGCATAGGACGCTTAACACAACCCTTTACCTCTACCATCGCACCATAAGGAGACACGATAATCAGGTCGTTGTCCTGAAGCTTCAAATTATCATTGAACACTCCGTTGATTATGAAATCATAGAAGTCAATGGCCTCCACCAGGTCCCCGTTTCTGTAAAGGCGCACATCCCTGAGCGACCCGAGTTCGGTAGGTCCTCCGGCCAGATACAGCGCCGTAAATGCCGTCGCCAGAGACGGAAGAGTATATGTACCGGGAGTGACCGCATCTCCAACGACATTAACGGACAGGGAGCGTATCAGTCCAAGGGAGAGCTTCATGTATGAGTCCGGATTGTCTCCGCCAAGACCGGAATAAAGTGTCTCAAGCTTTTTCCTGACCGCAGCCTCGGCCTCTTTCAGAGTGTATCCTGTCAGGTATACAGGACCGACACCGTCTATCTGAACAGTTCCGTCAGGATTGATGCCCAGACGGTAATTCATGGAAGTTGCGCCCCATATATCCACTACGATCTCATCTCCGGGAGCGAGCTTGTAGCTTGCCGGAGTAGGAATATTATAATTAGGTATGAAATTGAGACTGGGCGATTTGAAAAGCCTGTGTCCGAATATCCTCTCGGAAAGAGTGTCGGCAGCGGCCAGAGTCGAGTCCATCAACTGCGCCAACGCAGTCTGACTCACGGTCTGCTGAGCACTTGAGTTTTGAAGAGCCAGTGAACTGGACATCAGATTCCTGTCCGAAGTCACACTCTGCACGGTGCTCTGACCACCAAGCATTGACGACAGACCGGACCCCTGCCCCTGAATTAACTGCTGTATCTCATAATCACTGTATCCATAGGACTGCGCCAGGGATTTCAGCATTCCGAGATCCTGGATTGACTGAGCTCCCGCACTATATATCCCGGCGATAGCGGTCACTACAAGAACGGCTGCTCTTCTCATAAAAACTTTCTTCATACCTAGTTCCAATGTGTATTTTGCAAAAATAGACATTTTTTCTATTTTTGCGCTACTATGTTTAAAGCTGCGAAGATACTAATAAATACATTATATACGGTATATCTGGGGATGGTTCTTTTTTTCTGCTTTTACAAGTTCTCATCCACAGGTCTGGATCTCAGCAACTTTTTTCTGGGCATACGGCTGGACAGATACGCCCATTTCATCATGTTCTTCCCCTACCCGTTCATCACATGGCTGACTTGCAGATACTCATCCAACAATAGATTCATAAAGAGACACGCCATAGTCATAACTCTTCTGTCCGGCATCGCATTCGCCTGCTTGACAGAAGTATGCCAGGATCAGTTCTTCAAATCCAGACAGGGGGACGTCTATGATTTCCTGGCGGACTCCGTTGCCATTGTTATCGGCACGGTAATAGTCTCTCTGGCCGGCACTCCGGCAGTAAATTATTTTGACAGACTTATAATCAAGCACAGCAAATGAAAAAAGGCATCACTGCTCTTATTTTATTTTTCATCATCGTAAACGCCGGGATACTACACGCTACCGACAAGGATTCCATATGCGCGGCGCGCATAGAGCGGCTGTATGGAGGCGAACCAGTAAGGACAGCAGTAAAACTCAACGCCGCAGTGGCACTCGGCGTCGTCAATCCGGCTGTCGAATTCAGAGTTCATGAGAACATCTCCGTTTCTCTTGAGGGACTCGGGGTATTCTACCCGAAGGGCGTCGGGAAACTCATCGACGGACCTGTGGTAGTGGCAATGACTTTTCTTGAAGGAAGATACTATCCCATACAGTCTTTCAGAGGTTTCTTCGTAGGCCCCAACATAGGATTCTCCGTCTGGGACCTGAGCAAGGGCATACATCCGCAGTACTGGGGAGCCTATGCCTCTGATTATCAGGTAGGCACCAATTTCATGGCCGGACTTACCATCGGATATGCGTTCACCCTGACCAAGCACTGGGGTATCGAGCTCTCACTGGGAGGCGGTGTCCAGGTCGGCTTCTATGAGGGCCATTACAAATCCGACGGCTCAATGTACGTAGGATGGAACGGTTCCACTGAATGGCTTCCTTACAAGGCCGCCGTCAATATCGTTTACAAGTGGTGAGATATTTACTTTCAGCCATATTCGCCGCAGCTGCATGCGGCATATCCTGGGCCGAATCAGAGACAGCAGCACTGCGCCTGCACGCCGATTCTGTCAACGCATATCTCTCAAAGAAAGCATCTATCACGTCGACAGTGGAAGTCGACACCTTTTATATTAAGGGACGCTGCCTGGAGATATGCCTGACCAATACCGTTAAGGACTATCCGCTCAGGGCCGAGGACATATCCGCAATGGAGGACATATTACGCACCCGGCTTCCTGAAGAATACCGCAATCACAGAATCTCACTAACCGTTGACGGTGAGGATATCGGACGGTACATTTCAGGATATATGTCCGGAAATGAATACCGCGGACACAAACTCAAGCCGGGCCGCCGATGGATATCCTCCCCTCTTCCATCCATAACAGAAGGACTCAACGGACGCAATATAGCCCTGTGGGCCAGTCACGGATACTACTATTCAAACAACGAGGACCGATGGAAATGGCAGAGGGCTCCTTTTTTCACGACGGTGGAAGACCTGCTCACGCAGAGCATCGTCACCGGTTTTCTGGCACCGATGCTGGAAAATGCCGGAGCACATATCGTAATGCCCCGAGAAAGGGACATTCAGACATGTGAAATTGTCGTTGACAACGGCAGTCCGTACTACTCCGAGACCGATAGCCCGGAAACAACTGGTTCAGCCTGGAAGGATTCTCCCAGACCCGGATTCTCAGACACAGCAGACTTTTATCTCCCGGGGGAGAATCCATTCGCTTCCGGCACGGCCAGAATGGCTGAATGCTCATCAAAATCGCATGTATCAGCTTCATATACCCCTGACTTCCCTGAATCCGGCAACTATGCAGTCTACATATCATACCAATCCCTGCCGGGAAGCTCGGATGCAATATACACAGTGATTCATTCCGGAGGAGAGAAACACTTCACCGTGGATCAAAGCATGGGAGGAGGCATGTGGGTATATCTGGGGACATTCCATTTCACCAAGGGCGATAACCGCCAGGGGGTGAGTGTCAGCAACAAAGGAAAAGGAATCATTACCACGGACGCTGTGCGTTTCGGAGGAGGATACGGCAATATTATACGCGGCTCCAGGACAAGCGGAGTTCCAAAATATGCGGAGGCCGCAAGATATTGGCTGCAATGGAGCGGATTCCCTGAAAGCATATACAGTCCCAATACCGGAACTGACGACTACAAAGATGACTATATGTCCCGTGGGGCATGGGTCAACTACATGAAAGACAGCTTGAATATACCGATAGACGCAGCTGTAGCCATCCACACCGATGCAGGAAGCACGATAAAGGACTCAATTATAGGAACTCTGGCAATATACAAGGAGGAATCGGAAGGAAGCCGGCTCTATACAGACGGCAGTCCCCGAATCACCGCCCGTGAGCTGGCGGACATCGTACAGACTTCTATCGTGGACGATATAAGGAAACACTATCGCAGCGACTGGACCAGAAGAGGCTTATGGGACCGCTCCTACGTGGAGGCCAGAGTCCCGGACATTCCCACTGTGCTGATAGAACTGCTCTCACACCAGAATTATCAGGATATGCAGTGCGCCCTGGATCCGGAGTTCAAGTTCATCGTGTCGCGCGCTATATATAAAGGTATCCTGAGATACATGTCCTATATCTCAGGAGGAAAGCCATATACGGTACAGCCATTGCCCGTAAGAAATCTCAATGCAGCAATTACGGACAAACTCCCAGACCGTGCTGCTGTACATCTGACATGGAGTCCGCGCCAAGACACGGACGATCCGTCCGCAGAGCCTGATTCATACATAGTATATCGCAGAGTCACAGATATATCTGATTCAGAGACACCAGGCTTCGACAATGGGACTCCAGTATCATCCTCTGAATACACGGACACAGTAGCACCTGGCAGAATCTACAGCTATAAGATAGTCGCCGTCAATAAGGGCGGAATATCATTCCCCTCGGAAATACTTTCCGCAGGATATCTCCCGGATGCAAAGACAGCGCTTGTGGTAAACGGGTTCACGGACGTCTCTGCCGCCCTTCCATATCTGAGCGACATAGCATACATCGGAGCACAATACGGATTTGACCGCTCGGAAAACTGGATTCACGATGACAGGCCCGGCTATGGAGCCTCCTATATGGATTACGGCCCTGCGCCCGTAGCCGGCAACAACTTTGACTATCCGCTCATACACGGTAAGGCTCTTATGAGAAACGGACTGAGCTTCTGTTCCATATCCCTGGAGAGTCTTACAAATGCACAGACTGACATTTCCGCATATGAGATGCTGGACTTGATGACAGGCAACTCCGCACTGTCCCTGAATGACACGCTGATGTCAGTTATCGGAACTTACCTGCGCAATGGCGGCAACCTGCTTATATCCGGCTCAGGCATAGGAAAATCCGTCAATTATGATTTCAACAAAGAATATCCTCTGAGCCAATATGCCGGAAATATTCAGCAAACTATGGAAATGGCGGCCACGACTCTTTACGGGCTAAAAGACAGCATTGAAAGAGCGGACACAAGCCTGACCGGCATCATCGACAGCACGGCTTGCAGACTCAGCCGCCTGTCCGCCACGGACATATCCCTACTCTACAAGGCACTGTCATCATACAGCCGGAAAAATGATCCTTCATACACTTCATACAGATTCGCAGCCGACACACTCGGCTACATCTGGAGCAACGGAAACGCCTCCTCTCTCGGAGGAATAATATCAGTGCGGAACCATGCCGGCATTTTCCCGGATACGACAGCGCATCTGAGCTTCCCGACCGGACCCAATCCCGACCGCTTCTATGTACAGTCCCCTGACGCCATCCTTCCTTCCGGTCCCGCATCATGTACATTCCTGAGATACACGGGCAGCAACACATCCGCAGCCACAGCATTCGAGGGCGACGGGTTCCGCTGCGTCAGCATCGGCTTCCCCATAGAAGCACTAACCTCGCAACAACAGGCGGACGACCTGATGTGCGAGGTTATAGAATTTTTATTCAGATAAGTTACCCTACAGGACTTCTATGCTTCTGCGGATGAACTCCGAGAGGTCCTTGCCTTTCAGCATATTGTTGGCAAGCAGGGCCAGATCCACCACCTGATGCAGCAGGACATTGTCCTTGGCAAAGCCCTTCATCGCCTCCTTCCTCTGGCTGCGTACTTCTCCGAGCTCTTTCTCCAGCTCTTTCTTGGCATCCTTGTCCGCAGTGGGGATATCCTCATCCTTCTTGTCCTTCATGACCGCATCCAGTTTGTCGATACCTGCCTGAATCTCGGACTTACGTGCGTCAAACGCAGCACACTGCTCCGACAACGCAGAGACCTTGGCGTCCATTATGCGCTTGACAAGAGGATGCTGGATATTGACGTCGATAGTATATGACTCCGGCATCTCACCGTAGAAGTTCATGCCTCCGCCGAGAGCCGACATGTCGCGGTAACGGCGCATGAACTCAGACTGGGTAATCAGGATAGGAGCACCGTTCTCCCCCAGATTCTCAGGCTTTACGAAGTAGTGGTTGCCTTCAGGCAGGACGGATTCGAACATATCGGAGAGGTCGGTCTTCTCAGACTCTGCCATCTCAGGCTCCTTGACGTCCTCCTTGCGGATAAGTTTATCAATCGAGTCGGCATCCACACGGGCAAATGTCGAGTCCGGAATCTTTGTCTCAAGCAGGTTGACAAAATGCGCATCGAGCTGGCAGTCGAAGAGCAGGACATCGTAGCCCTTGTTCTTAGCTGTCTCGATATACTGGTACTGGGCCACTGGATCGGTGGCGTAGAGATATATAACCTTCTTGTCCTTGTCGGTCTGGGCGGCCTCAATGGCCTTGCGGTAATCATCGTATGCGAAGAACTTGCCGTCAGTGTTCTTCATCAGGGCAAACTTGAGGGCCCTCTCGCAGAATTTCTCCTCGGTCAGCATACCGTATTCGATGAAGAGCTTGAGGTTGTCCCACTTCTCCTCGTACTCCTTACGGTCGTTCTTGAAGATATCCTCAAGACGGTCTGCCACTTTCCTGGTAATGTAGGTGGAAATCTTCTTCACATTCGAATCCGACTGAAGATAACTTCTGGATACATTCAGAGGGATATCCGGCGAGTCTATCACACCGTGCAGCAGGGTCAGGAAATCCGGCACGATATTGTCGACCGAATCGGTGACGAACACCTGATTGCAGTAAAGCTGTATCTTGTTCTTGGTCACATCAAGACGGTCCTTGATTTTGGGGAAATACAGGATACCGGTAAGGTTGAACGGATAGTCCACATTCAGATGTATGTAGAACAGAGGTTCCTCCAGCATGGGATAAAGCTCACGATAGAACTTCATATAGTCCTCTTTCTTCAGATCAGCGGACTTTTTATTCCATATCGGATCCGTATCGTTGATTATCTTGTCCTTGTCCGTATCCACATATTTGCCGTCCTTCCACTCCTGCTCTTTTCCGAATGCAATGGGCACAGGCATGAAACGGCAGTACTTGCGGAGCAGCTCCTCCACCTTCGCCGCTGTAGCGAACTCCTTGGCATCGTCGTCAAGATAAAGGGTTATCTCGGTACCTCTCTCAGTACGGCTGCCCTCTTTCATCACGAACTCCGGATTGCCCTCGCACTCCCATCTTACGGGCTTCGCACCCTCTTTCCATGAAAGCGACTCTATCACAACCTTCTTGGAGACCATAAAGGCAGAATAGAATCCCAGACCAAAATGACCGATGATATTGCCCGCCGCATCCTTGTACTTCTCGATGAACTCTCCGGCACCTGAGAAGGCTATCTGATTGATATACTTGTCTATTTCCTCATCTGTCATACCTATACCACGGTCTGTGACAGTCAGGATGTTCTTCTTATCGTCCGCAGTGATACGGATGGTCAGATCTCCAAGCTCGCCTTTCAGCTCTCCTGTACCTGAGAGCGCCTTTACTTTCTGAGTGGCATCAACAGCATTGGCCACAAGCTCACGGAGGAAAATCTCATGATCCGAATAGAGAAATTTTTTAATTACGGGGAAAATATTCTCTGTCGTAACCCCTATCTTACCTTTTTGCTGTGACATATCTTAAAAATTTTAATTTTCTTTCCGCACTACGGAGCAAAACACATACCATCTGCCCCTGCCCTGCCAAAATGGCACATAGGCACTTACAGCAAGAATCCATGATTATAAAAATTAAAGGAATTTTATAATCATAAAATCATTCCATAATTGTACCGAAGTGGTTTTTCCGCTATGTATCAAGCCCGTATCTTTGCCATCGCATCCGGACCCGATGTGGGGGAGAAAGAGAAAGGGACGGCTCGTGCAGATGGAAGGGGCCGGATGTTTTTTAATCATCAACAATATGAGAACAGCTATCAAGTCACTATCCGCAACAGCTCTGCTGCTGATTATGTTTCCTGCCTTCGTTTCAGCTCAGAAATGGAGCGTGGCCACCAATTTACTGGACTATGCCAATTTTATAACCGTCAATGCCGAAGCAGGCGTATCCCTGCACAAGCACTGGAGCCTGGCCATAGAAGGAAGATACAATCCGTTTCAATTCAGAAAAGCAGGCAACACATCTGATTTTCTGCACAACAAGACCCTCAGCATAGCCGCCGGGGCACGGTACTGGCCGTTCTTCGTATATTCCGGCTTCTATTACGGAGCCAGGATGCAATGGCAGCGCTTCAACACCGGCGGAATTGTCTCCGAGAGGACGTTCGAAGGCGACGCAATAGGACTCGGGGTCAATTTCGGATACACGCTGGTGGTCACAAAACACCTCAATATAGAATTCGGTATCGGTCTCTGGGCCGGCGGCACAGACTTCCGCTCCTACAGTTCGCCTGTATGCGGCAAAAGACTGTCCTCGGAGAGGAAAGCATTCATCGCTCCGGACGATATCCAGATAAACATTCAATACACTTTCTGACATGAGGCGCACATTTCTTCTCATATGTTTTGCCGTATCTGCCGCAGCTTCATCCTCATGCACGGCCATAGCAAGAATGGAGGCCAGATCACTTGTCAGGGACAGTGTATCCATCGCAATACAGATTCCGCCGGACCACACACCTGACTCTGCGGCACACCTACTGCCGGAGACATTGGATGCCGACACACTCACCATCGTGAACGAGGACGGGAAACGGGTCCATTTTATGAAAGCCACCATGGACTCCACCGGCACCCTGCACGCAAGCGTACCCCTTAATCCGGTGGTCGTCACTGCCAGATTCAA
Source organism: Candidatus Coprenecus stercoravium (assembly GCA_019116865.1). Classification (GTDB taxonomy): domain Bacteria; phylum Bacteroidota; class Bacteroidia; order Bacteroidales; family UBA932; genus Coprenecus; species Coprenecus stercoravium. Next base: position 48,929 of record DXAW01000093.1, on the reverse strand, counting down.
GAACATACCGGAGAGAAACGGCCGGATACGCCTTGCATTTGACATCAACGTACCGGAAAAGATGTTGAACCGACAGTGGCAGATACGTATCGTTCCGCATGCGGTTCTGAAAAACGACACTCTGGAGCTGGAGCCGCTGTACATAACCGGAAGCGAGTACAGAAAACGTCAGCTAAGAGGCTATGAGCTGTACAGGCGCTTCCTGGCCAGCATCATCACAGACTCTACCCTACTATTTCACAGCGGTCCCCTGGAAGCCTTCATCGAGCGTAATTTTCCGGAGGCGGCAGCACTCAGGACAGATTCATCCTTCGTAGACTCTAGCCGGATAACCGGGCTGTACGGAATATCCTTCACCGAGGCCAGGCAGCATTTCTCGAAGAAAGCACTGATATCACGCAACAACAGAAAGAAAAACAATCTTCAGCATAAATTCTTCCAGCTTGTAAAGGCCCCCGTTGCCGACGAAGGTATAAGATTGGATACCCTGTCCGTTCAAGACGACGGTGATTTCACATTCAGCTATGTTGAAGATTTCAAGACAAGAGCGGACCTGAAAAAGATAGACATTTTAATTGACGGAGGCATTTACTGTCAAGGAGAGCTGCTGCATAAATTTCCTCTCTCCGACGCCGTCACTTTCTATGTCTCGTCATTCTCGACATTCGCAGAAGACATAGACCGCTATGTGACAAAAATCATAGAACGCCGCATGGAGTTCAATACCACGGCATCCATTAATTTCAGACCCGGCGCATATACCATTGACGGCAGCTACATGTCCAATCAGGCGGAACTGGAATACATACGGTCCATTATCTCCGATATCCTGACAAGCAAGGAGTTCATCGCAGACAGCATCATCATTACGGCCTCATGCTCTCCTGAAGGCAGTCCTGACATGAACTCATATCTGGCGAAACGAAGAGCGCATTCCATATCCGGATATCTGGACAGCCTTGGAGTCAGGACTTCAGAGAAACACATTCCCGGAAACTGGGATAAATTAAAACTGCTTGTCATCTCCGACTCAGCCGTAAAAGACAAGACCGGAATCATGACCATGCTCAATGATGCCCCTAGCGGACAAAAAGAGCATCTTCTGAGCAGTCACCCAGAATATCCGTACATTCGCTCTTCTCTCTATCCGCTTTTGAGGGAAGTGGACTTTAAATTCCATCTTCACCGCAAGGACATGGTCAAGGACACCGTACACACCACAGAATTGGACACAGTATACCGAAAGGGCGTCCAGGCTCTCAAGAACCGTAATTATGCCGAAGCCTTGAAAATACTCGGAGGCTACAGGGACATCAACAGCGCCGTGGCATTCCTGGCAATGGACTACAACGCCTCCGCAATGAACATCCTGGAAGATCTGCCTGTATCCGCAGGAAGAGACTACCTGCTTGCAGTATGTCATTCCCGTATCGGAAATGAGAAACTGGCCGTAGAATGCTACATCAATGCTGTCAAGCAGGACAAATCCCTGTTTTTCAGAGGTAATCTTGATCCGGAAATCAGCAGACTGATTAAAAAATACAGCATCGTCATCCAGAATTAGAAAAAATTATCAAAAAATTTTTGGTAGAATAAAAATATGTCCTATATTTGCATCCGCAAAAGCAACAAGGGAGCTTAGCTCAGTTGGTTTAGAGCGTCTGCCTTACAAGCAGAGGGTCGGGGGTTCGACTCCCTCAGCTCCCACCAAAAAAGAAGCAGTTACAGAAATGTGACTGCTTCTTTTGTTTTATCTTTATTTTTGCTTGAAGTTCAGGGCGTCCATGAAACGGCTTACCACTTCGGGACGGCCGGTGTGCTTGCCGGTGTCCTCACTGAGCTTACAGGTGTCGTTGTAGAAGTCCCAGGATTCTGTGATTTTAGTCGCAATAAGCTTGATTACTATGTTCATCGGGCGCACTCCGTCAAAATCATTGGTGAAGTGGGTGCCGATACCGAAAGAAGGCTGACAGTATTCAACCGCATATTTCTGGATTTCTATAGCCTGATCCACGTTCAGGGCATTGCTGAACACCACCTGCTTGGTCCTCGGATCAATGCCGAGAGAGCGGTACTTGTCGACAATACGCATCAGCTGCTCCCTGTTGTCCCCGCTGTCCACCCTTAGTCCTTTGAAAAGATTGGCGAAATCCTCCGAGAAATTAAGGCTGAATATGTTCCATCCGAAGCTGTCATAAAGGAAAGTTCCCAAAGCGCCCCTGAATGTATTGCGCCAACAATCCATTGCTATGTGATTGGCCATCTGAGGACCGTACATCCCTCCTATCGCACAGATGAACTCATGCGCCATGGTTCCGACAGGAAGCAGGTCATATTTCATCGCCAGATAAACATTGCTCGTGCCCACAAACCGTCCGGGCCAATCCCGTGACGAGGCACAGTCCTTCATTGCCCGAACCACAGTATCCTCGGCTTCGAAAGACGCCCGGCGCCGTGTACCGAAGTCACTGTATACACATCCGGCCTCAAGAAGCCTTTCGGCCTTGCGATAGGTCTTATGATAATAGCTGTCATAGTCGAACGAGGCGTTCTGTCCTGTCCTTATGTAATACAGCTCCGAGATTATCGCAAGTATCTTTACCTCCAGGAGAATCGTATCAGCCCAGCTGCCCTCGATATCTATTTCCAGATGTCCCGCACTGTCCTGCCTGACAGTAACCCAGCGGCGGTCAAAACGATAGCCTTTCAGATAATTGTAAAACCAACCCGGAATATAGCGGCAGCGGCGCTTCATGAATTCTATCTCCTTAGCCGTAATGACCACATCTTCCAGCATTGCTATCTGCTCCGAGAGATCACGGGCGAACCCATCCGGATATACGGTGCCGTCCCTGTCGGTGAATGTATATTTGACCTGCGCGCGGGGGAAATTATCTATCACAGCACAGCACATGGTGAACTTATACAGGTCGTCATCTGTAAAATGGGTGATTATCTGCCTCATGCCGCAATATTATAAAAGTGGAGCGATAAACAAGTCCTGCAGGATAAATATTCCGATACCAGCCAGATATCCGATAAGAGCCAGGAAGCTGATATTCTTGAAATACCACATGAAGTTGATGTTTTCCAGACCCATGGCCACCACTCCGGCCGCAGAGCCGATGATCAGGATGCTTCCGCCGGTGCCGGCACAGTATGCCAGAAGATGCCAGAAATCCCCGTCTGCGACAAAGTGAGAAAGGAATTCAGGATCCGCCGAGGCAGCGATGGCAGCGGCATCGGGTATAGGATACATACCCATGCTGGCGGCCACAAGAGGCACATTATCTATCACGGACGAGAGCAGTCCTATGACGGTATTGATGGCGTATATATTGTGCATGCCTTTATTAAGCCCCTCGGCCATAGCGCCCAATATGCCGGCGCACTCCAGGGCGGACACGGCCATGAGTATGCCTAGGAAGAATAGAATCGTAGGCATATCTATGTGCTTGATGACCTTCGACACTTTCTGTTTCACCGACTCCTCCACATTGCGTTTGCGCCTGTACATCATGTCAGTATAGAACCAAAGAATACCCAGGGCAAACATTACGCTCATATACGGAGGCAGACCGGCCACACTCTTGAACACAGGCACCATTATAAGCAGCAGCACTCCGAGAATCAATATCGTACGGCTCTCTCCGCCGGTGATGTACGACGGTCTAATGGATATCTCCTCGTTGGTCTGTTGGCGGGCAATCATACCCTTGAGGAACCTGGTCGCCACCGCTGTCGGTATCACCACGGACACAAGCGAAGGAAGTATAAGCGAGCTCATCAGCTTGGCCGTCCCTACATTGCCCTTCATCCACAGCATGATTGTCGTCACATCCCCGATAGGAGACCATGCGCCGCCGCAGTTTGCGGCAATGATTATTATGGATGCGAAAAGCCATCTTTCCTTATAATTGGAGAGCATCCGGCGCATCAGCATCACCATTATGATAGTGGTGGTCATATTGTCGAGTACTGATGACATGAAGAACGTAAGGAAAGCGATCAGCCACATCAGCCTGGTCTTCCTGCGGGTCTTAATCTGACGGGTAATCACCTCGAATCCTCCATGGGTGTCAATGATATCCACAATGGTCATCGCTCCTATCAAAAATATGATTATCTCGCAGGTGCTTCCAAGAGCGGCCAACAGGTCGGTGCTTACGACATCGTGAGTAAGGGCCGGGTCTATCCTGGATGAGAATATACTCAGAAGTCCCCAGAGAATGCAGCAGAGCACCAGCGCCACTGATGATTTACTGACATTTGTCCTGTGCTCCACAGCTATGAGAAAATAGCCGACAATAAACAGCACAATCATAGTATAAATCAGGCTCATAGTTTATTTAACTATTTTGTTATATTAATTAACTTTTTTGTTACACATCTTTTCGTTCCAATATTCCAGAGCTTCGGCCACCACGTAGCTGCTTCCGCCGACAAACACTATGTCATCCGGAGATGAAATATCCAGCGCAGCCTCGAAGGCATCGGCCACACGCCCGGCAGTACGGGAGCACGCTATCCCGGCTTCAAGCGCCATCTGACGCAGCCGCCCGCACGGCATGGCACGGGTACCCTGAGCCTGTGTAAAAACATACCGCGCACCCTTAGGCAGAAGCCGCAGCACAGCCTCCACATCCTTGTCCGAAGCCATACCGAACACCATTGTCAGATGCCTGCCTCCGGCCAGTTCCTTCAACTGCCTCACAGAGACCGTGACCGCCTCCACATTATGGCCGATATCGCATATCACCTCCGGCCGTGAAGCCAGTCTCTCCCACCTGCCCCTCAGTCCCGTAAAGGCCGCCGCATGGACAATGGCCTCATAAGCTGAGGATTCCTTACGGACCGCACCCAGCCCCATTACGCCGAGAGCCGTCAGTACTGTCCTGATATTCTTCTCCTGACAGTCCGAATGCAGGTCGGCCTCCAGTGCCGCCGCTTCAGCGCTCACGCAGTCATCGCACATGTCTCCCGCCATGTACAAACGGCTTCCGCACTGCTCCGCCACGGCACTGATTACTTCAAATGCCTCATGAGGAACGTCCCCGACTACGACGGGAACACCCGGCTTGATGATTCCTGCTTTCTCCGCCGCTATCTTTTCAATGGTATCTCCGAGTATATCCTTATGGTCCAGTCCTATCGATGTTATGACACTCAGCTGGGGGATGATAATATTCGTTGAGTCAAGCCTGCCTCCGAGACCAGTTTCCATCACTGCGGCATCTACTTTCATCCGGTCAAAATAGTCAAGCGCCATGGCAGTGGTAATCTCGAAAAACGAAGGCCTGCGGACATCCATGAAATCTCCGGCCCTGTCCAGGAAATCCACCACGTCCTGCTTGCCTATCTCCCGGAAATACACGCCGTTCCGCCGGTAATCAGTGGATATGACCTTTATCCTCTCCCGGAAATCCAGCAAGTGCGGCGACGTGTAAAGGCCTATTCTGGAACCTGGACGCACCGATGCAAGAGCGGATGCGAGCATATGGGCCACGGAGCCCTTACCGTTGGTTCCTGCGATGTGTATGGTATTCAGTCTCTTATGCGGATTACCCAAGAACGCTGCGAAATCCGTCATAGTCTCCAGTCCGGGATGATAGCCGGCAGCCCCGACCACCTGGAAAGATGGGGCGATTGAATACAGCTTTCGGACGCATCCGCTGTATTTCTGGTCGAGCTCCGGGGTGGTTTCAGGCATCATTTGAAATTTTGCATGCAAAAATGGGAATAATTCTCCACATTTAGCAAAATTATCCCTATTTTTGACATTCAAATTTTGAATATATATGGTATACTTCTTCCGCTCCCAAGAGGGGCAAATAATAGCAGTAAGCTCACAGGCAGCTATATCTGCCGGCACTGCGGACACACTTAAATGGCTTTTCTCCGATGCGTCAATGCTCAAAGAAACTTCTGTCCAGGGGACATTCATAGGTCCGAGGCGAGAGATGATAACTCCATGGAGCACGGCTGCCGTGGAGATTACACGCAACATGAACATTCAGGGCATATCCCGTATCGAGGAATATTTCCCGGTAGAGGAAGGAAAATATGCGTCCGACTCGGAGATACCGCACGACAAGATGCTCCAACGCATATACCACGGCCTTGACGGAGATATCTTCACCATAGACCATGAGCCTGAGCCTATAAGGCACATCACTGATTTCGAAGCTTATAACAAAGAAGAGGGCCTTGCCCTGTCCGAGGACGAGATAAAGTATCTCAAGGAGTTGTCGGACAAGCTGGGAAGACCTCTCACCGACAGCGAGGTATTCGGATTCTCGCAGGTCAACTCCGAGCACTGCCGTCATAAGATATTCAACGGTACGTTCATCATAGACGGCGTGCAGCAGGAAAGCACCCTGTTCAAGCTCATCAAGAAGACATCGGCCGTCAATCCCGGCCGTATCGTCTCCGCATACAAGGACAACTGCGCCTTCATCGAAGGCCCCAAGCTCAAGATATTCCATCCCTCATCCGCCACCAAGCCCAGCTCCTTCAAGGAAGAGGAGGTGAAGACGGTTATCTCGCTCAAAGCCGAGACACACAATTTCCCTACGACAGTAGAACCGTTCAACGGAGCGGCCACAGGCAGCGGCGGTGAGATTAGGGACCGCATCGCAGGCGGCAAAGGCTCGTTCCCAATAGCAGGAACCGCAGTATACATGACCTCCTACCCCCGCATCGACAGCGGAAGGGACTGGGAGGCGCGTCCTCCGCGCAAATGGCTGTACCAGACCCCTGCGGAAATACTGATCAAGGCATCCAACGGAGCCTCGGATTTCGGCAATAAGTTCGGCCAGCCTCTTATCTGCGGATCACTCCAGACCCTCGAGCATACAGAGCAGGATCCAGACGGAAAAGAGCGCAAGTACGGATATGACAAGGTGGTGATGCTGGCCGGAGGTGTCGGTTTCGCAAAGATGGCCGACGCAGCCAAGGACCGTCCGTCCAAAGGCGACGACATCATCCTCCTCGGCGGGGACAACTACCGTATCGGCATGGGCGGAGGAGCCGTATCGTCAGTAGCCACGGGAGAATACGGCAACTCCATAGAGCTGAATGCCATACAGCGGGCCAATCCGGAGATGCAGAAAAGAGTGTACAATGCCATCCGCTCAGTTGCGGAGAAAGACCACAACACCATCGTCTCCATTCACGACCACGGTGCCGGAGGACATCTTAACTGTCTGTCCGAGCTGGTGGAGGAAGTAGGAGGCGATATCGACATATCCAGACTGCCCGTAGGTGACCCCACCCTCTCCGACAAGGAGATCATCGGCAATGAGAGCCAGGAGCGTATGGGACTTGTCATGAGAAAATCCGACACTGAGGAGCTGAAGAAGATAGCCGAGAGGGAACGTGCTCCTTTCTACGTCATCGGTGAGGTAAGCGGAAAAGGGAATTTCACCCTTAAAGACAGTAAGACCGGAAACGCTCCCATAGACCTGGAACTTTCCGATATGTTCGGCTCCACTCCAAGGACAGTAATGCACGGTTCGTCCCCCAAGGGAGGTGCCGACGGACACGGAGGATTCACTCCTGTCGACAGGACTCCGGCAGACATGACTCCTGATGCCCTTAAAGAAGCTGTCTCCAAAGTGCTCACTCTCGAATCAGTGGCCTGCAAGGACTGGCTTACCAACAAGGTAGACCGCTCCGTCACAGGACTTATAGCCTGCCAGCAGTGCTGCGGAGAACTTCAGCTTCCTCTCAACGACCTGGGAGTAACAGCCATCGGCTACGATGATCCCGAGGGCATAGCCGTATCGATAGGCCATGCGCCTGCCGCTGCCATGATTGATCCGGCCGCAGGTTCCAGACTGGCCATTGCGGAAGCGCTCACCAATATAATATGGACTCCGATAAAGGACAATATCTACGGTGTATCCTTGAGTGCCAACTGGATGTGGCCCAGCCGCAATGACGGTGAGGACGCACGTCTGTACAAAGCCGTCCAGGGAGCCAGCGATTTCGCCATCGCTCTCGGCATCAACATCCCCACAGGAAAGGACTCCATGTCCATGACCCAGAAATATCCGGACGGTGAGAAAGTCCTTTCTCCCGGAACACTGATTATTTCCGCTACCGGAGAAAGCAAGAACGTGGGAGCCACGCTGCATCCTGTCATGAGTCAGGACCCCGACACCACCCTGCTGTACATACCGTTCACACCTATTAATAAAGGGGACGCCTGCTTCCCCCTCGGAGGCTCTGCCTATGCCGCCACTATCAACAAAGTCGGCAGCAAGTCCCCCGACATCACGGATCCTGAGTATTTCAAGACTTGCTTCTGCAACCTGCAGGACGCCATGTTCAACTCTGTAGACAATCCGGTAGTCGCAGGCCACGACATATCCGCCGGCGGCATGGTCACCACCCTGCTGGAAATGTGCTTCGCCAATACGGACGGAGGTGCGGACATCGACCTCAGAGAGCTTGAGTCGTCCGACATCCTGCTGTCCGAGGTGCCCGGTGTGATAGTACAGGTCAGGAACTCCGGAAAGGACATGTTCCTCAAGAATCTCGGAAACATAAAATCCTATGCGATAGGACATCCGGTATCAGGACGCACCATGAGAATCAGATACGGAAAAGACTCCCGTGAACTCAGTATGGACATCAATGAGATGAGAGACCGCTGGTACAGAACCTCATACTTGCTTGACAGCATCCAGACCGGAGAGAAATTCGCCGCCGAAAGATATGCCAACTACAAGTCACAGCCTCTGACGTTCGCATTCCCCAAGCATTTTGACGGGGAATATACTATGCCGTCCGAGAGAAGAATCAAGGCTGCCATTATCCGCGAGACCGGCTCCAACGGAGACCGCGAGATGGCATGGGCCCTGTACATGGCCGGATTCGATGTGAAGGACGTGCATGTGACAGACCTGGTATCCGGCCGTGAGACACTTGACGACGTGCGGATGATTGTATTCGTGGGAGGATTCTCAAACGCCGATACCCTCGGCTCCGCAAAGGGATGGGCCGGTGCTCTGCTCTACAACGAGAAAGCCCGTACAGCCATAGAGCGCTTCTACGCCCGCAAGGACACCCTCAGCCTGGGAGTCTGCAACGGCTGCCAGCTGATGGCGGAGATGGGACTCATCACTCCGGAACACAAGGAGCTGTCTCCTAAGATGAAGCACAACGAGTCGCACAAGTACGAGTCGGCTTTCGTAGGCGTCTCCGTAGAGAACTCGCCGTCTATCCTGCTTTCATCGCTCCAGGGCTCCAAACTCGGTATCTGGGTCGCTCACGGAGAAGGAAGATTCTCGTTCCCCAGACCCGTGGAAGAGTACAATGTCGCCCTCAGATACAATTACAACGCATATCCCGGCAACCCCAACGGCTCTCCTGCCGCAGTAGCCGGAGTCTGCTCGCCTGACGGCCGCCATCTGGCCATGATGCCTCATCCTGAAAGATGTCTGAGACCGTGGAACTGGGCATGGTATCCGGACGGACGAAAAGACATTGTCACTCCTTGGATTGAGATGTTCATAAACGGAAGAGTATGGCTGGAAACAAGATAAGACATTTTCCCAACAAAATGAGAGTCCCGGACAACAGAGAACCGGCCAGACCGCCGAAACTGTTTGTTCTGGACACCAATGTGATACTTCACGACAACCGCTGTATTTTCAACTTCCAGGACAACGATATCTACATCCCGGTAAGCGTCATAGAGGAGCTGGACAAATTCAAGAAAGGCGATGATATTCTGGGATACAACGCCAGGGCCTTTGTAAGAGTACTGGACAAAATATCGGACAACACCCTTTTCGACAAAGGCATAAGTCTGGGCAAAGGCCGCGGTCTCATAAAGATAGAGATGGGACACGGCTACACAGGACAGATCAGGGACTCTCTTATAGACGACATCCCCGACCACCGCATAATAGCCACGGCTGTCTGGCTCAGGGACAACAATCCGGGCAGAAAGGTAATACTCGTAACCAAAGACCTGAATATGAGGCTGAAAGCCAAAGCTCTCGGACTCATGGCCCAGGACTATCTGTCTGACAAGGTGGAGGACAAGCGCGTGGAGAAGACAGAAAAGGAAGTACTTACCGTACGCAACATGAAAGACAGTCTCATCGAGGATATTGTCTCGGCCGACAACGGAGTATCCTATGCAAATCTGGGCATACGCCGGAAACCTGCCTGCAACCAATATTACAAAATCTACGACAGCAACCGTAGAGTCACTCTCGCCCGCTATGACGACGCATCCAAGTGCATAATACGTGTAAGACCAAGAAATGCATTCGGCATCGCCCCCCGCAACGACGAGCAGATACTGGCCCTCGACGCAGTACTGAACAAGAATATAAAGATTATTGCCCTAACAGGAAGATCCGGGACCGGCAAGACTCTTCTGGCTATTGCCGGAGCTCTCGAACAGGCAGCTGACTACAAGCAGATACTTCTCTCACGTCCCGTCATTCCCATGCGCAGCCCGGAACTTGGATTCATCCCCGGCATGGCTGGAGACAAATCAGCCCCGTATATGCCGGCCCTTTCAGACAATCTGGAAGTCATACGCAGCTGCTTCCCTCAGGACAGCAACGAGGCCGTGCGCATAGACCGGATGCAGCGTGACGGACAACTGGTCATCAATCCGCTGGCCTCCATACGGTGCAGGAGTCTGGTCAATGTGTTCCTCATAGTGGACGACGCACAGAATCTCACACCGCACGAGGTCAAGACCATCATCACACGCGCCGGAGAAGGTACCAAAATCGTCTTTACAGGCGATATCTACCAGATTGACCAGCCGTATCTGGACTTCAATTCCAACGGTCTGACTCACCTGTGTGACAAATTCTTCGGACAAAACGTCTTCGCCCACATCAACATGATCAAAGGAGAGAGAAGCGGCCTGTCGGAACTTGCCGGCAAACTTTTATAGATTTTAGTTTTTTTGTTATTTTTGCACCCTGACATATCAATATCAGATCAAATCTAACTAACACTTTTATATTTTATGTCAAACAAACGAGTTTATTTCTTTGGAGGTAAAGAGGCCGAAGGAAACGGTTCAATGAGAAACCTCCTTGGCGGTAAAGGTGCCAACCTCGCTGAGATGTGCACGCTCGGTATGCCTGTTCCCGCTGGATTCACCATTACGACAGAGTGCTGCACCGAGTATTACAACCTGGGATGCAAATATCCCGCGGACCTGGAGAATGAGGTCAATGAAGCACTTGCCCGCGCAGAGAAAATGATGGGCCGCAAATTCGGGGACAAGGACAACCCTCTCCTCGTATCCTGCCGTTCCGGAGCACGTTCATCAATGCCCGGAATGATGGAAACTGTATTGAATATCGGACTTTGCTCCGCCACCATACCCGGGATGATTGCCAAGACACAGAATCCCCGCTTCGTATATGACGCATACCGCCGTCTGATCATGATGTACTCGGACGTGGTAATGGAAAAAGCCGAAGGCATAGAGCCGGCTGAGGGCCAGGGCATCAGGGTTCAGCTGGACCGGATGCTCGGTGAGCTGAAAGCCAAAAAGGGCTACAAGAGCGATACTGACCTGACCGAGGAGGACCTCAAGCAGCTCTGCTCCGACTTCAAGGTAAGAGTAAAACAGGTACTCGGCAAGGAATTCCCCGACAACGCATACGAGCAGCTCTGGGGAGGTATCGGAGCCGTATTCAAATCATGGAACGGCAAGAGGGCCATCGCCTACCGCCGCATCGAAGGGATTCCCGATGACTGGGGTACTGCCGTGAACGTACAGGCCATGGTATTCGGAAACATGGGCGACAACTCCGCCACCGGAGTGGCTTTCTCCCGCAACCCCGCCACAGGCGAGAACAAGTTCTACGGAGAATGGCTTATCAATGCCCAGGGCGAGGACGTAGTGGCAGGTATCCGTACCCCCAACCCTCTTAACGAGGCCACCAAGAACGAGCATAACCGCAACCTCGCATCCCTGGAGACAGCAATGCCCGAAGTCTACAAGGAACTTGACGACATACAGAATCACCTTGAGCAGCATTTCAAGGACATGCAGGACATCGAGTTCACCATCCAGGACGGCAAGCTCTGGATGCTCCAGTGCCGTGTCGGCAAGAGAACAGGTCTGGCAGCTCTCAATATGGCGATGGACATGCTTCACGAAGGTCTCATCGATGAGAAGACAGCTGTTCTGAGAGTAGCTCCCAACCAGCTCGACGAGCTTCTTCACCCTATTCTAAATCCGGCAGCTGAGAAAAAGGAGACTGTCATCGCACAGGGTCTTCCCGCTGGTCCCGGCGGCTCAGTCGGCAAAATCGTCTTCACTGCTGAGGATGCCGTAGCCGCATCAAAACGCAAGGAGAAAGTGATTCTCGTCCGTGAGGAGACCAATCCCGAGGACGTGGAGGGTATGCGCGCTGCCGACGGTCTGCTCACAGCCCGCGGTGGTATGACATCACATGCGGCTCTCGTTGCCCGCGGATGGGGCAAATGCTGCATAGTAGGCTGCGACGCCATGCATATCGACCTGGACGCCAAGACTCTCACTATCAACGGCAAGACCTATAAGGAGGGAGATGTCTTCTCGCTCAACGGTTCCAAAGGATTTGTCTACGATGTGCCGGTGGAGACAATGGACGCATCGGAGAATCCCCGCTTCGTCGAGTACATGGCCCTTGTAGACAAATACCGCAGGCTGGGCGTGCGTACCAACGCCGACACACCCGAGGACGCTGCAAGAGCTCTGTCATTCGGAGCCGAAGGTATCGGTCTGTTCCGTATCGAGCACATGTTCTACGGTGCGCATTCGGAGGCTCCTCTGTCCAAGCTCCGTAAAATGATTCTCTCCAAGAACAAGGAAGAGAGAGTCGCAGCGCTCAATGAGCTTGAGCCTTATATCAAGGACGCCGTAAAGAACACTCTGAAGGTAATGGACGGCAAGCCTGTGACATTCCGTCTGCTCGACCCCCCTCTCCACGAATTCGTGCCTCAGACTCCTGAGAAAGAGGCCGAACTGGCCAAAGAGTTGGGTGTCAGCATCGACGACATCGAGAAACGAGGCGAGAGCCTGCACGAGGTCAACCCCATGATGGGACACCGCGGAGTACGTCTCGGAGTCACCTACCCCGAGATAAGCGAGACCCAGTTCCGCGCTATTTTCAACGCCACAGCAGAGCTTATCAAGGAGGGCCTTAATCCCAAACCCGAGATTATGATTCCCGTGACCATCATTGTCCGCGAGCTCGATTTCCAGAAGAAGATCTGCGACCGTGTACACGAGGAAGTGGAAAAAGCCACAGGAGTGACCATCAACTACCTCTACGGTACCATGATCGAGATTCCCAGGGCAGCTCTTCTCGCCAACTTCATGGCCAAGACAGCCCAGTTCTTCTCATTCGGAACAAACGACCTGACTCAGATGACATTCGGATTCTCGCGCGACGATATCGGAGCATTCATGGGCGACTATCTGTCCAACAAGCTCCTCGACGCCGATCCGTTCCAGACAATAGACGTCGAGTCAGTAGGTAAGCTGATAGAAATCGGAGTCCAGGGAGGACGCAGCACCAATCCGAAACTCAAAGTCGGCATCTGCGGCGAGCACGGCGGTGACCCCGCTTCTGTGGAATTCTGCCACCAGATCGGACTGGACTACGTGTCCTGCTCTCCTTTCAGAGTGCCGATCGCCCGTCTTGCTGCGGCGCAGGCTGCAATCGAGCATGAGAAGTGATATAGCTGAACATTAACTAATTAGGCGGTAGGCTTTTCATTTCCAAAGGCTTACCGCCTATTGTTTTAAATAAAAGTCCGTTCATTTTGCACGGGAAATGTGCAGAATGAACGCAAATGTTTCCCAATTGTTGTATGGTTTCGAAAATAGAGTTTCCCGGCCGGTGCTCTGATGCAAATGACACAGGTACACCCGGAATCTGTAATCCTGCTATCCTTATAATGTATTCGCATTCAACAATTTACCGCTTTGGCATCTTAACAGATACGGCCCTTTTAGGCAAACATCAGTCTCAACATGGCCCTATCTGTTTTGCCGCTCATCACATATCTAACTAATTAACAGGCTTTTACACAAAGCACACAATAACAGATTCAGAGACATGCCTTGAAGACTGCAATCCAGTCGAACACAAAAGCCGGATTATAAAGAAAAAATTATGGAGGAAAATAAATGAAAAGGGGATTAGTCCTGTTGACGACTTTGATATTTATTCTGTCCTGTTCAACATCAAACACGCCAACGCCTGTATATGATGACATACTTTCAAACACAAAATGGGTACAAGAATATATAATGCCGCACTCGGAAGTAGATTCAGCTACATTTGAGTCACTCCCTGAAGAAATCAGAAAAAGGCTCAAGGAAGAACTCTTGTCAACCAAAAATGTTATTGACACTGTTTGGAATGTAGATCACATAAAGGGCAAGTATACTTTATCATTTGGAATTGATGATCAGTGCAGCCTCGAAGATGAGGTTAAGCCGATTGGCACCTACCAAGTTCGTACCCGCACAAGAATGGAGTATCATTATCCCGACCAATCCCATTCTTACAATGACGATATCGGGAACTACCTATATGAATTAATTGTTGAGGAGGACACTTTATATCTGAAAACAGAGTATGTCGGTGACAGCATTAACCAACTGGTCCATGAAGACAAAGCGTATATCGGGCATTTTTACAAATACACTTTGAAAGACATTTCAGAGCCATATACATGTCCGACTGAAACGGAAACAATGCATTTTCAATTCATACGCAATGGTCACAATATCGTGCTTAATGGCGACGAAATAATGACTGGCGTAATAAATGACGGTTATAATGAAATTAACTTCAAAGAATTGGGAACAATGTATTTAGAATAATACGGACCTGATAACACCCGCACTAGTCATTTTTTCATGTCACATTTGGCATGATTGAACATTATTGCGTATATTTGTAAATATTGACAATCATAAATTATATGCTATGAAAAGATTTCTACTCATACTTGCAGTCTGCCTGACCGCTCTCTCATCTTCATACGGACAGGGCAAGCTACAGGAAAGCAGCAGCGAAAAACGTCCTGTATGGGTCAAGAAGGATCCGGGAAGCGCGTACCTGATGAAAGTCCGCGGCGAAAGCACAGTAAGTATCAACAGCGCAAGGGATGCGGCATTTGACAAGCTGCATGACATAGTTGTCTCGTCGGTCACAAAATACCTGCTCGGTATTAATTTCCAGGGCAGGGACGTCAACGACATCCTTGAAGCCGTGGAGAATACGGATTTTGTACGCAATATATCCGAATGGACCGCCGTAGAGACATACTGGGAGCACAGGGTAATCAAGAAACAAGACGTATATCTCTACTACATCCTTTACGATTTCAATGATTTTGAAAAAAAGAAAATAGCATTTGAAGTAGACAACATACTATAGCCATGAGAACACGTACAATAATCACCATGCTCGCCGTATGCGCCTTCCTGGCGGCACCGGCCTACGGACAGAAATACACTTACAAGGATTCCCGTAACTACGAGGTAGTCACACTGGGAGTCGGAACGGACGGTACGAAAGTTTTCAAAATCTACGTAACTGAGAAAAATGAGAAAAAAGCCATAGCTCTGGCCAAAAAGGCAGCCGTGGAAGTATGCATTTTCCGGGGACTTCCGTCAGCAGGGGCCGTAAGCGGCACCCCGGCTCTGTGCAGCAGTTCGGACGAACAGAAGCACTCTGCTTTTTTCGAGAATTTCTTCACTCCGGGAGGACAGTATCTTAGATATGTCAACATCACCTCGGACGGAGTCATACCCGAGCAGGACAAGATAAAAGTCAAAGGAGGCTATAAAATCGGGCTCATAGTACAGGTAATGTACGACAACCTCCGCAACGACCTGCAGGATGCAGGCGTAATCAGATCTCTTAATTCAGGATTTTAACACCGCACTATGAAAAAGACAATACTTTCAATCATCATGATGCTGTCTGCACTGACAGCTTTCTCACAGGCAAAAAAGCCTACCATCATGGTAATCCCCAGCGACATCTACTGCGAAAGGGAAGGATATGTCACAAATTATCAGGACGAAAACGGCACCACACACTCATCAGCCGATTACGGCAGGGCTTTCCTGAGCGATGAGAACCTGCGTCTTGCCATCTCCGAGCTTTCCAGAATCATGGCCGACAGAGGCTTCCCTCTGAAGGATCTCGAACAGACCCTCAAGACCATGGAGAGCCAGGCTGCCGAAGCCGCTCTATTCTCCGGCCGTGGAGGCGGTTCGATATATGAGTCTCCGCTGGACAAACTGAAAAGGACTGCAAAGGCAGACATCATCATGGACCTGGATTTCAACATCAAGTCCAGAGGCCCTCAGAAATATATCTCGTTCAACCTCCGCGGTATCGACGCATACACCAGCAAGGTCATCACCACTGCATCCGGTGACGGACAGCCCTCCACGGCTGTATCCACCGGCATTCTGGTGGAGGAAGCCGTACTTAACTATATGGACGCTTTCAACGCCGCACTGCAGAATCACTTCGACGACATGTTCGCAAACGGCCGCGAGGTCACCATATCAGTACGCATGACTGACAACTGCCCCGTGACCATGTATGACGATTTCGAGTTTATGGGAGAGATAGTGGCCCTCACCGACATACTTGACTGGTGGATGGACGAGAACACTGTCAACCATCGCTTCACCAGAGCCGGAGGCGGAGACTACTACACTGATTATGAGCAGGTAAGGATTCCTCTCTACAAGACTGTACTTGGCAAGGAGAGAGCTATAGACACACGCTCATTCGCCATGGATCTCGCCCGCTTCCTCAACAAGGAGCCTTTCAATCTTCCCTACTCCATCAATGAAAGGGGACTCGGCAATGTATGGATTGTTCTTGGAGACTGATAACACTGATACGCTATGAGAAAGTTTATTACAATCGCTGCCTTCCTGCTGTCCACTGTCATGCTCCTGCATGCCGAGGACGAGCTGAAGATATTTGTGGCCGCTCCGGACGGAATCACTCATGAGAACGCTGCCGCAACACTCAAGTCCAATCTTACACAGGCACTGGTTCTCAACAATGTATCGGCGGAATACAGCCGGTTCATCATGAGGACGGATGCCATCCTGCTGTCAAAGGACGTCACACCCACCGCTCCGCCGATGTACGTCACGGAACTGGAGATATCAATCTTCATCACAGACATTGAGACAGGAGAGAACCTGAGCCAGACATCCTTCACGGTAAAGGGCATAGCCGACAATGACAAGTCCTCATATATGGATGCGGTAAAGAAAATCAAGGCCCGTGACCCCAAGCTCCGGGCTATGATCAATCAGGCAAAGGAATACTACAACGAGCATATTAACCAATCAGACAAGACAGAATGAAAACACTAAGGACTATTATCTGCATTCTTGCGGCAAGTGTGGCGTCAGTCCTTCCCTCATATGCTCAGAAAGCACAGTACAAGATACTTGACGCAAGTGCAAAGCACATGCCCGAATGGGTTAATTCCGTTGAGAACGGCTATCTGATAGCAACGGCCTCCGGCAGCAGCATTGAGGAGGCGAAAGCAGCCGTGACAGAGTCTGTCAAGCAGCAGATAGCTCAGAGCATAGCGACCCGTGTCGTCGCAGAGTCCAGCCTGCTCTCCTCCTATTCGGAAAACGCCGACGGCTTCTCGAGCGCCCAACAGCTTGAGACATCCATCGTGTCCAGAACAGCCAAACTGCCTTTTATCAGCGAGATATCCCTGGCCAAGGCTACGGACTTCTACTGGGAGCAGAGACAATGGAAGTCGAACAAACAGACCGATTATTTCTATGCTGTCAAATATCCCTACAGTGAGCATGACATGAAGATGCTGGCCGCCCAATATATCGAGCACGACAATAGTCTCAACGCCGGACTTGAACAGTTCGAATCCGGTATCAGGACAGTACCGTCCGTAGAATCAATCGGAGAGAATATCAACCGCCTCAGGGTGTTTCTGGACGAATTCGACACACAGGATCCGAGGTACGGTCAGGTTCAGATACTTTCCAACCGCTACCGGGAACTGTACGACCAGATTACTCTGGAATGCGTTCAGGTAAGCAAAGGCAAGGCTGTCGTCACCCTTAAGCTGGGCGGAAGAGAGATTTCCACCAGCCAGAGACCGGTGCTCAAGTCCAACTGCGCCACACAGCTGTCCTCCACCATCGAAGGCAACGCCATAGTGATAAAATACAACGATGAATATTGCTACGAGCAGGATGACAACTACATAGACATCCGGCTACGGGCCGGAAACAAATATATCTCGGAGCGTATCCACATCGAATTGTAGTACGGACACTTCTATCTCTTGCTGAAATGCAGTGAATCTCCCCACCGGCCATAACCGATGGGGATTTTCATATCCCTCAACCGCTTCTCGGTCATGGAGGAGGATATGGCCGCATCCTCCCCCACTCCCGGTTTGTTCTGATATATCTGGTACTCCTCCCTCACATCCGACAATGTGAGATTGGGCATAAGCACATTGGCTCCTGCCATTATAGCCCTCTCCCTGCCGTCCGGAGCTATGGCCTGCATGGCTGTTGTGGCCGCTATGTTGATATCTGGCATGAGCAGCCTTAGCAACGCCACCATCCTAAGCGATAGTTCCAGCCTGTCATACTTCGGCATGAGTCGGTCCCGATACTCATACAACGGTGTCCCGGAGTGTTCCAGATACGGTCCCATGCCGCACATGTCTATGTCCATGCGCTTGAAAAACAGCAGGTCATCCGCCAGATGCGCGGCTGTCTGGAAAGGCAGGCCTATCATGACTCCAGTACCCACCTGATACCCGCATCCGCGAAGATTGACAAGGGCCTCCAGTCTTGTCTCATAGCTGTGAAGCGCATCAGCAGGATGGATTTTCTCATAAAGTTCCTTTGTGGAGGACTCTATGCGGAGCAAGTATCTGTGCGCTCCCGCCTCAAACCATTCCCGGTACACCTCCTTGGACTGCTCTCCGAGAGAAAGGGTTATTCCGAGAGGCCACCGGCGCTTTATCTCCGCCAAAAGGGACGTTATCTTATCTATGAACCTGCGGTCAGTACGCTCTCCTCCCTGGATAACGAGCGAGCCGTAGCCCCCGTTGTATGCAAACTCAGCCGCCCTCAGAACCTCCTCCGGCTCCAGCTCATATCTGCGTGTATTGCCGTTATCCCTCCGTATGCCGCAATAAAGGCAATTCTTCCGGCAGATATTGGATATCTCCACCAGTCCTCTCAGATACACGCTCTCTCCCACTGTCTTTTTTTTCACCTCATATGCCTTGGCATACAGGACGGCCGCATTCTCCGGACCGGGATCCTCCAGAGCTGATATAAGTTCCTCCCTTGTCATTTCAGCAACGGTTTGAGCGCCCTGTCGTAAATGCCTTTCATATAGGAAATGGCCATACCGTAATTAGTGACCGGAACACCGGACTCGATAGCCGGCAACAGCCTGGAGAATAGCTGCCGGCGGGTAATCATGCAGCCCCCGCACTGAAGCACCAGCGCATATTCCTTGACCGGCCTCTCCACTGTATCAAGTCCGCCCACCACATCGAATGCCAGGGTCTTCCCCGTGAATTTCCGCATAAGCGCCGGTATCCTGACCCTGCCGATATCATCACAGGAAGCGTGATGAGTGCAGGATTCGAGTATCAGTATCCTGTCCCCGTCTTTCAGACTGCTTATCCTCGGTGTCCCCTCGCAATATTCCTTGAAACAGCCCTTGCTTCTGGCCAAAAGCATACTGAAGCTGGTCAGAGGAATCTCCCCGGGCACAGCCTCAGCCACTTCTCCGAACGCCTGACTGTCCGTGACAACTAGATCGAATCCGTTGCGGCTGCAGGAAAGCACCTGTCCTATCCTGTCAGGCTGCGCCACTGTGACCACGGCGCCTATGTCCAATAAATTGCGTATCGCATTGACCTGAGGAAGTATCAGCCTTCCTGTAGGAGCCTCGCTGTCTATCGGGCATACCAGAAGCACATGCTGTCCTTCCTCCACCAGCCCTTCAAACATTGGCCTCTCCGCACTGAAAGCAGAGTTTTTCACCACCTGACGTATACGGTCTGTCAACTCAGCCACACCTGTCCCTGACCCGGCGGTCCGGGCGGAAAATTCCAGCACAGGCAATGAATACTCGGCGGACAGTCTGTCCGCAGTGCTACCGGTAAGAGCTGCCTTGTCGGATTTGTTATGCACCAGCACTACCGGCAAGGAATATCTCCTGAACTGCCGCATGAGCCTGTCCTCCGGCTCTCCGAAATCATCTCCGGCAAACACAAGCACCGCCACATCTATCTGAGCCACAACAGCCTCCGTACCGGCCACCCTTTTCTGTCCAAGCTCTCCCTCGTCATCTATACCGGCAGTATCTATCAGCACACACGGGCCGAGACCGAATATCTCCAGTCTCTTACGCACCGGGTCGGTAGTCGTCCCTGGCCGGTCCGATACTATCGCCACCTCCTGTCCTGTCATAGCGTTGATTATCGAGGATTTTCCGACATTTCTCCTGCCGAAAATCCCTATATTCACTGTACTCATATAAAATTTAACGTTTATCCGAGGCAAAAATATATCATTTTAATCTTTTTGCTATCTTTGGGGGATGAGAAATTGGTTTCTGACACGCATATTACAGAGAAAAGCTCTGAAAAAACTGACGGACATCCATCACGGGAAATATGTGTCCCTGTCGTCCGCACATCTTGTCGGCCTGATTGTCAATACCGAGAATCCGGACACAGCGGAAGCCGTCAAGACGTTCCTGAAACGTATGGCCGCCGCCGGCAAGGCATGCAGAGTGATATGCCTGGATTTCGGCAAGGAACCGCTAACCGACCAGAAACTGCTGAACGACAGCAATGTCACAATACTTCGGCGCAGAAATCTTAACTGGTACGGCATTCCCCGTCCGGAAAGCACGGCACAGTTTCTGCAACAGCCGTTCGACATACTGATAGACCTCACATCCGGTAAACGTCTGTTCCAGGCCGACTTTTTACTGAAGAAAGCCAATGCGGCCCTTCTGATAGGCATTGAGAACAACCGCATCAGCCAGTACGATATGGTAGTGAGCGGCAATGACGGCGGAGAGAGTCGGTCAGAAAGGCTTATTGACAATATTATCAACTATCTAACTACCATACATTAGACAACATGAGAACATTTTCCTCCTACGCGATGATTACCCTAAAGGGTATCGGAATGGGAGCGGCCGACGTGATACCCGGAGTGTCCGGAGGCACCATCGCCTTCCTCACAGGTATCTATGAAGAGCTGCTCAATTCCATCAAATCCATCAACACGCAGGCCTTCAAACTACTGTTCACCGGCAAGATAGGACAGTTCTGGAAACACATCAACGGCAATTTCCTGATATCCCTGATACTCGGCATAGCCATCAGCTTCTTCTCTCTGGCCAAGCTGATGCAGTACCTGATGGCCAACGAGCCGATACCCCTGTGGTCCTTTTTCTTCGGTCTCATCATCGCATCGGCCATACTCATTCTGAAAGACATCGACCTGACCAAGATAAGGCATCTGCTGGCTCTCGTGCTCGGCATAGCCGCCGGTGCGGCAATCTGCCTGATATCCCCCACCGAGACCCCCAATGAGCTGTGGTTCATATTCCTCTGCGGAGCCATCGCCATCTGCGCAATGATACTTCCCGGCATATCCGGCAGCTTTATCCTGCTGCTCCTCGGCAAATACGAATACATGCTCAAGGCCCTCACCGACCTGAACATCCCTCTTATTCTCATCTTCGTGGCAGGAGCCGCCATCGGTATCATATCGTTCTCGCATTTCCTGACATGGCTGCTCAACAAATATCACGTCACCACGATTTCAGCCCTGGCCGGCATCATGATAGGCTCACTGGTGAAAGTGTGGCCCTGGCAGTTCCAGCACGACGGAGTCTCCATGCCCGTCCTGCCTTTCGACGAACGCATACAGACAGGTCTCCAGAGCCTGATTGCATCCGGCAAGGAAATAAGCGACGTTACTAAATATTCCGGACACATCGGTCTGGCTGTTCTTTTTGCGCTCATAGGCATAGCCCTGGTCCTCGTTCTCGAGTCAGCGGCCGCCAGAACACGCAGAAAGGCGGAGCAGGCCAAGTAAAATACCCAGCGCCATCAGAACTATAAGAAAAATAATCACAGGAATCCTTATCCTGATATGCGTTATCCCGTTCACAGCATACGTGGCGCTTCAGTTCCCGAAAGTGCAGAACAGGATAGCCCGGAGGGTAGTGACTGCTATCGAGCCTAAAATCAACGGCAACATAGAAGTCGGCAGGATTGCTGTGGTGTTTTTCAATAAAGTCATGGCATATGACGTGACCGTTACCGGTGCCGCCGGAGACACTCTGGCGGCATTCGAAAAGCTATCGGTCTCGCTTCTTCCCGCAGAACTGCTGCGCGGAAGGATTACCGCAAACAGGATTTTCATCGAAAACGGATGCTTCAACCTGATAAAGGAAGGCCCCGGCAAATACTCCAACATACACCGTATCCTTAATCTGTCTCCCAAGCCAGACTCTCTGAAAAAACCGCTCAGAGTGCCGGACATGAACATCAACGACCTGACGCTCAGAAACATGAGATTCAGTCTGCGGAATCCGGCAGGAGACACGGTAGAGCGCAGCGGAATGATGAACTTCAAAAACCTGAATATAGAAGACATCGATGCGAGAATCAACAGGATACGAATCAGAGACAACACCATAATATGCAGAATAAGGGACATCAGCGCCATGGACTGCTCAGGTTATGAGCTGCGCTCCCTGTCCGGTGTGTTCTCCCTCAACTCCAGCAAAAGCCGGATCCGCAACCTGCACCTTTCCGACACCTATTCGGAAATAGACGCCGCCTATCTGTCCTTCGGCTACAACAGCGGCAAGGACCTGAAGGATTTCGTCCACAAAATCACTCTTGGAGCGGATTTCCGCAACTCATATCTGGACTTCCGCAGCTTGGGATACTTCGCCAAAGCATTGCAAGGCAATATACTGAAGCTCAATATCAACGGCGAAATAACCGGCCCGGTATGCAATCTGGTGACACACGACCTGCTGGTTTCTTCCGGAGACAGCACGTCAGTCAGAATAGGCGCCTCCGTCTCAGGACTGCCTGATATTGAAAACACATATTTCAACATCAATTTCAAGGAAATCTCCACGACCACAGCCGACGTATCCGGAATAGTAAAGCACTTCAGCCGTAAAGACAACAACATCAACTCTATCCTGTCCGGCACAGAAGTCACGCTCAGAGGCGAGGCCTACGGCACTTTCTCTGATATCTACTCAATCGGCCAGCTCTCCTCCGATGCCGGCAAAGCCGGGTATGAGGCCAACCTCGGCTTCAAGAAAGGCGAAGGCATGGATATCTCATCCTCACTCTGGCTGGAAAATATGGATATCGGCAGGGTGCTGTCCAACGACCTTTTCGGACCTGTTGACATGACAGCCGGCTTCCATGCCCGGCTGGGAGCAGGAGACAATAGGGAGATAACGGCAAATCTGGATTCCTTGCGCATATCAAGAATCAATATCAACGGCTACACTTACCGTCATATAGCTGTCACAGGACAGATGCGGGAGCATCGGGCAGATATCAGACTGGTCAGCCACGACCAGGCTCTGCCGGCGATGTTCCAGGGCATCGTCAATTTCAACCACGGCAACTCTCCGGAAAGAGCCAGAATATTCCTGGACGTACCTTACTCCGACCTCCATATAATGAACGTCGTTAAAAAAGGAGAAATATCCAGCCTCGGAATCACAGCTCAGGCAGACCTGCGCCTGTCGGACAAGAGTGTACTTGGCAGCGTACTGCTGGACAATATCAGCTACGCCAACGACAACGGCCAGTATCTCATCGACTCGCTCTATATCAGGTCCGCCATCATGGAAGGCCGCAACATCGTCACTGTAAAGTCCCCTATCCTGCATGCCGATTATTCCAGCACAGACTCCCCGGCCAGAATGATAAACCGTCTGAAGCTCGCAGTGCAGGGCCGTTCCCTGGCGCCAGTGCTCATGGCCGACACCTCGGACACGGACAGACCGGACGGACACTATGCCGTCCACCTGAAGACAATGGATGTGTCCAAGATATGCGACATCCTGCTGCCCGGACTCAGCATTGCGGACAATACCACTCTGGATGTCAGGCTCTCCGCAGACAACGAGCTGGAAGTAAAGGCTAGATCATCAGCAATCTCATATCATAAGGGGCCAGGCAAGAACTACAATCTCAACGGCCTGATGATATCTGCCAGCAACCCCTCCGGCGCCCTGTCCGGACTACTGTCCGTAGACAGACTGGCCTCCGACGGATTCATCATGGACAACCTCAACCTGTACGTCGGAGAACATGACAGCACTCTCAGGGCCGCATTGTCATACCACAACGCCGACACCGCCTATCTGGACCTTTCCGGAGGCGCCAGATTCGACAGGGACGGAAACGGCAGGCTCACGGCCAAAGTCAACATCGACAATTCGGAAATAAACCTCAGAGGACACAGGTGGAGACTCCGGCCGGCATCTGTGGACATCGCCGACCGCCGCTACGAAATCCGGGATTTCGGACTTGCCGGAGAAAGCGACACCATCAAAATATCCGGAGTCATTTCCGATGCTCCGAACGACAAGCTGTCCGCCACCATAGAGAATATCGACCTGAGCGTACTCAACACATTCATTAATCCTGGCATCGACCTTAAAGGCAGACTGTCCGGAGAAATTGACCTCTACAGCCTGCTCTCCAGAATGGGTGCGACCATGGAGATAGACGGCGACGGACTCAGTATCTTCGGCAAAGACCTCGGACACCTGTCCGTACTCAGCCGCAGAGACATAAATAGAGACAGATTCAATGTATTAATCAACAACTACATAGAAGATACCAATCCGATTAATATCAGCGGATACTACTCCCCTTCCCGCAAATATCTCAATTTCAACCTAAGTCTGAACGACCTGGCACTCAGCTATCTCGACCCGGTTCTCAATAAATTTGCGGATATAACCGGAGGAACCGTCAGCGGAGACATTCTCGTCAGCGGACCGGCGGACAGGCTTATGTTCAGCAGCAGCAATACCACACTGGACTCACTTCTGCTCACACCGCATTATACACAGGTCCCGTACATCATCAGCGGCCCCGTGACAATGAACCAGAGAAGCATCGACCTCAGAGGGCTGGACATTGTAGACCCCGAGGGCTCAAAAGCCGTACTCAACGGCAGCATGACCCACAACTTCTTCAAACAGATATATCTGGACGCCAATATGGCGTTCGACAACTTCCTGTGCCTCAACACCGTAGAGAAAGACAACGATAAATTCTACGGCACCGCATACGCATCCGGCAATGTATCCCTCAATGGCTACACCGACAATCTGGCCATCAATGCCGATGTGGCCACCAATGATAATTCCGCCATACACATCCCCCTGTCCTCCGCCTCATCAGCGACCACCACAGACCTTATCTCCTACACTGATTTCAGCCTACCGGAAGACTCCGTCTCCATGTCCGGGACTGACAGTGAAGGAAACCAGACGCAGACTCCGGCTCGTAAAGGCAACGTGGAGATCAGAGCCAGAGCCAGCGTCTCCCAAGGCACGGAACTGCTGATAGAGATGGACAAGCAGATGGGAGATGTGCTCAGGTGCACAGGAAACGGAGAGATTGACCTTACGCTTAACCCTGCCAGAAATATCACGGACCTCAGAGGAGACTACACAGTATCCGAAGGCAGCTACCACTTCGTAGTCATGTCCATCCAGTCCCGTGATTTTACCCTCAATGAAGGCGGCAGCATATCATTCAACGGCGACCTTATGAGCACCAACCTCAATATCGGGGCCACATACAGCACCAAGGCCTCCATATCCACGCTCATATCCGACACCACTTCCGTGGGAAACAGACGCAATGTCAACTGCGGAATACAGATTCAGGGGCAGCTCAGCAATCCGGAGATATCTTTCTCCATAGACATCCCCGACCTTGACCCGATAACAAAAGGCCGGGTGGAAAGTGCTCTCAGCACTCCGGACAAGGTGCAGAAACAGTTCGCCGCACTCATTCTCTCCGGCAGCTTCGTTCCCGACGAGCAGTCCACCATAGTCAACAACTCGACCATTCTGTATTCCAACGCCAGCGAGATATTGTCCAACCAGTTCAACAATATATTCAGGCAATTCGACATCCCGCTGGACCTGGGACTTAACTATCAGCCGGGAACGGCCACAGGCAGCAAGGACATGTTTGACGTCGCCATCTCATACCAGGCGTTCAACAACAGACTTATAATAAACGGCAACGTAGGCAACAGCGAGACCTCGTCCAACTGGGCCGGTGACTTCGATGCCGAGATCAAAGTCGACAAGCAGGGCAAGCTGAGAGTCACCCTGTTCACCCGCTCGGCGGACTCCTACTCCAACTATCTCGACAATACGCAGCGCAGCGGATTCGGTATCACATATCAGGACGAGTTTGACAGTTTCGGGGATTTCTGGCGCAATATCTTCTTCTCCCGTAAACGCAGGGAAGAATACGAGCTTCAGCTTATGAAGAAAGCTGAAGCTGAGCTGGAAAAAGAAGCGGCGGAGGCCAATATCGTCAAGGAAGAGATACAGAAACCCAAGGAGGACCCCATGAATTATCTGGAAAGCGACCCCGTGTCCTTCAGTTCAGGACAATCTTCACAATCTGACCGATAAGAGCCTTGTCATAAGGCCTTTCCACCTTTATGTAATTGCGGGTATAGCCGTACATCACACCGTTTTTCGCCTTACTTTCGAAAAGCACCTCCTCTTCCCTGCCCCTGTTCTTCTCACAGAACGAAGCATGGAATCTTTCCGACATCCTTTCCAGCACCTCCACCCTTGCGGTCTTCTCCCGGTCCGGCACCTGGTCCGGCATCACGGCCGCCGGTGTCCCTGAACGTCTGGAATATGGAAATACATGAATAAACGCCGGCTCGATCTCCTCCAGAAAACGACAGGTAGCCTCGAAGTCCTCCTGTGTCTCTCCGGGGAAACCGACTATCACGTCTATCCCGAAAAACACATAATCCATCCGCTCCCTGATATAAGCTATCCTGGAGCGGAACAGCTCCGTATCATATCTGCGTCCCATGCGGCGCAGGGTCTTGTCGCATCCTGACTGGAGCGGTATATGAAAATGCGGCAGAAATTTCGTTCCGGATGCTATCCAGTCCACTATCTCCGGCCTGAGCAGATTCGGCTCTATGGATGATATACGGTAACGGTCTATCCCCTCCACGGCGTCAAGTCCCTTGAGAAGTTCCAGAAAATTCCCGCCGCTCTTCCTGCCGTAGTCTCCGGTATTGACTCCGGTAAGGACTATCTCCCTTATACCGGAAGCCGCTATTTCCCGTGCCTGGGCCAGAAGCATGTCCATAGGAAGGCTCCTGCTGGCGCCCCTCGCATAGGGAACCGTGCAATATGAGCACTTATAATCACATCCGTCCTGTATCTTGAGAAACGAGCGTGTACGCTCTCCTGTGGAAAATGCCGGATAAATATTATGAACAGTGTCTATGTCGGTGATATCCGTGACATGTCTACGGCCTGATGCCAGCAGCCGCTCCACCTCATCCACCACACGGCCCTTCGCCTCTGCGCCAAGCACGATATCCACTCCCTCCATGGCTGCTATTTTCTCTCCCTGAAGCTGTGCGTAGCAGCCTATGACCGCTATCACAGCCTCAGGTGAACGGCGGTGAAGCCTGCTGATAAGATTCCGGTCCTTCTTGTCACTGTGCTCTGTCACGGAACAGGTATTGACTACGTAAATGTCCGCCTCCGACGTATGAGGCACCACCTCGTAGCCCCTGCGGGCAAATTCCCTTGCCACTGTCGAGCTCTCGGCATAGTTGAGCTTGCAACCGAGAGTATGCACAGCCACTCTCATAACGGCAGACTCATGGTTACCCTGGAGGCGGCCACTTCGCCTCCAAGCGGAGGATTGAGCTTGGATATGGAGACAGTTGCGCCGGAGACATCCGGAAACGCCTGGCTGAAACGGCGTAATATCCGGCCAGCCACATGTTCCAGGAGATTGGAGGGCACTGCCATCTCCTCCTTTACGATATCGTATATTTTCTGATAATTGAGGGCATCGTCCAGATTGTCGCTCTCACTTGCCGCCCTCATGTCCGTCATGGCCGAGAAATCGACCGTAAAATAATTTCCGATGGTCTTCTCCTCACTGAAACATCCGTGATGAGCAAAGAATCTCATGCCGCAAAGTTCTACTTTTCCCATTTATGCTAAAATTAAAAATACCGCAGGCCTTCTGGATATGGTCAGGCCCGTTTTTTTCCATTCCGCCACTGTTCTGGTCCTTATATACTGACCGGGCAAAGTGATATCCGCCGCCACGCACAGTCTCGTGGACGGACCGCATACCGCCAGGATGTCCTGAAAAAGAGAATCGCTCCTGTACGGCGTCTCTATCATTATCTCTGTCTCGGAATATTTCCTGGACCTGGCCTCCAGCTCCTTAAGCCTCTTACGCCTTTCCTCTCCCCTTACAGGGACATAACCGGCGAAAGCAAAACACTGTCCGTTCATACCGGAGGCCATGAGCGCCATCATGAGTGACGACGGACCCGACAGAGGCACTACCTCCATCCCTGCCTTCTGTGCAAGGGCCACCAGCGCAGCTCCGGGATCCGCCACTGCGGGAAGACCGGCCTCTGAGATGACGGCCATATCCTCTCCGCTTTCAGCAAACACCTTGAACACCCCTTCTATGTCCTCCTGAGCCGAATGCTCGTTCACCTCATAGAACGACAGAGAATCTATCATGCCCTTGAATCCTATTTTTGAAAGATACCTGCGGGCTGAACGGATGTCCTCCACCGCAAAATTTCTCACATGCGATATCACCGTATAGACATAAGGAGGGATAACCTCCTGAGGAGGATTGTCGCCAAGCGGAGCCGGCACCAGATAAAGTCTGCAATTCATATTTCAAAATTACACAAATTTCCCTAACTTTGGGTGCTATGGGCAACAAAATCGAATTTCTCGGTACAGGCACCTCCCAGGGCGTGCCGATGATCGGATGCGGATGCAGCGTCTGCCGCTCCGATGACTTTCATGATAAAAGGCTGCGTACCTCCGCCTATGTGGAATATGAGGGAGTCCGTCTTGTCATAGACGCCGGTCCGGATTTCAGACAGCAGATGCTCAGGAGCGGCATACGTGAGCTGGACGCCGTACTGCTCACACACATGCACAAGGACCACACCGGAGGACTGGACGATGTCAGGGCATATAATTACTTCTCCGGCAAAGGTTTCCCCATCTATGCGGAGACTCCGGTGCAGGAATCTCTGAAAAGAGAGTACGCCTATGCGTTCGGGGAGCACAGATATCCCGGAGTCCCCGATTTTGTCCTGCATACCATAGACGAAAATCCGTTCCGTATAGGAGCTGCGGAGATAGTCCCTGTAAGGGCCGTGCATTACAAGATGCCCGTACTGGGTTTCAGATTCGGCGGACTGGGCTACCTTACCGACGCCAACTACATATCCGAAGAGTCCATTGAAAAATTCAAAGGAGTGGATGTATTCGTAATCAGCTGCATACGCCGTGAGAAACATATCTCCCACTTCTCTCTGGACGAAGCGCTGGAAGTCTGCCGGAAAGTGGGAGCGCGTCAATCCTTCCTCACGCATCTGTCTCATCAGCTGGAAAAATACGAGGACTTGTGCCGGGTACTGCCCGAAGGAGTGGAGCCTGCGTACGACGGTCTGTCCGTAGTTTTCTAATCCCGTTTTTGGAAAAATTATTTTTTATGCCTATCTTTATAGGGCAATTTTAAAACTGACCGCTATGATAAGAGTTCATGACACCTACGATTACAACACAGTATTCACTCAGAAAGATGCCGAAGTCTACGCTAAGCTGACTGACGATTACAACCCTGTCCACATCGACAGAGAATTCGCCACAGGCACGGAGTTCGGAAGACCGATCGCACAGGGAGTCCTGATTCTCTGCGCTTTTGCGAAAGTATTCGGGACCATGTGGCCGGCGGACAAAATGTCCTATTTCATCTCGCAGAACGTCACCTACCTCAGGCCAGTGTACATCGACGAGCCGTATCACATCCGCTTCGAATGCACGAATGTGGACCATAAGAGAATGATAGGCACCATCGTCGGGAAAATGAGAGACAAGGACGGCAATGATGTCGTCATCACTGAAGCGAGAATCTTCTCAAAGGAGCACTTCGCAGCTCCTGCGATATAATACGTTCATTGGAGATTAAAGAAAGAGCGGCTGCCGTTACCGGCATCCGCTCTTTCTTTAATGTCTGGCGTTGGTTCCGCCCATAGATATAGTCAAACCGAAATGCACATCCAGCATAAGCTCGTTCTTGGGCACCGGTATTTTGAGTGCGTCCATTATATTGACCGCAGTATAGTTCAGCGGTGTGAAGTCACTGCCTACGAACAGACCTATTCCACGCTTGGGCACAAAGGTTATCAGCCAGCCTATAGTGGAATGTGTCTTGAGCAGCGAATATGACAGGGCTATGTCAAAACTTCTGACAGGAGCATAGTTCCAGGCAAGCGTAAGCTCATTCTCTGTCCTTAGCTTGCCGAACCGTGCGGTATACAGCAGACCTACGTTCATCTTGTCCTGAAGGAAGGAATAATCCACACCGGCATACAGTTTGGCCGTCATCATACGGCTCCTGCTCTTGCCCGACTGCTCGGGAGCAAACGATATCATCGAGAAGGCATCGTCCTTCAATGTTGTCAGTATGGAATTGAAATCCGTATCTTTTCCCAAACCGTCGAAGCCCTCGTAGACCACCTCTCCGGACGATGAAAGTCTGGTGGACTTGTCCGCCGCATATGTTATGAAGCCGAGATCCGTCACTGACAAAGAGAAGCGCATACCGTCCACTGGCGTTCCCTCAGATATCGTATACTCGACTCCGAGATCAAATGCGGCACCGTACCCTCCTACACCAAGAGCCGAAGGATCGAAAGCAAGTCCGTCCACATAACCGTCGTCACCGTACCTGAAAGCGAGACCGCCTCCGTATACGGAAGCCGATGCGGATGTCCTGGCCGTCCAGCTCTGAGAACCGAGGCTCAGGTCCATACGGTCTATGCTGGCCTGAACATCCATCATGCTCACCAAGAACTTGAACTTACCGCCGACACGAAGTCCCTTGACCCACTTGTCGAGTCCCTGAGAATAACCCAGGGCCATCTGGCCGTACACCTGACCGGTAAGTCCCAGATTCTCTATACAGTAATTTGTAGGATCCTGATTCATTCCCACTTTGGCGAAACGCATGAACTCTCCTGGAATCGACAGATCCACATCAGCCTTCACTCCGAAGGACAGAGTCCAGAACGAATCCTTCCATGTATACCATCCGGCATCTATGAGCTTGTAGTTGATATTGGTTCCCAGATAATTGTTTTTTCTGATACCTGAAAGGAACTGGTCGGCGCTTACCTCATGGTTCAGGAAAAGGCCTGTGCTTCCGTCAGAAAGAGGATACATCAGCTTGGAAGGAGTCAGGTTGCTGCCCACCTGCAGATTCACCCCGCTGAGAAAAGGGAATCCCACATATCCCTGATCAGGCGCAAACGCCGCATTGAACTCGTGGTTGAATGTGGAGTTACGCACAAAATATCCGGTCAGGCTCTGCGCACCTGCGGTCAATGCCGTAAAGAGCAGTGATACCGATAATATTAATGTCTTTTTCATATCATTCAAATTTAAGTTTACTCATTATCGCCCAATTCCAGTGTTATTCCACCGGGGACAGACAGTGCCAGAGATGCCTGTATCCACGCATCGTCGGATATCTGCACTCCAGGAACCTCTCCGGGCAACAGCTCAAAGACAACAACCACGGAAGCTACGTCCAGAACCTCTCCGGTGCTCTCTACTTTAAGTGTCAAAGGCGACGTCACAGGCGCTCCGTCAGCACCGGCACCGCTTATATACTGCGGAATCACTTCAACATCAGCAGGATTGCCGTAGCTGTCCAGGAACACGGCTCCGATATTGATATCCACGGGGAAAGTGCTTATCACTTCTCCCCTCACCTCCACGCCGGAAGTACTCAAAGCCGTAGCCAGTTCATCGGGAAGACCTGTCAGAGTATCACGGACAGGTATATAGAGACTGTCTCCGAAAGCCAAGGGAAGATTGAATGTCATGTCGCCGTCAAAGACATAATCAGCATGGCAGTCTACAAGATAATCCTCCTCCACGCTCATATCCGAACGGGGAGCGACCACATAGCGTATCCTGTCCGGAATGCGGCTTATCAGGTCACGAAGTCCGGCCTCTATCCACTCATATCCGGGAGACAGAGACGCCGGCTGCTCGTCTGACAGCCAGTACAATGCCGAAGCCGTCCCGTTCTCCGCCACAGGCGCCGGTATGGTAAATTCGAAAGCATTGTCGGTCACACCGTCATACACAGGCTCTACCGAAGCATCCACCAGCAGCGGAACGGCCGCATTGGTCTCCAGTTTGAATCTGACCGAGGGAGATGTGAAATCCAGATACACGTCATCGGACATCAGATATGAGGGAATCCCAGTAAGAAGAGACTCATTCTCTATCGGATTAATGTTTATATCCACTTTCCCAAGGAATGAGGAAGGATGAAGCGAGCCGTCCTCCGCTCCCGCAGTGACCCTGGTAGCGACATGCACATCCGCTCCCTCGAAATCAGCCATCTCTCCGTAATCCACGATAATAGAGAACTGACGGACATAGAACACATCCTCGAATGCGAAGTCGTCTCCCTCTTTAACATTAAGTATCAGAGCCTCCATTTCCAAAGGAGCGATATCCACGCTTCCGTCGGCCCTGACGGGGCCCTCGAAAGTAACCAGATTGCCGTCCACATATTCGGATTCCTTAAAGACATATTTGTCAGGAACCTCCACCTGAAGCGCAACACGCATCGTCGAAGGCAGGGTCTTGTCCGATGTTATGGATATATGGGGGACCATGTATGTATCTTCCAGATATACCTCCTTGAGACTGACGACTCCTGAGTCCCTGGCCTCCTCGAAAGAGAACTTGTATGTAAACTCGTCATCGTAGTCATAGTCAGCCCTGACCGTCACTCCGTCGGCTTCGGGCAGCTTGCCCTGCGGCACAGTGAAATCCCTGTCCCCGCACTGTTTGTCTATGCCGGGCACTGTCAGTCTGGAAGCGTAATCACTGACCGAGACTTCCCTTTCGAAAGCGCTCTGCGTCTCGATATAATAATTGCCGTTCTCATCCAGATGAACGACCTCGGACGAGCCGACATTGAGAAAGTCGGCCAGAGTAACGGAATCCGTCGTGCCCACAGGAAGGGCCAGCGAGTCTCCTCCTACTGTAATTCCGATGTTGAGACTGTCCTCAGTGATGTCAAGCTCCGAGGAGCAAGCGAAGACAACACCGGCTGCCGCACAGCAAAACGCCGCGGCGGCAATCTTCAATTCATTTCTCATAATTTTGTTGGTTTAAATCCGGGTGCAAATATAGTGAATGGAAATCTATCCGGCAACTTCTTCCACACCTTCCTTATCGTACCACAAATATCCTCTCACTGAGTAATATCCCATACCTTTCAGCAGGTCCATATAGCCCTTTACCTGACGATGATGCACGGCCTCTCTCCTATTGCCGAACTTATAGTCCACCACCAGCACCTCATTTTCAGAAAACATTATCCGGTCCGGACGGTAGGTGTCTCCTCCGGGGGCTATAATCGGGGCCTCCGTCATCTTGGAATACGTGCCGTCAAACCAGTGACGGTCCCTCACCGACATTATCATTTCCTCCAGACGCCGCCTTATCCTCTCCACGTCTTTCACCGGAAGCATTCCCTGGGCCGCCGCCGTCCGCACAGATTCCTCCAGATCCCGCTCAGACTCCACCCTTGCGAGGATATCATGCAGCACTATTCCACGCATACGCATGTCGTCCTGACGGAAAAATTCCTCAGCCGGAAGAGCCAGGGTAAGCCGGTCCCCTATGGGCACCGAGGGCAGTGAATCCATACTCTCATTTGAAATATCATCCTTTACATCCTTGTAAAAAGGCGTTGTCCAGTCCCCGCTTTCATAAACATTGTCCGCAAGCCATGGCGTAAGATAGCTGTACAGAAGACCTGCCACAGACGAGGCGGCGGATCTGGCGGAGTCCGGGGCCTGTGCGAACACCAGCAGCTCCTGCTCTGCCCTGGTAAACGCCACATACGTCACATTCACGGCGTCCACGGCGGAGAGCCGCTTCTCCTCAAGGTACTCCTTCTCGAAATAAGTCTGTCCCAGACTACTCCGGTACTCAAGAGGATAGACGGGCAGCATATTGAAAGACGGATCGGGGCAGGCGCACCATATATACTTGGTCAGATTGCCCCTCGGAGACAGGTCCATCTGGAAGAACGGCACTATCACAGCCTTGAATTCCAACCCCTTGGACTTGTGGACAGTGATAACCCTAAATGCGTCCCTTCCCTCAGGCGCCGACACGGAGCGTTCCTTGCCCTCTGCTTCCCACCACTCCAGAAAACCGGAAATATCCGAGCCGCCCTTGCCTATAAACTCCACCACGCTGTCCAGAAAAGCGGTCAGGAAAGCCGGTCCGCCGTCCTGCTCCGTGCAGCCGCCCGTACGGAGCAGCTCCTCACAGATATTGTACAGCGACTTCTCATCTGACGCCCCTACACCCTCAGACATCTCCCTAAGCCTGTCCACTATATGCCGGACGGCAGCTGACGACGAGACTTTAAGAGAGTCCTCCGTAACGATACTGAACCCCTTGGATATCAGATAATCCGATATAGCAGTTCCCTCTGCGCGGGTACGGACCAGAAATGCTATGTCTCCGGGACGGTAACCATTGTCCGTCAATTTGCCCACAGCCTCAAGAATCCTGTTCAGATACGCCTCGTCCATCATTCCCGTATTCTTATCAATGAACGTCACCCTTACATGACCCTGCGGACGGACTACCCCCTCCGGCACCTTCTGAGCGGCGTCGGCATATATGCCTCCAAGCAAGTTGTCTTCCACGAGATTTTCAAGGGCAGGAAAGAAAGAATTGTTAAAGTCCACCACCTCGGCCGAGCTGCGCCAGTTATAAAGCAACGTGTCCTTACGGCACCTGTCCGGGCCGAGATCCGACTCTATACCGCTGTCCAGCAGCTTCCAGTCCGAACCTCTCCAACGGTATATGCTCTGCTTCACATCCCCCACCGCCATACAGAAATTACCCCTGTCCACACTGTCTGCGATCAAAGGCCGGAAATTGTCCCACTGCATCCTGGATGTGTCCTGAAACTCATCCAGCAGATAATTGTCTATCCTGCCGCCGACTTTCTCATATACAAAAGGCGTGTCACTCCCGTCTATTATCTCGGAAAGAAACTTGGGAGTACTGGAAAGCAGCACCATATTGTTGCTGCGGCAATACTCCCGCACACCCTCGTCTATATCGCTGAGTATTCCCATGGATGAAAGGTTGCGCAGAATTTCCTGTGCGGTATAATACTTCCGCAGACGCTCCCTCCACTGAGGACCGGCTACCTGCTTTACCAGATCCGCAAGACCGTCATTATATGCCCGGACGACAGCATCGGTCTTGTCCTTGCACGATGACGCACACCATTTCGACGCTTCCTTTTCCAGCATCCCTACAAAGGTATCGGAAGGAAGCTCATACTTGCCGGACTGTAATTTCTTGAAATATGTCATA
The DNA here is from genome assembly GCA_019116865.1 of Candidatus Coprenecus stercoravium. Classification (GTDB taxonomy): domain Bacteria; phylum Bacteroidota; class Bacteroidia; order Bacteroidales; family UBA932; genus Coprenecus; species Coprenecus stercoravium. The sequence continues at coordinate 13,089 of DXAW01000093.1, read as the reverse complement.
AACGAACGGGAGCCGCCTCTGAAATGCCCGAACTCCAGGCCGTATCTGTCCATCAACGCAGACACTTCATCCGTAATTTCCTTGCAATAAGCACGGAAATCAGAAACTATCCTGCGCATCTCCATGCCGCATGCGGCTATCCTGTCACGTCCGGGAAGCCCGCTGCCGGTGTTTCTCACCGCAAGCTTGAACGGTTCCTTGAAAAGCTCCGCACCCAGACGCAGCAGCTGAGGCACACTGTCCCAGTCCCGGCCATTCTCCACAGCCTCGATTGACAGGCTGATCAGCCAGTCCAGCAACTCCTTGTTGTCATCAATCGAGCTCATAAGGCCGTCCACTGCCATTGCCAGCACGGCGTTGTCGTTAAGCTCTACATTGTAGGACGCAAAATGACCGGTCTCCATGGCAAAAGAGCGGAGCACCTGCTGGAAGAAGCGGTCTATCGTACTGATATTGAACTGCGAATAATCATTCAGAATCTCCGACAGCAAGGCTCCGGCATGGTCTCTTACAGCCTGTTCCCTGCCCTCCTCCGGAACCTTGGAGAAACGCTCCAGTCCCATAAGTTCCCTGAGGTAAGAAGACCTGCCTCCTGAAGCCAGCGTATTAAGCTCCTTGAGGATACGCTGCTTCATCTCACCGGTGGCCTTGTTGGTGAAAGTAACGGCCAGAATGGACTTATACCTGTCAGTGCCTCCTGACAGAAGCTGCACGAGATAGTCTCCGGTCAACTTGTATGTCTTTCCCGAACCGGCGGACGCTTTCCATATTTCCAGCATATCTGTTCTGTTTTATCTGTTACATTTTGCGGTAAAGGGACAGTAGGCGCATGCTTTCCCGTCCTCACACGCCGTAAAGGGGACATCCGGGCTCAATATCTCTCCGATAAGTCCGGAGAGTCTTTCCCTAAAACGCTCATACTGTTCTCCGGTGACGGTCCTGCACGACCTTACCCCGGAATGCAGGTTCTTGGTATAATATATCTCCAGCAGCACATTCCCTACATTGTCAAAAATCTTCTCGTCAAGACTGTCCATAATCAGCAGATAGAGCATAAGCTGGAAGATGTGCGAACCCTGCCGGCAGGTCTCAGCATCGAAAAGCCTGTCCATATCCTCTCCAGTGCAGGTAAAATGCTCTCCTCCTGTCTTATAATCTATAATACGCAGAGAGCCTCCGGTCATATCCACCCTGTCGAATATACCTGTCAGTCTCACGCCCCGGCCGTCCTGAGTCCTGAAAGACACGGTCTCGGTCCGCTCAAGCCGCCTGACAGTCAACGGTGCCAGAGCGGCGTCGTTTCTCAAGGTTCTGGCCGCCAGATTGCGCACCAGTGCTCCGGCTATCTTGTTACGTCCGGTTATCTCCTTGACATTAAGTCCATTCTTATCGTAGAAACCACGCTCCACCAGAGCTGCGATATGTCCGTCCGCATCATCCGCCATGCGCAGAAGCGTATCCTTGTCCACTACACGCCCCAGATAAGGCTGATACAGCTCCTTCATGACATAGTGGTACAATGTGCCGAAAGCAGCATTGTCCACTCCCTCGGAGATATCCTTCTCCTCCTTCAAACCCAGCACATACTGATAGTAGAACCTCATCGGGCAGCTCATCCACATCTGCAGCGAGGAGTTGGAGAAAGTCATCCGGGACAGTCTCTCCATATCCTCCTGCGTCTTGGCTACCGGAGCGACCTCGCGCAACTGACCGCCGGTGATACCGAAGGTCACGGTAAGACGCCTCACCGGATAATGGAAATGATACTCCAGCTGCTTGACGTAACGGCTCTCCTCCCCCGATTTCAGGCCCTCGCTGCGGCTGTCGCTAATCAGCCACACCTTTTTGGCACGGCATATACTGCGGTAGAAATGATAGGCCGATATCGAGTCCTGAAACTCGTAGGTCGGCAGTCCGAAACCACGGCGCAGATTGTAGGGTATCATGGATGAGGCCGTATTACGGGAGGGGAATGTACCCTCGTTGACCGACAGAATGATAAGATTCTCAAAATCCAGGGCGCGGATTTCCAACGGGCCCATAATCTGCAGTCCGTCCAGAGGCTCGCCGCTGAAAGGAATCGAGACAGACGACTCCACTCTGCGGAGCAGGCGGAAATAGGTATCCTTCCGGACATCCATATTAAGGGAGCGCAGCAGATTGAGACTGCGGCTGTACCCCATAAGAAACTCCCTGTCGATACGGTCAGCGCCGGCGGAGACAGCATCCAGTATCGCCTGGAGATAATCCGACACGGACTCGGACACTGATACTCCGGACATACGGGCGTCCTTGAATATCAGCGCCAATAACGGCTCCGTTCCCCCTCCGTCCAGCATGGAGGCCGGCGGATATATCCTGTTCTCGTCAACAAGCGTCCTCCTCAGCTCCTCCGCCCTGCCGCACAGAGCACCGGAAATATAGGGATGAGCCAGCACGTTGAGCACATCCTTGAAATAAAAGCACACCTGGCCGTCTCTTACCCTCAGTCTTTCCTGCAGGGAGGCAATGGAGCGGACAAATGAGGACACATTGCTGTGATCCAGCGGATAACCCATAGTCACATTGACAGGCGTTATCTCCTCCGGAAGAGAGTTCAGCAGAGGGAACAGCAGCTGCTCGTCCGGAAGCAGGACGGCGGTGGAAAAAAGATCCGTTGTCCCGGATTCGGCCGCTATCCTTCTGAGAATCTCATGTACATATTTTGTCTGACCCGCGGCGGAAGGCACGGACACCGCCGTAATCTCAGGCAGAGTCCCGCAAAGGCCACCGTCTTCCGGAAGAGGATGCCGGGACGGATATCTGCGGACATTATCCTCCATGAAAAGCGACGACTTGTTGGCCTTGTCCTTTATGGCATCGCCGTAATAGTCCCAGTAAAAGTCTCCCCTGCCGGACTTCTGAAGAGTGTTGAAAAGCTGACGCTCACACTGATTCGGCGCATTAAGCCCTACGAATACCACATTGCCGTAACGTTCCAACTCTTTAAGAAGGTCGGGCTCCTCATCCCTGAGCCGCCCGGCGACCGAACGGTAAATCATGCCCTCATATGCCTCTCCCCTGGAAAGCAGCAGGGAACGGAACGAAGTGTAGATATCATACATCCCCCTCCACATGTCGAGGAACTGCCGCTCCTTGTTCTTGTCCCTGTACGGAATCACCACTCCCCAGAAAGAAGCAACAGCCTCCCTCTGTTTGTCGGACAGGTAATCATACAGATTATCTATCTCCTTCAGATCAGATATGTTGGTGAAGAGTCCACGGGCATCCACAAGGTACTTGTCGATGTCATCGAAGTCATTGAGCACGACCTCCGCCCTGTAGATAAAATCGTCGAAGCTCTCGGAAAAACCGTCCACACTGTCGCAGAACACAGTATAGAGTCTGTGCATCAGCGTGACCTTGTCCAGCAGACGCAGGCCGGACAGACGGGAGAACATATCGTTGATATTGGTTAGGCATGGGGAGAAGACGGGACGCCCGGCGCACTCTCCGATATACCTCCTGAAAAACAAGGAGGAGCGGCGGTTGGGGAATACGAAAGTATAGCCGCGCAGCTCTCCCCCGGAAAGAGAAAGAAAATGCCCGGCCACACTTCTGAGAAACTCCTTTCTCATCAATCCAGTCTTTTTCTTATAGCCTCTGCCTGAGCTTCATAGCCGGGTTTCCCGAGAAGGGCGAACATATTTTTCTTATACGCCTCCACTCCCGGCTGGTCGAAAGGATTGACTCCAAGCATATATGCCGATATTCCGCATGAGACCTCGAAAAACATGAACAGCTCTCCAAGATTGTACTCATCTATACGGTCGACGGAGATACGGTTGTTGGGAACTCCGCCGTCCATATGGGCCAGACGCGTCCCGGCCTCGGCCATCTTGTTGCAGTGCTCCAGACGCATACCGGAGAGGAAATTAAGTCCGTCCAGATTCTGAGGGTCGTCGCATACCGTAAGTTCCCTGCCCGGATTCTCCACGGACACCACAGTCTCAAACATGATGCGCTCCCCCTCCTGGATATACTGTCCCATGGAGTGCAGGTCTGTCGTGAAATTGACGGAAGCCGGGAAAATACCCCTGCCCTCCTTGCCCTCGGACTCACCGAAGAGCTGCTTCCACCACTCGCCAAGATATTGAAGCCTGGGATTGTAATTGACCAGTATCTCTATTTTCCTGCCGTTGTCATACAGCTCGTTGCGTGCGGCGGCATAGAGAACGGCCGGATTGGCCTTGCTGCGTTCGAAGCAGACCGAGGCCATGTCGGAGGCACCCTTGAGCATGGCCCTTATATCATAACCGGCCACGGCTATCGGCAGCAACCCCACCGGAGTCAGCACCGAGAAACGGCCTCCCACATTGTCGGGAATAACGAATGTCCTGTATCCTTCCTGATCCGACAGACTTTTCAAGGCTCCTCTGGACTTGTCCGTCACAGCGACTATCCTTGAGGCGGCCTCTTTCCTGCCGTACCTCCTCTCCATATGCTCCTTGATGATTCTGAATGCCACGGCAGGCTCCGTAGTCGTTCCGGACTTGGAGATGACCACGGCCGCCACTGACTTGTCATGAATGTAGTCCAGAAGGTCCGCATGATAGTCCTCCGAAAGATTGAATCCGGCGAAAACCACCTCAATGCCTTTTCTGCGGATTCCGAACGTATGCGACAAAGCCTCCAGAGCAGCCTTCGCTCCGAGATAAGAGCCTCCGATACCTATCACCACCACTACCTCTACTCCACTGTCTCTCCACTCCACAGCGATATCCTCACAGCCCTTGATGATTGACTCAGGAGTATCCGACGGCAGGTCCATCCAGCCCAGGAAATCATTTCCACGGCCCTGCCTTCCACGCAGTACATCGAAGGCGGCCATTGCTCTGTCCAAATAATTCTCAGAAGGTTTGAAATTTACTTTAATCATAATTGTCAGTTTTTAAAATACTCATCTACATAAGTTTGTCCTCTATGGACCTCATCACCTGCACTGCCGGCTGTTTCTCATACAATATCGAATACACGGCGGCGGCTATGGGCATGTCCACGCCGTAGCGGCCATTGATTTCATGAATGGCCTTTGTGGCGTAATATCCTTCCGCCACCTGGTTCATCTCCAGCATGGCTGTCTGTACCGAATACCCTTTCCCCAGCATACTTCCGAAATTGCGGTTGCGTGAAAAGGGAGAGTTGCATGTAACCAGAAGGTCTCCGAGATAAGCAGAACGGGAAGTATTGCGCCGGCTGTCCGGATTGGTGACATTGATGAACTCCTTCATCTCCCTGAAACAACTTGCCGTCAGCACCGCCATGAAATTATCCCCGTAGCCAGCACCATAGCATATTCCGGCCGCAATCGCATACACATTCTTGAGAGCGGCAGCATATTCCACTCCGTAGATATCCGTACCGGCGATGGTGTTGACATAGTAGTTCTTAAAGAAGCTGCACAGATACTCGGCCACCTCCTGATACTTGGACGAGAGAGTGATATAAGACAGACGCTCCATTCCCACTTCCTCGGCATGACAAGGGCCGCTTATCACCCCTATACGGTCAAACGGCACCTTGTGGTCGTGATGGAAATACTCGGCCACCGTCCGGTACTTGTCTCCCACAAAACCTTTTACCGCCGACAGCAGCAGCTTGTCATCATATGAGACCGTCACCTTGCTCACCTCACTGAGAAAATATGCGGACGGAATGACGAACAGGAGTATGTCCGACTCCCTCACCACATAGTCAATATTGTTGGTAAGCGTAAAACTGTCCGCATCCAGCTCCACGGAGGTAAGATATTTGGAATGATGATGGTATTTCTCAATATGCTCGGCCGCTGCGGTATCCCTCATATACCAGTTGAGACTGACACCATTGTCGCTCAGAAGCTTCACCAATGCAGTAGCCCAGCTGCCGCCGCCGATGACTCCGAATACCGGATCTTCCTTAAGTTTTGATTGTATTTGCTTCATCTTTTAAAGTTAAAAAGCAGCTCTGACTGAGCCAGGGCTGCTTTTCTATTTTCATAATCTTTTACAATCTTACGATTACTCCAGATGCTTGTTTCTCCATATCAGATCCTGGATCCTACCCTCATAATGCAGAGCGTAGTCAAGACCGTCATCTCCGGTGAATGTTCCCTCGGCCAAGAATTGTGTACCGTTATCATTGAGCCAGGTAATCTTCAGAGAACCGAATGTGAACCAATGCTGGTCGGTATAACCTTGAGAGTAATCCTGGAACACTCCGTAGAATGCGTACTGACTAATGGTCATAGGGTAGTACTCTCCGTAGGTTCCTTCCTCCCATACATATGTTCCCTCATACAAAGCATCAATATAAACACGACGACCATATCCTGCAACTATAGAGTCCCTGGTAAGAGCAGGCTCCTCGGATGTGAACATAGGAAGCACGAACATTGCGGAACCCTTAGTAGTATGTCCTTTATCAGAGAATCGTACCTGCCATGTATCAACACCGGCTGTTGCCTCGTAATCCTCATAATACTCACCTTCGCAGTAATGTGCCTCAAGATATACATCGTAAGGAGCTCCTTCCTGATAGATGAAGATGCTGTCTTCGATAACCTTGGAGCCTTCATAGCGGTACTGCACGACAAGAGCGGCCTCTCTCTCTGCACCGACATTCTCCGCTACATTCACATAGAGATAATCTTCTGTAGCCACGAAATTACTCAGCCAGGGTATGTTGTCCAGATTGACAGTAAAATGTCCGTCCTCAGCCGTAGGCTTGTCAGGGAACACATACTGGAACTCTACCTGTCCACCCTCCACTCCGATGGTCTGATGGTCCTTGACTACAGTAAATGTAGTATAGTCATCCGGGTTCACAACTTCGGTGGTGTCGTTGGGATTGACGGGAGTATCCTCTCCGCCGGAGGGCTTGTCACAGGCAACTACAAATGACATAGCTGCTGCGATTGCCAATGCAAAACTAATCTTCTTCATAAAAATCAATTTTTAATTCGGGACAAAGATATAAAGTATTTTTTTTAGTCAAAACAATTATAGATTAAAAATCATCATCCGGCCGCACTTTGTCCGGAGCAGGCAGTCGCCGCCGCTACGGCCATCTCGTCACAACGGTTGTTCAACGGATTGTCCGCATGCCCCTTCACCCACACGAAACGTACTCTGTGGCGGCGGTATACCTCCAGAAAACGAATCCACAGATCCGCATTGAGACGTTTCTCGAAACGCTTGCGCTCCCATCCGAACACCCAGCCTTTGTTGACCGAATCCACCACATATCTGGAATCACTGTACACCGTTATCTCAGCGTCAGGCCATCTGACCGCCTCCAGTCCGGCTATCACGGCCATAAGCTCCATCCGGTTGTTGGTGGTCTCCGGAAAACCGGCGGAAAGTTCCTTATAATGAGCTCCGCAACGCAGTATCACCCCGTAGCCTCCAGGACCGGGATTGCCCCTGGACGAACCGTCAGTGTAAATCTCTATAGGCTGTCTTTTCTGATCCATCACCATCCGTTACACCGGCCCGCGCACTCCGTTCTGCACGTTTCCGGAAGTATTGCGCAGCATATTCTCCCTCATGTTGTCATAGTTCCAGCGGTTGCGGACTATGTCTATGGCCGCATATATTGCCGACTTCATGGGCATCGGGTTGGCCATGTTCTTTCCGGCAAGCTCATAAGCCGTTCCATGATCAGGCGATGTCCTCACCACCGGCAGACCGGCCGTGAAATTGACGCCTGTATCGAATGCCAGAGCCTTGAAGGGAATCAGTCCCTGGTCGTGGTACATGGCCAGCACGGCGTCGAAGGTATACTGCTGATGGGTGCTGAAGAATCCGTCGGGCGAATATGCTCCGAAGGCCAGTATGTTCTCCGCATTGGCCGCCTCCACCGCCGGATTGATAATCTCTATCTCCTCGCTTCCCAGCAGACCTCCGTCTCCTGAATGAGGATTGAGACCCAGCACGGCTATCTTGGGACGGATGATACCGAAATCCCGCTTCAGAGACTCGTTCATCAGCCTGAGCTTGCTCAGTATCTTGTCCACGGACAATGCCGAGGACACTTTGGAAAGAGGCAGGTGGTTGGTGACCACACCCACCCTCATCTTATCCGCTATCAGGAACATCAGGCCGTCCTTAACTCCGAACTCATTGACCAGATATTCGGTATGGCCGGTGAATCCGGGGAAATGAAGGGCCACCGCCTTCTTGTTGAGAGGGGCGGTTACCAGTGCGTCCAGGTCCCCGTTCTTGAGGTCCTTGACCGCCTCTTTCAGCGACACAAGCGCGGCATTGGCGCTCTCCGGCGTCGGCTGACCGGGGTCTATCCTGAAATTGTCAGGCACGCAGTTGATGATATTGACCCTCTTGGGATGATAGTCCCTGGCCGTATTGATAATATTGGTGTTGAGTCCGTCCACGTCGGGAAGCTGTTTCTTGTAGAAACCGAAGGCCTTGGAGGAGCCGTAAACGACAGGTACGCACAGGTCCAGCATACGTGCATCCGTCAACGACTTGATTATCACCTCGTATCCTACACCGTCCGCATCTCCCTGCGTTATACCTATTATAATCTTTCTATCCATATTGACACTTTTTAGGTTCCAGTTATCATATCCGGGCACAAAATTACTTATTTTTGCCTTATGTCCTACATTCTAGACAGCGAAATAAAGTTTCTGCCGGGCATCGGAGAAAAAAGAGCGGCCCTTCTTGAAAAGGAGCTCGGCATCCGTACCTTCAGGGACATGCTGTACACATTCCCGTACCGCTATATAGACCGGAGCAAAGTCTATTCCATCAGCGACATAGACTCGTCTTCCGCCTATATCCAGCTAAGGGGAAAGATAGTGCGGATATCTTCTGCCGGCGAGGGGAAGGGACGCCGCCTGATTGCCACCCTTCAGGACGGCAGCGGCTCCATCGACCTGGTCTTCTTCAAGGGTGTCAAATGGATACAGGGTAAAATCTCCCCTTTCAAGGAATATATCGTCTTCGGGAAGCCCAGTCTGTTCAACGGAGCATGGAACATGATTCACCCCGAGCTGGACCCTGTCGGCGAGAGCGGTACGTCATCATGGCCGTCCACCCTCATCGGCATATACTCCAGCACTGACAAGCTGCGCAACAACGGCATATCGGTCAAAGTGTTCGCCAAACTACAGCAGACCCTGCTCCAGAAAGTCTCAGGCCTCATCAGGGAGACACTGCCTCAGGAAATTATCTCCTCCGTGAAACTGCCGTCCCTGACATTCGCCCTCACCAACATACACTTCCCGAAAGACCTGCGCAGCCTCGACGCCGCCCGTTACCGCCTCAAGTTCGAGGAGCTATTCTTCCTACAACTATCCCTGTTGCGGCAGAGGAACGTTAGGATGAGCGGCAGTTCGGGGATATTTTTCAAAAAAGTCGGTGACGCCTTCAACTGGTGCTACAGCCGTCTGCCCTACGAACTTACGGGCGCACAGAAAAGAGTCATCAAGGAAATCCGCCGGGACACAGTCTCCGGCAGACAGATGAACCGCCTGCTTCAGGGAGACGTGGGAAGCGGCAAGACCATGGTGGCCATGCTCTCGGCCCTTATCGCCGTTGACAACGGCTACCAGGCCTGCGTCATGGCTCCGACCGAGGTGCTGGCGGTGCAGCACTGGCGCAACTTCGAGCGCAGTCTCTCCGGCTCAGGCGTACGTGTGGCTCTGCTGACCGGAAGCACCAAGGCCAGAGAACGCCGGGAGATAGACGGGGGACTGCGGGACGGAAGCATAGACATATTGATAGGCACCCACGCCGTCATCGAGGACAACGTGGTCTTCCACCGGCTGGGATTCGTCGTCATCGACGAGCAGCACCGCTTCGGAGTCGACCAGCGGGCAAGACTACGTCTCAAATCCACGGAGCCGCCGCATATTCTGGTCATGACGGCCACTCCTATCCCGCGCACACTGGCCATGACTCTGTACGGAGACCTGGACGTATCAGTGCTCGACGAACTGCCTCCGGGCCGCAAGCCGGTGCAGACCATCCACGTCACAGAAGAACAGAGGTACAGGATGTACGACTTCATCAAGAGCGAGATAAAGAAAGGCCGGCAGGCATTCATCGTCTACCCTCTTATCAAGGAATCGGAAACGCTAGATTACCACAACTTGGAAGAAGGCTATCAGCGGATCGTAAATTACTTTCCGGCTCCGGAATATATCACTGCCGTAGTACACGGACAGCAAACCAACGAAAACAAGGCCTACGACATGAGGCTTTTCGCAGAGGGCAAGGCCCATATACTGGTAGCCACATCGGTCATCGAGGTCGGTGTGGACGTACCCAACGCCTCTGTGATGGTCATCGAGAGCGCGGAGCGTTTCGGTCTGTCCCAGCTGCACCAGCTGAGAGGCCGGGTCGGGCGCGGAGCCGAGAAGTCATACTGCATACTCATGACCGGCTACAAGCTCAGCGAGGACTCCAGAAAGAGAATCGAGCTGATGTGCTCCACAAGCGACGGCTTTGAACTGGCCGAGGCAGACCTGCGCATGAGGGGCCCGGGCGACATGGAGGGCACGCGGCAGAGCGGCCTGGCATTTGACCTGAAAATATCCGACCTGGGCAAAGACGGGCCTGTGCTCGCCCAGGCCCGCAGCGTCGCAGCCGGAGTACTGGCCGAGGATCCGCTGCTTGAGAGCACACCGTCCGCCCTGCTCCGGGCAGGGCTGGACCGCCTCCGCCAGACCGGCGGCAAAGAGATTATTGATTATTCAACTATAAGCTGATACAATTTATGAATACACCTGATAAAGACGACATGAAGTGGACGGTACTTGAGAGCGAGTACCTTTTCCGCCGTCCCTGGCTGACCGCAAGACGCGACAAGGTCCGCCTGCCCAACGGCAACGTCAATCCCGAGTTCTATGTCCTCGAATACCCCGACTGGGTCAATGTCATAGCCATAACCGAGGACGGACGTTTCATCATCGAGAAGCAATACCGGCACGGCATAGGCTCCACAGGATGGGAGATTCCGGCAGGAGTATGCGAGAAAGGCGAGACACCGGAGCAGGCAGCCAGACGAGAACTGCTGGAGGAGACCGGCTACGGAGACGGCGAGTGGACTCTCAGCCTCGTCTCAGCACCCAACGCCAGTACCAGCAACAATCACTGCTACAGTTTTGTAGCCACCGGTGTACGCAAAATCTCCGACCAGCATCTGGAAGCCACCGAGGACATCAGCGTATATCTGAAGACACGTGATGAAGTATTGGAGCTGATGCGTGGCGGCCGGATCCGTCAGGCCACCATGCTCAGCCCCCTCTGGAAATACTTTGCAGAGCACCTTTAGTATATTACATCATCATTCTCCCTGCAGGTGATGATGATGTCCGAGACATTGCTGATGTCAATGACAAAATCCGTCAACGACATGGCGGCATTGACCGGCTTCGGATCCATCACGATGGTCACTACATCGCCTTCGACCGGTTCAGAACCGTTCAGGCTGACAGTCGTAGCCGTCTCAGGCTTATTGCCCTTCCATTCGCACGACTGGGTAAATGACACGGTATCACGCTTAATGCCGTCTCCCCAGTCCAGGACAAATTCTTTCTCATAGTTGTGATTCCTGGCAAACTCTCCGAATTTCAGATAATATCTGCCGGCATATTCACCGCTGTCATACTGATCGGTAAGCAGTCCGTGAAATACCACCAGAATATCCTTTGTAGCCACGTCCACATCCCTCTCGTAAGTCCCACCTTCGAAAATAGCCTTTATATTATTGTCTGAAATATTACCTTCTGTCTCAGGATTGAGCAGATCATTACCGTCAGCATCCTGCACCATTACCTCGATATTCACAGGAACAAAGTCCCAGATCATACCTGCACACCCCGTCGTAACGACAGATACCTGCTGGGATTCAATAAACCCGGAACCGTTGAGACATACATTGGTTCTCTGTCTCGGCTCTTGATTTTCCCACCAGAAGTCATGATTGAATACTATCGTATCGCAATCTCCTCCGTTGCCCCAGTCCAGCACAACAGTGGAGTTTTCAAAGATATCGTCCCCGTTGAACTCTCCCAATCTGACACAGTGCCTGCCGTCGGCAGTGACATCACTGTACAGACCTTTGAATTGGGCTTTATAGGCTTTGGTAGACACCGCTTCATCAAGTCTGTATGTCTCGCCGTCATACACTGCGGTAATATCGCAATTCGCCAAGGTATTCGTAGTATTCGGGTTCAGCAAATCATTACCGGACTCATCCACAGCGAATATAGTAATCTCAAAAGGAGCTATATCCCAGATTATTGAAGGGTCGTTGTTTTTTTGATCACAACCGACAAGAGCAGAAAAGCATAATGAGCACAGCAATACTGTGATTAAGAGATTTAAAGTTTTCATAACGGTAAGATTTAAATGTTTCTCTCAAATATACAATAATTCCCACGGTTTACCAAAGATTACGCTAATTTAATGACTATTTTCATGGCGGCTCACAGCATTCCAGTGTTATGAGAGTCACCCATGAAGCACCTCATGATTCATTAAAGCATTGATTTTCAAATTAGTACGCCAAACACAGCGGCTTTATGGCCTGAAAAAACAGACCATAAAGCAATCCACCAATTCAGTAATTACTGATTTACTGCAAGTTACAAACAATGCCGGTGCTTTATGATATCCTTATAGGCGGCGGCTTTCCGGTCCAAAGGCATGGGATAAGCGCGGGAGGACGAGGGCATTCGATGGAATGTCACCGTGCGCTGTGAGGGCTGCAGAGTGAATTGCACGGAACCGCCGACAGCAGGCACAGGCACGCCGAGGATACCGGCTATCTGCTCCGCCGACTTGCCGCCGGTAGAGACTACCGCACCGCACGAAGGCATTGATGACAGCAGCGACTGAATATCCGTGGGTTCTATGATTTTCAGGAAGTTGTCAGAGGCGTTACCACGCAGGCGCTTGACCATGTAGGCGGCATCGTGCAGGGCGATACCCTCCCGACGGCAGAAATCCACCACCATCTCATAGTCGAAACGCTTCTGTCCCGGCACGATAAAATGCTCCTTGTCTCCGTAGAAAATCTGTCCCATGATACGCCACATAT
>DXAW01000092.1 GCA_019116865.1 Candidatus Coprenecus stercoravium | reverse complement strand
GCTGAAAGAAATAAAGAAGACAACAGCGATCGCCAAGCTGAACGATGTGCCTACATCGCCCCGCAAGATGCGTCTTGTCGCTGACATGATCAGAGGCGTTAAGGTCAACCATGCTCTTGATATCCTCAAATATACCAAGAGAGAGGCCTCCAACCGCCTGGAGAAGCTCCTCAGAAGTGCTATCGCCAACTGGGAAGCCAAGAACGAAGGTGCCCGTAAGGAACTCGAGGACGGCAACGTTATCGTGCAGACCATCATGGTAGGCCAGGGCACAACCCTCAAGCGTATCCGCACAGCCCCTCAGGGCCGCGCCGGACGTATCCGCAAGCGCTCCAACCACGTGACTATCGTAGTAGGAGTAAAGCCTGCTAAAGCAGCAGAGAAAGAAGTAAATAACGAACCCGCTAATCAGGAGGAAAAATAAATGGGACAGAAAATCAACCCTATCAGCAACAGAATAGGTATCATCCGCGGCTGGGACTCCAATTGGTACGGCGGGGATGATTATGCAGCAAAGCTGCTCGAGGACAACAAGATCCGTGAGTATCTCTACGCACGTATCTCTAAGGTCAACCTCTCCAAGATTGTCATCGAGAGGACTCTCAAACTCATTACAGTTACCATCCACACATCCCGTCCCGGAGCTATTATCGGCAAGGGAGGTCAGGAAGTGGACAAACTGAAAGAGGAATTGAAGAAGATCTCCAACAAGGAGGTTCAGATCAATATCTTCGAGGTAAAGAGGCCTGAGCTCGATGCCAATATCGTGGCCAACAACATTGCCCGTCAGGTGGAAGGACGTGTGTCTTACCGTCGTGCCATCAAGATGGCTGTGGCCAGCACCATGCGTATGGGCGCTGAGGGTATCAAGGTGCTCATCAGCGGTCGTCTCGGCGGTGCTGAAATGGCCCGTAAGGAGCTGTATAAGGAAGGCCGTACTCCTCTGCACACTTTCCGTGCCGATATCGACTATGCACTTGCCGAGGCTCATACCAAGGTAGGCGTTCTGGGTATCAAGGTATGGATTTGCAACGGTGAGGTTTACGGAAAACGCGATCTCTCTCCCAACGCAGGTGTTTCTGCAAAATCCGCATCGGGAGCAGGAGAGCGTCGTGATGACCGTCGTGGCGGTGGCCGTGGCGGACGTCGCCGTGACCGTCGTCCCCGTGGCGGCAACCGTGAGGGCGCAGCTGAGTAATCATCAGATTCACAGCAATATTGCAGCCGCTTTCCTATCGGAGGGCGGCTGTTTTTATTCTACCCTCCAGAGCGAGCGCTCCACTCCACTATTTTCCCAGCCTTCCTCCGGTACCGTCCCTCCGGCATCGTCTCCCTTGGTATCCTCCCCTTCGGCCTTGTCTTCACCGGCATCCTCACCTCCGGTATCCTCCCATTTGCTCTCCTCTCCTCCGACGTTCCCCTTCGATGTCCTTCCCTTCGCTATCTGTAATGCATTGATTTATATAATATATTGTGTGATAGGTAGTTGTGCGATTGTAGCTAAAACAGATAGTGGGTATTATGAGTGTGAAAGACCCATTTTACCCAGGTATCTGTAATAGAGGAGTTACTATAAGTCTTTAAATAGTAGCTGTTTATGTAAAATCGGGCTTAACAGATACAGGCCTCAAGCCTTGCTGGCTGATGTATTCAGCGCGGGTATTGAGTATTAAGAATCAGAGTCTGCGGAGAGTGTCGGGCAGGACGGGCATGGCACCGTTGCAGGTGCAGACAAAGGCGGAGACATCTACGGCCAGTCGATGGGCTTCGAGAGCTGTGCGTCCCTTAATCAGCGCTGCGATGAAAGCGGCTGTGAATGAGTCTCCTGCGCCGACTGTGTCTGCGACAGTCACGTGTGGGGTCTCAATAAATGAAGGATTTTCGGAGCCGGAGTGGAATACATAACTGCCGTGTGTGCCGCAGGTGAGTATCAGGAAATCCAGATCAAACTGTAGGATGAGCCGCCGGCATTGTTCCCGCATGTCTGTTCCCGGGACAGAAAGCATTTCAGAGATTATAGCAAGTTCTTCATCGTTAATTTTTAGAATATTGCATTGTTCCAATGCGTGAAGGATGATGTCTCGGGTGTAGAAATGCTGACGGAGGTTGATGTCAAGGATGCGCCATTGTCCTTCTCCATGCGGCACGGCGTCCACAAAATCCGAAATAGTGCGGTGGGAAACAGGACTGCGGCGGGCGAGCGTACCGAAACATACGGCGCGGGTCTTGTATGCAAGTTCCTTTAGTTCAGGAGTAAATGGAATATTGTCCCAGGCTGCCGGCATGTGGATGTCGTACTGCGGTACGCCGGCGGAATCAAGGTGGATGCTGACAGTGCCGGTGGGGAAGTCCACGCGGCTGATCATTGTCCCGAATGTCGGTTGTTGGAGCGCATTACCTTCTCCGGTAGTGCGGGTGTTCAGTTCCCGAATTACTGCGTCTCCTGCCTCGTCCCGTCCGACAGCACTGACTGCTACCGAGTTCAGACCGAATTGCGATACGTGGTATGCGAAGTTAGCCGGGGCTCCTCCGAGTCTGCGTCCTTCCGGCAGCATATCCCAAAGAATCTCTCCGATGCCTACGATGTATTCAGTTCTCATGACCGGTGTATCTGATTTTACTGCGAAAATACAGAAAATATCTTTCCTTTTACGATGCGCCATGATGTTTACGTGCGGAACTTGCAGCTGGCAACCGGATGCCTTTTCCGTACTGAATGTAGTCCTGCTTAACGTACCTTCCGGGTATCGGGCCGACAATACAGGCATCGTCCGGCCTGTTCTTCAGAGACTTTCCATCGGGAGCGGAGCTTTTTAGTTATTTCCATCTTCTGTTTCAAGTCCAGTTGAGTGAAACTTGCGTGGCCGTAGTGCGGAACAGCTTTCCCGTCAATCCATTCGCACAATAACTGGTCTGGAATCAGCAGTTTGCCATGGCCTTTCTCGTACTGTTTGCAGTTTTCAAGGTCAATGCCTTTGCCTTCAATAGTCTGGATGGTTATGGGCTTTACGGATGCGTTCTCTTCCTTCTGTTCCCGTTCCCATTTGGGGCCTGAGTATCTGGACATAAAGTACATGAATCTGCCGGATGATGTGAATAGCGTCTCCAGCATTCTGTAGTCTACGAAAGTCATAGGGTCGATCATTCCTTCCCGGTCACTGTTGAACTCGTCGGGTGCAACTGTGGAGATGCGTTTTATTACAGGTGCGTACCCGATACTGTACAATGCCCCGTTGTAACTGAAGTAGCATCCGGCGGATGAATACGGATATGCGAACGGATGTCCTACAAGACCATGATGTACCGGATTGCGTAGAACATAGGCTAACATCGTGACGATGTGCAGATTGCCGGCTGCTTCCTGACTGAAGTCCGATGCCTTTGGCAGGCCGGCTTTGTACTTATGACGATAGTAATTTGAATAACTGACTTTTAGCCCTCGGAAAAACTTTCTGAAGTCATCTGTCATGATGCAGATGTGGTAGTGGTTGGACATTACGGCGAAAGCCAGGATGCGCACCTTGTATTTGTACGCCAGCAGTGCCATGTTGTTGATAAAACGGATGTAGTCCTGACGGCTTCTGAACATCAGCCCTTCCTTGCAGGATACGCACAGATGATATATTCGGATATTTTCCATAATCTCCCGCCTCAAATCTTTCTTTAATATGATGGATACAAAGATATGAAGATGTTTTGTGTTAAGAAAATGCGGATAACCAATCGGGTAAAATTTTTACTCAGCCATGTGCAATCTGTTGTCCGCCGTTTTGCTTAAGTGGTTGTGATATAGAAGAATGTGAGCTGTGCTCAAAAACAGATACCGGGGGATTTCTGTGAAAAGCAGCGGATATGGGCAGTATCTGTTTTGCTGATATTGCGGTAAATGTTTAAAATTTAGCAAGATGTTCGCATTCTTGGAAAACAGATTGCAATGGAAGTAGAGTGAGATATGCATCTGTAAATAGTAATAGGCGTCCGGATTGCACAGTTGTTTATGTTTTTGCGATGTCTCTGCCGGCTGTTATTTAATCTTGAGTTAGAGTGATGCAATACAGATTAAACCGGATAAAGTCAAATGATACTCAATGTTGTTTTTTGCAAAAAAATTATATAAATTTGCAAGGCTATCGGTAAGATAGTGAAAGTTTGATGAAAGTGTCAGGCTGAAGTCCTTGAGCGAGAATGTGGTAGTTTTCAGTAAACAAGGATGGAATACGGCA
>DXAW01000091.1 GCA_019116865.1 Candidatus Coprenecus stercoravium | reverse complement strand
AAGCAGCAGCCGCCCTGGGCCTCGACCCGTCCCTGAAAACCCTTCTGTTCTTCGGACTCATACGGGAATACAAAGGCCTCGACATACTGCTGGAGGCATTTTCCATGCTTGACAGCTCCTACCAGCTTCTGATAGGCGGAGAGGCCTACGGATCATTCGAGAAATATGCGGAACTCATAGAAAAATCTCCGAACCGCAGCCGCATACATCTGTTCAACAAGTTCATAAGCGACAGTGAGGTAGCCAGGTTCTTCTGTGCTTCGGATCTATGCGTGCTGCCCTACCGTTCGGCCACTCAAAGCGGCATCAGTTCCATCGCTTATCATTTCGATCTTCCCATGGTCACCACATCCGTAGGCGGACTGCGGGAAATGATAGGAGACCGGGGCACCGGAATTGTGACGGACAGCATCTCCCCGGAAGCCGTCAAGGAGGCGATAGAGAGATACTTCAGCGACCCGGCCCTGCGCCTCGGCTGCGTGGAGAATATAGCAAAAGAGAAAGTGCGTCTGTCATGGAGCACATTCTGTACAAATCTGATTAATTTCTACAACACATTATAAAACATTCAGTCATGAAAGCAATTACTCACACCGATTTTAACTTCAAGCATCAGACGGGCAAATATGAGGGAAAGGTCCGCGATGTCTACACCATAGACGACAATTACATAGTCATGATTGCCACGGACAGAATCTCGGCATTCGATGTCATACTGCCCAAGGGCATTTCCTACAAAGGACAGGTCCTCAACCAGATAGCATCCATGTTCCTGGACGCCACATCCGATATTGTCCAGAACTGGAAGATAGCCTCACCCGATCCGATGGTAACCGTAGGCTACAAATGCCAGGGTCTGCCTGTGGAAATGATAGTGAGAGGCTATCTGACCGGAAGCTCATGGAGAGCCTACAAGAACGGAGCCAGAGAAATCTGCGGTGTGCCCATCCCGGACGGCATGAGGGAGCATCAGAAATTCGAGCATCCCATCATCACTCCTACTACCAAGGCCGAGATAGGCACGCATGACGAGGACATCTCCAAGGAGGAAATTATCCGTAGAGGACTGGTTTCGGCGGAAGACTACGCCAAGATTGAGGACTATGCGATGAGACTGTTCCAGAGAGGTACCGAAATGGCAGCTGAAAGAGGTCTTATCCTGGTCGACACCAAATATGAGTTCGGAAAGAGAGACGGGGAGATATTCCTCATCGATGAGATACACACTCCCGACTCATCCCGCTACTTCTACGCAGACGGCTACGAGGAGCGGTTCGCCAAAGGCGAGCCCCAGCGCCAGCTATCCAAGGAGTTCGTAAGAGAATGGCTGATGGAGAATGGATTCAGCGGACAGGCAGGCCAGAAAATACCCGAGATGACCGACGAGCGCGTCAGGATCATCTCCGACAGGTACATAGAGCTGTACGAGCATATCACCGGCAAAAAATTCGAACCGGCCGATTACGGCGACGATCCTTACTCTCGTATCGAGAACAATATCAACAACCTGCTTGCAAGACTTGTATGAGACTGCTCCGGACAGCCACACTATGCCTGATAATGGCCCTTACAGGCCTATGTGAGGCCAGTGCTCAGGAATTTATCCCTACTCCGGTGGAGATATCAAAGGACAAAGCCAATATTAACGGCAGCATCTACTATGTCCACAAAGTACTTAAAGGCCAGACCCTTTACTCTATTTCAAAGGCCTACGGAGTAGATATATCAGAGCTGCAGAAGGTCAATCCGTCCGTCAGCGAGGGACTGAAGACAGGAGCGCTGCTCTACATCCCCGTTATCCAGACTTCTGCCCCGGAGCAGAAGCCGGCACCACAGAAGCCCGTATCCAAAAAACTAAAAAAATACAGGCCCAAATGGTACGAGACATTGGATGACGTGGCCGTGAAGTTCAACACATCCGTCGATGCCATAAAGGCAGTCAATCCTGACCTGAACGAAGGGAAGCGCATACGCGTCCTGTATATTCCAGAAAGGACAGAGGAGGCGGAGAATACAGCCACTGTCACACCACAGAAGGAGACTTCCGCAGTAAACAAGGACACGGTACGGACACAGTACGCACCCGTTGGGGTCATCAGTCCAGAGCATGACACGACAGCGGAGATGTATGATGACAGCATATACCGCATATCCGTCGTGCTTCCGTTCAACGCCGCCCGGCTCACTGACGGAATAAACGCATACACAGCGGACTTCTATGCCGGAATACTCACCGCCGCCTCTATACTGAAAGAAGACGGACTTTTCGGAAACTTCGCCATAGACGCCGTGGACCTTACGGAGTACGGCAGTTCGTGGGAAATGACGGCATCAGGCGTTCTTAGCAACAGCGCACTGATAATCGGTCCAATATCCGAGAGAGACCTGCAACCTGTAGCCTCGTTCGCCCGCAGCAGACATATCCCTACTGTATCGCCGCTGGACATCAGGACCACGGCTTTGGCGGACGGCAATCCGTACCTTTTCATATTCCCTCCCCAAGCCGAGCTTGCCACCGCTCATCAGGCGGACAAAATAGCCGCCAGGACGGCAACCGACACAAGTATCTCGGTGACAGTCATCTACGAGCAAGGCTACGAAATGTCCGACAACGTACGTCAGACCCTCTCTGAGCTGGATAACCGCGAAGTGGCTTACAGGACATTCTCCTACGACTTCCTGAGCGGCAGGGGCATTGACTCCACCATGAGCAGGAGCCTTTCCGAAGACCGGCTCAATCTGGTGATTATACCGTCGATGAGCGAGGCATTCATTACAGACGCCCTGCGCAACCTCAATCTGATAAAGAGTTCCTATGACTACAGGATAGAGGTCTACGGCATGAGCCGCTGGAAGAGTTTCGAGACAATAGAGCAGAATTATTTCCACGCCCTCGACCTGCGGCTGGCTCTGTCCTATTACATTGACTACAACAATCCGGAGACAATAGAATTTATAAACAGATACAGGGCCGCATTCAACACCGAGCCGTCATCCTTCGCATTCCAGGGATACGACATCCTGACATTCTTTGTAAAAGCCATGTCCGGATACGGCAAGGACTTTACATCCCGCATAACAGGAGAGAGGAAAAGCCTCCTTCAGTCGGATGTGCTTTTCCTCCCTTCCGCCACAGGCTCCGGCTACGTGAACCGGGCCTTCAAGGATATATGCTTCACCAAAAACTGGGAAGTGCTCACTGAATGCAGCGTGCGTTAAAGTCCTCTATCCATGACCTCTCCTCTGAGTCCAGCATATCCATGTTGACAGGCGAGAGGTCTATGGGAAGGACAGTAAGGGTCTCGAATCTGTAAAAATCCCCGTAACCCTCCTCCGTACAGGAAACGACCGTAATCACATTCTCATGCCTGATGCCGTACCCGCCCTCGATGTAGGCGGCCGGCTCGTTGGACAGAACCATCCCTTCGGTCAGAGCCACCTTGTTCTCCTCCATACGTATGCTCTGCGGTCCCTCATGCACGCACAGATTGTGCCCTATACCGTGACTCGTACCGTGCAGGTACATCCTGCCGGCCTTCATCACAGGACCACGGGCGAGAATATCCAGCAGGCATCCTCTCATTCCCTTGCGGAACACCGCCATACTCAGGTCTATCATACCTTTCAGCACAGCCGTGTAATCATCCTTCTGTCTCTGGGTCAACGGGCCGAGAGGTATGGTTCTGGTCGTGTCCGTAGTACCGTACGTATATTGTCCGCCCGTATCTATCAACAGGAATCCCTCCGGTCTTATCACAGCACCGCCGTCCTCCGAGGGCATATAGTGCGGCTGGGCAGCATTGGCCCCGAAGGCCACAATGGCCGGAAAACTCTCCCCTATGTAATCCGGGCACTCACTGCGGCATTCTATCAGTTTCATAGCCACGTCATGCTCTGTAATACCCTTGTCCACATTGGCCTTGACCCACTCTATGACTTTTGCCATAGCCTTCGCATCCTCCGCAAACGCCTTGCGGAATCCCTCCAGCTCGACCTTGTTCTTGACCGCCTTCATCATCGCAAGAGTTCCTCCTGGGACAGGATCCGGCATGTAGGGATTGAAAGGCGCTCTCTGATGAATATTGTCCATCGACGCAAAGAAATATTTCGCTGTTATCTTTCCTGAAGAGAATATCCTCACGCAAGTCTTAGGAAGATTCTTTAGGAAACGGCCGAAGTCCTCATAGTCCTTAAGTATCACTCCCTCTCTTAGCAAAGCGGACATGGCCTCATGTCCGAGCATTTCCTGACGCAGAAAGAGCGTGACGCATTCCTCCGTGACGACCGCATAGGACAGGGGCAGAGGATTGTACTCGATATCAGCCCCACGGATATTGCACAGCCAGGCCACCTCGTCCAGAGCCGTAACTATATAGACAAAAGGCACAGGCCCTCTGAGCTTCTCCACCAGACGGCGGTGTTTGGAAGACACACTCTCTCCGCTCACACTTTCGTCCACAAAGCGGACAGGATTGAATTCCAGGGCAGGACGGTCTTTCCATATCTTGTCGAAAGGATCCTCTATCAGAGCAGGCGAAAGCGGAGCCAGCGAATCGGACATCTCCATATATTCAGCATACGAGACCAGATCCTCATCCATAGCCACTATGTCCCCTTCCTCCAGATGGGATTTCAGCCAGTCAGTCACAGAAGGAGTCCCCTCCATTTTGAGTTTCATCAGTTCTATCCCACTGCCTTCCAGTTGAGCGGCCGCCTGAATGAAAAAACGCGAATCGACCCACAGAGCAGCCTCATTCTGAGTGACAACCAATGTAGCCGCCTCTCCGGTAAATCCGGACAGCCACTGGAGTGTCTTGTAGTGCTCAGGTATATACTCTCCGAAATGAGGGTCGGAAGAAGATATGATCATAGCCGAGATATCGTCCCCGGCCAGTACCTTCCGAAGAAGGTCGAGACGTTCTTTTCTTTCCATATTTACGTTATATGATTTATTTATTCTAATTACCGAGAAGTTCCCTGGCGTTCTCCAGCGCCGCCGGAGTAAGTTCGGAGCCGCTAAGCATACGGGCCACTTCCCTGACCCTGTCCTCTCCCTCTACCCTGCGGATATTGGTCGAAGCCTTGCCGTCCTCACCGAATTCCTTGTAGACGACATAATGCGTACCTTTCTTCGATGCTATCTGGGGAAGGTGAGTAATTGCGAATATCTGCATATTCTCCCCCATGCTTCCTATCATGTCCCCCATCTTGTCCGCAATGCGGCCCGACACACCTGTGTCTATCTCATCGAATATCATAGTCGGCATGGACGTATATCCGGCCAGCAGCCCTTTCAGCGCCAGCATTACCCTGGACAATTCTCCGCCTGAAGCCACCTTGGAGATATCCCTTAGAGACGATGCTCCGTTGGCTGAGAACTTGAATTCAAGCGAATCCCCTCCGGTAGAGGTAAGGCGGCCGGACGGTATCACCTCGGCCTTAAACACGGCCATAGGCATCTCCAGAGAACGCACCGCCTCCTGCAATTTAACAGAAAGAGCGGATGAGGCCGACCTGCGCTGTCCGGAAAGCTGTCCCGCAAGCGTCTCCATCTGTTTTTTCAAAGCGGACAATTCGCCCTTTAATCCGGTCAGACGCTCCTGCATCAGACCTGTATTGTCTATAGACGCCGCCAGTGAATCCCTGAGAGCTATCAGCTCCTCGACATTGCGGCAGCCATATTTTCTTTCAAGCGAATAGATAAGAGACATCCGTTCCTCCACCTCCGCCAGTCTATGAGGCGACACAGAAATACCGGAGGACACTGTCTCTATCTCATTTTCTATATCCGAAACCTCTATCCGGCACGACTCCAGTCTGTCCACCAGTCCCTGCAGCTCAGGATTATAGGAAACGCACCTGGAAAGACGCGCAGCCGCATCCTTCAACTGCCCGGCCACAGACATATCCTCGGGATTGAGAGCCGAATAGGCCGAATCGAGACCGGAACGTATATCCTCGGCATGAGCCAGAGCCTTCTGCTCCTGCTCCAGTGCCTCCATCTCGTCCGGAACAAGCGCGGCCTCCGCCAGCTTGCCCAGCTGAAACTGCCTGTACTCCGCATCCCTCTCTGCCTCGGCTATTGTCTTTTCCAGCACCGCAACTTCCGCCTCCTTAGACTCATAATCAGCATATACCTTACGGTAATCGTCCAGCAATGAGGCCGTACCCGCAAAATGATCTATGATACTCAGCCTGAAATCCGGACTGGTCAGAAGCAGATGCTGATGCTGCTCGTGAATGTCTATTATCTTACTGGATATCGCTGTCAACTCCGCCAGCGACACCGGCTCGTCATTGAGGAAGGAACGTGAGCGCCCCGACGGGGTTATCACTCTCCGCAATATATACTCCCCTCCGTCCTTATCATGGAACTCGGCCTCCACCACGCAATTCCTGGTATTGTCGCTGAACACAGCCGCATCCGCTCTCTTGCCGAGGACCAGCGAAAGGGCTCCAAGCAGAATGGATTTTCCTGCGCCGGTCTCTCCCGTGATTATAATCAGACCGTCCGGGAACGTAATGTCCAGTGAATTGATAAGAGCATAATTGGATATGGACAGACGGCTCAGCATTGGCCCAGCAGCTTTTCTATATTGTCCACTATCTCAGACGCCACTTTCTGTTTGGATTCCAGGGGAAGACTTAAACGCTGCCCGTCCCGGAAGAAGAAGGTGACCTTATTGGTTTCCGTACCGAAGCCTGCTCCGGGATCCTTCATGGAGTTAAGCACTATCATGTCCATATTCTTGCGGCGCAGCTTTCCCATAGCGTTCTCCTCCGCATGATCCGTCTCCAGAGCGAATCCCACTGTCACGCTACCAGGACGGCGCACCTTTCCCACAGCTGCCGCAATATCCTCAGTAGGGACCAGTTCGAGCGACATAGGAGAACCGTCTTTCTTTATCTTCACTCCGCTTGGGGACGCCGGGGTGAAATCGGCCACTGCCGCACAAAGTACAGTGATATCACATCCTTTGCCGTATTCGGACATTGTCGCCTCGTACATCTGATGAGCCGAAGTGACATCCACAATCCTCACTTCCCGGGCAGACGGACGCACCCGGGCCGGACCGGATACCACCGTCACATCCGCACCCCTGCGGGCAAGCTCGTCCGCAATGGCCGACGCCATTCTGCCCGAGGAATGATTGGAGATAAAACGCACCGGGTCAATAGCTTCCATAGTAGGGCCGGACGTAACCACCGCCCTGCGCCCTTTCAGACTCATGGTACGGGAGAAAAACGTCTTTATCCTCTCAACTATGACCTCAGGCTCCTCCATCCGTCCCTTGCCGTCCAGACCGCTTGCCAATTCTCCCGAAGCGGCCTCCACTATCTCCACTCCACGTGAGCGGAGAATCCCGAGCGCCTCCTGTGTCGCCGGATGAGCAAACATGTCCAGGTCCATGGCCGGAGCAGCCATCACAGGGCATTTGGCTGAGAGATAGGATGTCAGCAGCAGATTGTCCGCCACACCGTACGCCATCTTGGAAAGAGTATTCGCAGTAGCAGGCGCTATAAGGTACAAGTCCGCCCACATCCCGAGCGAGACGTGGCTGTTCCACTGACCGTTCTCAGGATCGAAAAATTCCACGAGGACCGGGTTTTTCGAAAGCGTAGCCATAGTAAGAGGAGTAATGAAGTGCTTGGCGGTCTCTGTCATGACCACCTTCACCTCCACCCCCTCTCTGACGAGCAGACGGACCAGATATGCGGCTTTGTATGCGGCGATACTGCCCGTAACGCCCAAAAGCACGTGCTTACCTTCCAGCATGGGAAACGTTATTGCTGGTCGTCCACCTTCCGGTAGTAAATCTCCCCGTTACGGAATTCCTCCACTGCGATAAGCGTAGGTTTGGGAAGCCTCTCGTAATGCTTTGAAATCTCTATCTGCTCGCGGTTCTCGAAAGTCTCCTCCAGTGTGTCCGCATAGTTGGAGAACTCCTCCAGCTTCTGACTCAGCTCCTGCTTGACATTAGCTGATATCTGGTTGGCTCTCTTGGCGATAATCATCACTGACTCATAGATGTTGCCCGTAGGCTTGGCCAGTTCTGAAAGATTTCTAGTAACGGTGTTCGTAGGTACCTGTTTTAATTCCATATTATTGCTTCTTATTCAGTATATTCTGTACTTTAGCCGCCAGAGCGTCAAGCTCCTTGCGGTAGGATGATTCAGGAAATTCACTGACAAATGTGAAATACTCGTCCGTAAACGTGATATAACGGTCCCGCTGACGGGCCTCAACACTGTTGGCGGCATATTTATAGGCGGCCATGACCGTATAGTACATGATGTCCTCCCTGTAGATATTGTCAGCATCTTCCTTGAGCACCAGCTTCAGGGCATAATGAGCCGCCTTATAATCCTCTATGGTATAATAGAGTCTGGCCGACTCGTACTCCTTCCGGTCCAGTCTTTCCTCCAGGTCAGCTATCATCGCATGACAGTTGGACGTATACTCGTTGTCAGGATAGTCGATAAGATACTCATTGATGGCTCCGAGAGCCCGATAGGTGGGCGTCTGGTCCAATTCATAGCGGTATGTGTTCAGATACAGGCAGTCCAGATACATGAAACGGGCCTTATCCACGAAAGGACTCCGGGGAAACGAGCCTATAAAAGAACTGAAAGCCTGCTCGGCGGCTTCCATGTCCCCGAAACAATAATGAGAGTAAGCTGTATAATACTGGACCGTATCATCCTGAACCGTACCCCTTACCGCTATTTTCAGGGACTCGAACATCGATGCGGCCTTATTGTATTTGCCCGCATCGAAAAGCTCGAAAGCCATCTTGTACTTGGCAGGCACGTCATTGCTCTCCAGCATCAGTTCATACTGGCTTTTGCACGAACCTACGGCCAGCATTGCGGCGACCGCAGCCAGCGCAAGCACAACATACGTCAACGGAGCTTTTCTCATATCGTAGTCCTTTAAAAACCTACAAAGATAAAAAATAATTCATTTTAAGTTCCAGCGGCGTGTAACTTTACGCTCTATCGGCCCGAAAATCCACGGGCGGATCAACGGTGCGAACATCCAGCCGATCTTATTTACAAGTCCCGGAATCCTGCCGGACCGCCCCCTGAACATCATATTCAAGGCCCTGCGAGCCGCTTTATCCGGCTTTATCATAATACCCAGCCGCCTGGCCAGACGGCTGTATTTCGGCGGGAGACCAAGGAGCGGAGTATCCACAGCACCGAAGTATATGGCCGACACATTCACGCCTGTCTTCTGGCATTCGGTCCTGAGGGCCCTGGTGAATATCCTTGTGAATGACTTCGTAGACGCATATGTGGTCAGAAAAGGAAATGGGAACCAGGCTGCCAACGAAGATATATTAAGGATGTATCCACGGTGCCTTTCCAGCATGGCGGGAAGAAAATAACGGCACAGCATGGCCGTAGCATGATTATGTACCATGATTATACTGCTGACCTTCTCCGGAGCCATATTCCGGAAATGTACGGGATGCAGCATGCCGGCATTGTTGACCAGCACCTCCACCTCGGCGTCAGGACGCAGCTCAGTCACGGTGTCATACACTTTACGGGGAGCGTCCACCGTTGACAAATCTATACCTATCGAGAGAAAATCCAGCCCAGGATAACTGGCTGACATTTCGTCCCTCACAGCATCTGTCTCATTTTGGAAAAGCGCCACTATTATGACGTTATAACCGCGTCCGGCCAAAAGCCTCACATACTCCAGCCCCATACCGGACGAGCCGCCCGTCACCATGGCATATCTGTTGTGCTTAACGCAAGGCTGCATATTAACTTCGATTAAGGCGGCAAATTTAGAATAAATTTCGTACATTTGTCTGTTATTAACTTATAAACTAATTTCATTATGGCATCTATCAAAGGTACAAGAACAGAAAAGAACCTGCTCGCCTCATTTGCTGGCGAGTCACAGGCCAGAGGCAGATACACCTACTTCGCAAGTGTCGCCAAGAAAGAGGGCTACGAGCAGATTGCGGCAGTCTTCCTTGAGACCGCAGAGCAGGAGAAGGAACACGCAAAGAAATTCTTCAAATACCTCGAAGGAGGCATGGTGGAGATAACATCCTCCTACCCGGCCGGCATCATCTCCACTACACTCGAGAACCTGCGCGCCGCAGCCGAAGGCGAGAACGAGGAATGGACAGTCCTCTATCCCGAGGCCGCCAAAACCGCACGTGAGGAGGGATTCCCCGAGATCGCAGTGACATTCGAGATGATAGCAAGAGTGGAGGCCGAGCACGAGGCCCGTTACCGCAAGCTCCTGGAGAGAGTGGAGACAGGCACCGTATTCGAGCGCGACGGCGAGATCTACTGGCAGTGCCGTAACTGCGGCTACGTACACAAAGGCAGGAAAGCTCCTGAGAAATGCCCCGCATGTCAGCATCCCCAGGCATATTTCGAGCCCAAGAAGGAAAATTACTAAAATCCTGACAAATGACAAACGGAACCACTACCAAGAAAAACTATGCGCTCCCGATTGCGATTATGATCGCCCTGTTCTTCATGATCGCATTCGTGACAGGTCTTCAGAATCCCCTCGGAGTCATAGTAAAATCACAGTTCGAACTGTCCAACTTCCAGTCACAGCTCGGCAACCTGATGAACTTTCTCGCTTACCTCTGCATGGGCATCCCGGCAGGAATGCTGCTGCAGCGCATTGGCTATAAGAAGACAGCCCTGGCTGCCGTGACCGTCGGCTTCATAGGCGTGGGCATCACATTCATATCCGGCACTATGGACAGCTTCCCCGTATATCTGGCGGGAGCTTTCATCTCAGGATTCTCCATGTGCATGCTCAACACCGTGGTCAACCCTATGCTCAACACGCTTGGCGGAGGAGGGAACAAGGGCAATCAGCTCATACAGATCGGAGGAGTGTTCAACTCCACCGCCGCCACCCTCGCTCCCGTACTCGGAGGCTACCTGATCGGTGACCTCGCCGGAGCCAGAATATCCAATGCGGACCCCGTGCTCTTCCTCGCCATGGGAATCTTCGCTGTAGCCTTCATTGTCCTGTTTTTCTCCAGAATTCCCGAACCGTACGTAGTACAGAAAGAGAAAAGCGCAGTAAAGGACAGCCACAGCGCATGGTCGTTCAGACATTTCAAGCTCGGTATCCTCTGCATATTCATATACGTGGGAGTAGAAGTCGGCATACCCAACATCATGAACCTGTTCATGACAGACCCCGTAACAGGTCAGGGTATTGACGCCGCCATCGCCGGTAGTGTAGTAGGAACATACTGGCTGCTGATGCTCGTGGGCCGCTTCATAGGCGGAGTCATCGGAGCGAAGGTATCCAGCAAATCCATGCTGACCACTGCCGCCGGTATAGGAATCATCCTGATGCTGCTCGCCATATTCATGCCCACCAGCCACATCGTCAACATGCCTGTGATGCGCGGAGACCTGTCTTTCGGACTTGAGAACGTGCCCGTCAACTGCCTGTTCCTCGTATTGTGCGGTCTATGCACATCCGTGATGTGGGGCGTGATTTTCAATCTGGCCGTAGAGGGTCTGGGCAAGTACACATCCGCAGCCTCGGGTATCTTCATGATGATGGTGTGCGGAGGAGGCATCCTGCCCGCAGTCCAGAGCGCCATCGCCGACAGCGTAGGCTTCCTCAACAGCTACTGGCTGCTTGTGGCCGGCTTCGTCTATATGTTATACTACGCCCTTGCAGGCTCCAAGAATGTTAACAAGGATATTAAAACAGAATAACGCATGACAAAACAGCCTTTAGTAATGGGCATCGATGTCGGAGGACAGACCACCAAGCTGGGGGTCGTGGATGCCCGCGGCAACATATTGTATCAAAGTGTCATATCCTCTCTTCAAAGGGAGCTGTCCACCTACATGGACGATCTCACTACGGCTATCAAGGATCTCATCAAGAAGGCGGAGAATGACGGAGACATCAAGGGAATAGGCATAGGCGCCCCCAACGGCAACTACTACAAGGGCACCATTGAGTTTGCCCCCAACCTGAAGTGGGCATACGATGAGAACGGCAAGCCCGTGGTCATCTTTCTGGCCAACATGATCCGAGACATAGTGGGCATACCAGTAGCCGTCACAAATGACGCCAATGCGGCCGCTGTTGGCGAAATGACCTACGGAGTAGCCAAGGGCATGAAGGATTTCATAATGATCACCCTCGGCACAGGCGTCGGAAGCGGCATTGTAATCGACGGCAAGATAGTGTACGGACATGACGGATTCGCCGGAGAACTGGGTCACACTGTCATCGTAAGAGACGGAAGACAGTGCAACTGCGGGCACAAAGGCTGCCTGGAGACCTACACTTCCGCCACCGGAGTGGCACGCACCGCAAGGGAGTTCCTTGCCGAGAGGGACGAGCCCAGCCTGCTTCGCAGCCTTAATCCCGAAAGGATTTCCTCAAAGGATATCTACGATGCGGCCAAGCAGGGCGACAAACTCGCTCTCGAGATATTCGAGTTCACCGGGAAGATTATGGGCGAGGCATTCGCCGATTTCGTTGCGTTCAGCGCACCCGAGGCCATCATCCTCTTCGGCGGACTGGCCAAGTCAAAGGAATTCCTGACAGAGCCTATCCTCAAAAGCATGAACGACAACCTGCTCCAGATGTGGAAAGGGAAAGTCCGTCTGCTCTACTCCACCCTCAAGGACTCGGATGCAGCCATACTCGGCGCCTCCGCCCTCGCCTGGGAACTGTAACTGCAACCCTTACTTCACCTTGCTACAACGGCAGCATTTTCCACGATTACCTGCCGTTGTAGCAAGGTGAATTTTCAGTAGTACTGCACACAGGCCATATAGAGCGCATTTAGAGATTAATAGTTATCCGCAACGGCAGCGTTTTCCATTATTTTCTGCCATTGCGGATAATTATTTTTTTGGATTGATGGATTGGGTCCTATGAGTCAGAGCCGCCTTCCATAAGAAATTTCTTCATGAAGGCATTGAGGTCTCCGTCAAGAACGCCCTGGGTATCAGAGGTCTCATAACCGGTACGCAGGTCCTTGACCATTTTGTAGGGATGCAGGACATAGCTGCGGATCTGCGAGCCCCACTCTATCTTCTTCTTCTTGCCCTCCAGTTCGGCCTGTTTCTCCTGACGTTTTTTGAGCTCCAGGTCATAGAGGTGGGACTTCAGGATACGCAAGGCTCTCTGACGGTTGTCGAGCTGGGAGCGGGTCTCGGTATTCTCGACCACTATGCCGGTCGGGATGTGGCGCACGCGGACTCCTGTCTCAACTTTATTGACATTCTGACCGCCTGCTCCCGACGAGCGGTAGGTATCCCATTCCAAGTCGGCCGGGTTGATCTCTATCTCGATGGTATCATCCACTAAAGGGTAGACGAAGACTGAGGAGAATGTCGTCTGCCGCTTGCCCTGGGCATTGAACGGGGAAATTCGCACCAGACGGTGCACTCCGCTCTCGCCCTTGAGATAGCCGAAGGCGTAGTCTCCCTCGAACTCTATCGTCACCGACTTGATGCCGGCCTCGTCCCCCTCGATAAGGTCGCTGACCGCCACCTTATAACCGTTGCGCTCGCCCCAGCGGACATACATGCGCATGAGCATGGCCGACCAGTCATTGCTCTCGGTACCGCCGGCTCCAGAATTGATTTTCAGAATTGCCCCGAGATTATCCCCCTCCTCGCCGAGCATATTGCGCAGCTCCAGATCCTCGACCTTCCCGGTAAGTGCTGCGAACTGGGCATCGGCATCACCCTGAGCCGACTCATCATCCTTGGCAAACTCCAGCAGGACCTCAAGGTCCTCATCCATTTTCCTGATTTCATCGTAGGCGTCGGTCCAGAATTTCACGCCCGACATTTTCTTAAGATATGCCTCGGCCTCCTTCGGGTCATCCCAGAATCCGGGCCCGGCACTGTGCTGCTGCATCTGAGCTACCTGCTCCTTCTTCGCAGCGATGTCAAAGACACCTCCCCAGCGTATCGATACGCTGACGCAAGTCTCTCACCTGTTCTGTGGTAATCATCTTCCGTGGTTAATTTGTTAATATTTGAGGGACAAATATACAATTTCTTTTTCATGAGACACAGCGGTCACTCGGAAAGGGCATCCAGAAAACGCATCACATCATCGTACTGATAGCCTCGGGAGAGAGCAAAGCGCAGGAGTTTGGTACGGCGCTCATATAATGTCTTTCCAGAAACAGATTTCCATTTTGCGGAAAGTACCTGACGCATACGGGCCTCGCTGTCCTCCGGACTTACCTCCCTCAATGCGGCTTCCACGATATCCTTGGATATGCCCTTGACCGACAAGGCAAACGCTATCTTACGCTGTCCCCAGCCGGACAGCAGAGCCTTGTCCCGGACAAACGCACGGGCGTAGCGGGCATCATCCACATACCTTTCCCTGACCAGACGATCCAGCACAGCGGCCGCTTCCTTCCCGTCCAGGCCTTTCTGCCTGATTTTCTGAAGCACGGCACTGGAGCAGTATTCCCTCCGGGAGCACAGCCAGGCCATACGGCTGAATACCGTATCAGGATTAGAAGTAGTATCCGAGGTTGACATACACACCAAATGATTTTGACAGATTGGACCAGCTGAAATCTACGTCTACGGGACCTATTGGCAGATCGTATGAATATCTGAGGCCGACACCCCATAGGTCGTATGCGGTCATCGAACCGTCCTCGTAAGAAGTCTTGGGTGTCATAAAGTTACGGATGCCATTGGCCTCTCTGGCATAGTTGCCCATTACCGTGACATAATGCTTGCGGTATACGTTCCAGCGCAGGTCAAGTCTTAGTATCGCCACCGAGTTGTACATCATCTCCGGCCTATTGGCCCCGATAAAAGGCAGCTGATGACTGACGTAGCGGCCCGGCATGACTCCTCCGACCAGATTGTCGTATGCAAGCAGATAATCATCCCCCATGACGAATCTGGCATAGACCTGAGGCGAAAGCACCAGACGTGGTCCTATGAGAGGAATATACGACAGGAAATTAATCTGCGCCTCCCCGAAATCACTGAACGGTACGTTTTTATAAAAATCATAGAACTTCCAGCTTCCGTAAAGCATAAAATCTACGCCCTTGGAAGGGAATACCGAACGGTCCTTGCTGTCGAATCTAAGGGTACCGTAAACACCGGCATATGCACTCCGCAGAAAACTCAGGCCCGGCGCATAAGTTCCGTCATTGCCGGTAAAAAACTGAGTGTATATATAGTTCTCCACGCTTGCGCCGACCTCCGTACTCAGAAATCGGGAATTGTATTCAGAGAAACAGGCCTTTGCCGTCTGATTCAAAAACATGGAATTGGCAAACGCCCTGCCCCTGTAACGGAGATTGGTCTCGCTCTTACGGAATGTGTACGATAGGCTGAATTTAGGGAAAACCCTTGAGGCGAACGACACTCTTGCCGTCACCCACGGATTGTAACTCAGACGTGTGGACAGACTGAACTTGACTCCGGTCAGTTTCTGCTCGTTTATACCCAGACCAAGCAGAATGGCCGCAGCCTCCTGCGAGTCGAATCGGAAACCGAAACCGAAACTGTGAGGAACACCTTTTACCAGATTTATACGCACATGATATGTCGAGTCTCCGGCATCCGGATGAATAGAGTAGTTTATCTTCGAGAACGCATTGGTTCCGTAAAAAAACGACACAGCCTTTTCCAGCTCCACGCCCGTCAAGCGTTTCTTCCTCAATATCCGGGACTTTCTAAGCAACCATGCTTTCTCGTTCTCACTTACGCCTGTGATATCCACAGTACTGATTGTCAATGTATCATGGTCTATATTAACAGCTTTGGGAGCCTTGTATGACTGCTTTACAAGCCCGTACGCCTCCAAGGACTTTTTCAGAGACACCAAGGCGTCCCGCTGTCTGTCAGCAGCCTTATATCCCCTTTCTATCAATGTGTCTATACTGTACGGGTCGAAACTCATAGGGCCATATCCCGTCACGTCCGGTTCGATGAATATATCGCACATGGCGATATTGTCCTCGGCCTTGCTTTTGGTCACTACGCCCATCAGCTGGTCTATGAGCTTAGGCAGGGAATTCAGGTCATCAGGACTGCCGCCTACTTTACTGGAAACCCTGACTCCGATGATGATATCAGCCCCCATTGCCTTGCACACATCCACCGGGAAATTATTGAGCATACCGCCGTCCACCAGCACCATATTCCCCGTCCGCACAGGAGAAAACACCCCTGGGATAGCCATGCTGGAGCGGATTGCCTTGACCAGAGAACCGTTGTGAAAGACCACCTCTTCCCCGCTGACCATATCAGTAGCCACACAGGCGAAAGGTATCGGCAGCAAGTTGAAATCCACCGAATCCTGATACCCGAAGCACAAAGACCCTATTAGACTTTCTATATTGTTGCCGTTGATGAATCCGGCCGGAATGGAGCCTGCAAATACATTGGAAGACTGCTGAGTTCTCGAAGTCATCTCATCACGCCTTGTACGGCCGGTCTCCATGGTACTGTCGAGAGATGCCGCCGAAGCAAACGGAATGGTCAGAAGATATTTGCTCCTGCGTTCCTTGTCCTGAAACGAAAGCTGTTTGCGGGCCGCGCTGTTGCTCATATACACCGACCAGTCTATGGCACCGATAAGCGAATCCAGTTCCTCTGGAGTATATCCAAGACAGTACATTCCGCCTATGACCGACCCCATGCTGGTGCCGGCCACGAAATCCACCGGAATGCCGACCTCCTCAAGCACTTTCAGCGCACCGATATGGGCCGAGCCCTTGGCACCTCCGCCGCTGAGCACCACGCCCACTTTAGGCCTCTCACCGCACACCGTATCCGTACCCTCCGCTCCAAAACATAAAGTGGAAAGAAACACAGCGAGTACCGACAATACGATGGCCGTCCTGTTCATGATTTCGATATTTTCTATTGTTCCCTGCCCTTGCCGCTGAGCATACCGCAGGCGGCCAGAATGTCCTCTCCGCGTGAAGCTCTGAGAGTCGTAAGCACACCGGCATTGTTGAGCCGGGTCTTGAACTGCTCTATGACCGGCATCGGGGACGGAGCCAGAGGCGAATCCGGTATCCGGTGAAAGCGGATAAGGTTGACCCGGCACTCCAGACCGCGCAGCATCCCGGCCAGAGCATCGGCATGACGCTTGTCGTCATTGACTCCGGCGAACATGATATACTCGAAGCTGACGCGCCTCTGCCCGGTGAAATCATACTCCCGTATCAGCGACAGAGTCTTCGCCAGAGGGAAAGGTTTCTCCATCGGCATCAGTTCCGCCCTCTCCTCAGGGAAAGGATTGTGCAGGCTAACGGCCAGATGGCAGGAACACTCGTCCATGAAACGCCGCAGAGGCGACTCCCCCGTGCGCGGATCCGATGTCACGCCTATGGTCGAAAGGGTAATGCGCTTGGGACTCCAGCCGAAGCCCCACGGAGCGGTCAGCACCTCTATCGCCCGGCGGACATTGTCCCAGTTGTCCAGCGGCTCGCCCATGCCCATGAAGACAGCGTTCGTCAGCGAAGCCGCCTCGTCTATCTCCATGAACTGCGA
>DXAW01000090.1 GCA_019116865.1 Candidatus Coprenecus stercoravium | reverse complement strand
AGGAATGGGAGTGCGGGCTGGAGAAAGAGGGGACGGGTGGATGCAGGACAGGAAAGGGCAATGAAGAAACGGAAAGTGCAGCTGGTAGCGGCCCGTCGCTGAAATACGGTCGGTGGTATTCGCTGAGGCTCTTCCTCTCACGGCATGGGGCGCTTGTGCATCTGCCGCAGACGCTCTACGGGGTGGACGAGGTGGATGCGAGGGCTTCGGGGCAGAAGCAGTTCGACTATGTGGATCCGAGGAACCGGGAGGCGCAGATCGAGATGGAGGCCATTTTCACGGATCATCTAAGGAAAATAGGGGCGTGGCTGCCGCAGCGGACGCGGACGGTCGGGGAGGACAGCGGAGTCTATGCCGTCGAGGCCTCGGTCATCATCCCCGTGCTCAACCGTGCGGCCACGATCCAGGACGCACTCCGCTCGGCACTCTCGCAGCAGACGGATTTTCCGTTCAATGTCATAGTGATAGACAATCATT
Source organism: Candidatus Coprenecus stercoravium (assembly GCA_019116865.1). GTDB lineage: Bacteria > Bacteroidota > Bacteroidia > Bacteroidales > UBA932 > Coprenecus > Coprenecus stercoravium. The sequence continues at coordinate 6,792 of DXAW01000090.1, read as the reverse complement.
CCACCGACGGAACATCGGAAAGGATAGATGAACTGGCCTCCTCCGACGGCCGGGTGATTCACGTTGTCCCGGAGGAGACCGGCCTGGGCATAGGTGGCTGCTGGAACACCGGTATCAATCATCCGGCTTGCGGACGCTATGCGGTGCAGCTCGACAGCGATGACATGTACAGCGGGCCGGATACCCTGCAGAGGATAGTGGACGTGTTACGCAGTGAACGGTGCGCCGTGGTCATAGGCAGCTACATGATGACCGACTTCGACCTGCGGCCTATACCGCCAGGAGTCATCGACCACCGGGAATGGACTGACTCCAACGGCCACAACAACGCCTTGCGCATCAACGGCCTCGGTGCTCCCCGCGCCTTCCACGCCGCCACCCTGCGTTCGGCCGGTGGCTTTGAGAACGTCTCCTACGGCGAGGACTACGGCGTGGTGCTCCGCCTGACCCGCGATTACCGCCTCTGCCGTATCTACGACCCGGTGTACAGCTGCCGCCGCTGGGGCGGAAACTCCGATGCCGCCCTGGACATCTCTAAGATCAACGCCCACAACGCCTACAAGGACTCCCTCCGCACCCGCGAGCTCCTCTCCCGCCAGCAGATGAACGGCAAGATGATTACCAGCCTTTGAGGGCGAAGCGGCAGGTGACCGAGTAAGTGTACTTGATGGTGCGGAAAGCGTCGGAGGCGGAGGCTGCCGGGGCGGCTTCGGCTGAGCCGAATGCGGTACCGTCCATGCGGAGCTTGCTGTTCTGAACGACTGTGTAGTGGTCTGTTCCGCCGCCGTGCTCTATGATGCTGAGGACTTTCCCGACTTTCTCACCGAGGGCATCCGCCATGTATTCAGCTTTATGTCTGGCGGCCAATACCGCGTCTTTTCTGCCCTGTTCCTGATATTCGAGGATGTCATTGTGGGTCATCTCTCCGATGCGCATGGAGCTTACGCCCTTGGTGTCTATGACCGAGATGATTTTGTCTATCATCGTAAAATCGTGCAGAGTGATGTCCAGATTCTTGCCGATGAGAAAGTCCAGACCTCGCTCCCTCCAGTAATCGCCTACGTCCTGTGTGCGGATGTCGCTGTCTGTGATGCCGATGGAGTGAAGGGCTTCGCGCATCTGCGACTCGATGGCCTCTATGCGTACTTTTGTCCTGTAGTCCTCGGGCTTGGAGACTCCGTCGAATTCCTCCTCGAAATACTCCTTGATGCCGATGATGAAGTGTATCTCGTCCGGTACTATCTCGACCTCGGAGGTGCCGGTGACCTCGATATAGCGGAATTTGTCTTTATATGGAGCATCCTGGGCATTCAGCAGGCCGCAGGAAAGAACTGTGGCGGCAGTCGCCGCGATAATAAATGAAACAGCTTTCATACTTCAGATGCTTTGTGATTCTGAAATATGAAAGCTGTCAATTACCGTGCCACCCCTCTATCCCTCGACCTTGAAGCGGACTCGCCAGCGGCCGTCGGCGAAGTCGTGGGAGATAATCCGGAAGCGGCCTATCTCGGAGGTGTTGGATACGTGGGCCCCGATGCAGGCGCAGGCATCGTAGTCGCCTATGCGGACTATCCGGAGTGTGTTCGACACATCTTCAGGCAGCTTGCTCAGGTCGACAATCGCACCGGCTTCTGCCAGGGGCATGAATTCTACCGTGACCGGCAGAGCTGCTGCGATTACCTCGTTGACCTTGTCCTCGATAGCCTGGACCTGTTCCGGGGAGGGACACTCCGCCAGCAGATAGTCGCATTTGCTCTTCTTCCGCTCGATATGGGCGTTGCGCGAGCGGGGACAGCCGAACATCCGCACCATCGTCTGATTCAGAATGTGCTCGGCGGTGTGCATCGGAGGGTATTCCTCCTTGTTGTGTGCGTTGAGCTGGATATCTTCCATCTATTTTGAGGCGAAATTCTTGATAATGTTGAGGATGACCTCGGTGGCCTTCTCCATGCTCTGCAGGGGCACATATTCGTACTTGCCGTGGAAGTTGAGGCCGCCGGCGAATATGTTGGGGCAGGGCAGGCCCATGAATGAGAGACGCGCACCGTCTGTGCCGCCACGGATAGGGCGGATATTGGCCTTGATGCCGGCTTCCTGCATGGCTTTTACAGCTATCTCTATGATGTGATAGTGAGGCTCCACCTGCTTTTTCATGTTGTAATACTGGTCCTTGATCTCGAGAGTGACCACTCCTTCTCCGTATTTGCGGTTGATGAAATCTGCGCATTCACGCAGCATCTCTTTCTTGCGCTCAAAGAGAGCGGTGTCATGGTCTCTGATTATATACTGCATTTCCGCTTCTTCGACCACGCCTGAGAATTTGTGAATGTGGAAAAATCCGTCGTAACCCTCAGTATATTCCGGTCTTTGCCATACGGGAAGCATGTCATTTAGCTCAGAGCCGATGAGGATGGCGTTGAGCATCTTGTCTTTGGCGTAGCCCGGGTGGATGTTGCGGCCCTGGATGTGAATCTTGGCCGAGGCGGCGTTGAAGTTCTCGTATTCGAGCTCACCGATTGCGCCTCCGTCCATGGTGTATGCGTACTGTGCTCCGAATTTTTTCACATCGAAGCGGTCAACACCGCGGCCGATTTCCTCGTCGGGCGTGAATCCTATCTTGATCTCACCGTGGCGGAACTCCGGATGCTCCATGATATATTCCACGGCGGACATGATTTCGGCGACTCCGGCCTTGTCATCGGCTCCGAGAAGTGTATTGCCGTCAGTGGTTATCAGGGTCTGGCCCACATAGTCCCTCAGCTCGGGGAATTCCTTGGGGTCCAGTTCAATGCCCCTGTCTTCATTGAGCACGATGGTCTTTCCGTCGTAGTTCTCTATGATTCTGGGTTTTATACCGCACCCCGGAGCGTCCGGAGACGTGTCGACATGCGAGATGAAGCCAATGGCGGGGACAGCTTCCTCTATGTTGGAAGGAATAGAGGCCATCAGGTAGCCGTTCTTGTCCAGGTCAACCTGTTCCACGCCCATGGCTGTAAGCTCTTTGCGGAGCTGGTCAAGGAGGGCAAACTGCTTGTTGGTACTGGGCTGACTCTGCGAGTCAGGATTCGATGTGGTGTCGAACGCCACGTACCTTAGAAATCTGTCAATGATTTTTTCCATATTGAAATGTGCTTTGTTCTATATTAAAATTAAACTTGCCGCCATTACAGCCATACCGGTTATGACTCCGATTATGGACAGGTGGTGATGACCGAACTTTTCGGCGGATGGAAGAAGTTCGTCCAAAGCGATGTATGTCATGATGCCGGCGACTACGGCAAGGACCACTCCATTGAGGGAGTTGTCGAATATCCTCGAAAGCAGCAGATAACCGGCTACGCCTCCCACAGGCTCAGCGAGACCGGATAAGAAGGCATTGCCGACAGCCTTGCCTCTTTTTCGTGTGGCATAGTAAATAGGTATTGCGACCATTATGCCTTCCGGAATGTTGTGAATCGCAACTGCGACAGCGATGGAAATACCGGTCTGCGGATTTTCCATGGCGCTGACAAAGGTGGCCATACCTTCCGGGAAATTGTGTATGGCAATGGCAATCACGGAGAACAGGCCCAGGCGCATGAGCCTTGAGCTGTCTCCGTCCTGGATGGTGCCGCCTGATGAGGGTGCGGCGGAATATTCATGAGGATTCTCCTTGGAGGGTATTAGGTTGTCAATGAGAGCGATTATCGCTATTCCGGCGAAGAACGCCAGGACAGTGTACAGTAGTCCCGTTTTCTCTCCGAAGACGGTGCGGAGGCCGGCGTTGGCCTCCGCGAAAAGTTCCGTCATGGAGATGAACAGCATTACTCCGGCTGAGAAACCCAGGGCAAACGAAAGGGTCTTAGTACTGAACTTCTTGGTCAGCAGCACGATTACCCCTCCGAGTCCGGTGGAAAGTCCTGCAAGCAGGGTTAGGAGTAGTGCGATTGGGAAATGACTGTCAGTCAGCATTTTTTATTTTTCTTCAGAGGTGTTGGTTTTTCTGCACGCCCGGATCATATATGTGATGAGGAGGATGTAAGCACCCAGTGCTATCCATATTGCCGGAGTCGAAGTCTGCCATTCTCTGTTGACCAGATTGACGTCTGCGAAACGCATGATAGCGGAGACAACTCCCATCAGGGCACCGCCGGCGATGAATCCGGATGCCACGAGGGTTCCTTTCTCTTTCCGGGCCTCATTGACGGCCTTGTCCTTGCTGCGTGAGCCTACATACCATGCTACGGCGCCGCCTATCATCAACGGTATATTCAGCTCTATAGGGATGAACATTCCGAGTGCGAACGGCAGAGCGGGTACCTTGAAGAGGGTGAGCAGTATGGCGATGGCCGCTCCTATGCCGTACATAAGCCAAGGGGCGCTGCCTCCTAGCATGAGAGGCTCGATGACAGCTGCCATGGCATTGGCCTGAGGAGCTACGAGCGCACCTTCGCCCGTGAATCCGAATGTGTCGTTGAGAACCATCATCACTCCGGCTACAGTTGCGGCGGCGACCAGCGTGCCGAGGAATTTCCAGCCTTCCTGCTTGCGGGGTGTGGTTCCTATCCAGTATCCTATCTTCAAGTCAGTTATGAAACCTCCAGCCATAGATAGAGCCGTGCAGACAACTCCTCCGATAATCAAGGCCGCAGCCATGCCTGATGTGCCTTTGAGTCCGGCCGCCACCAGTATGATTGATGCCAGGATCAGAGTCATCAGTGTCATGCCGCTGACTGGATTGGAGCCTACGATGGCTATGGCGTTGGCGGCGACAGTTGTGAACAGAAACGCTATGGCGGCGACTACTAGCAGGGCTATGACGGCGTGCCATAGGTTGTCCAGAACTCCGAAGTAAAAGAATACGAACATCAGGGCCAGAGTGATGACAAGGCCGATGATTATGATTTTCATCGACAGGTCTTTCTGAGTCCTTATCGTCTCCTGGTCCGCACCTCCTTTCTTCCCTTTGAACTCTTTGCCGGCCAGACCCAAAGCGGATTTAATGATGCCGGCGGACTTGATGATGCCGATAATGCCGGCGGTGGCGATGCCTCCGATGCCGATATGACGTGCGTAGTTGGTGAAAATCTCCTCGGGGGACATGGAGCCTACAGTGGCTGTGATACCTGAGTTCATCAGATCCACTACGCTGTCTCCGAACAGCAGGTTCATCAGCGGTATGATTATCAGCCATACCAGGAACGAGCCGCAGCATATGATAAAGGAGTATTTGAGACCGATGATGTAGCCTAGTCCTAGCACGGCGGCTCCGACATTGACTTTGAGCAGGAGCTTGGCGTTTGTGGCCACCTGCTCACCCCAGGGCAGTACTCTTGATGTGAATACCTCTGACCACCATCCGAAAGTGGACACGATAAAGTCGTATAGACCTCCGACCAATCCGCTGAGGAGGAGAGTCTTGGCGCCTTTGCCGCCGGACTCGCCGCTGACCAGTACCTGAGTGGTGGCGGTGGCTTCAGGGAAGGGGTATTTGCCGTGCTGCTCCTTGACAAAGTATTTCCGGAACGGAATCAGCAGAAGGATGCCAAGGACACCTCCGATTAGCGAGCTGAGGAATATCTTGGAGAAATCCACAGTCAGTTCCGGATATTTGTCCTGCAGGATGTACAGAGCGGGAAGTGTGAAGATAGCTCCGGCGACTATGACGCCCGAGCATGCTCCGATAGATTGGATAATGACATTTTCTCCCAGTGCGTTCTTGCGTTTGAATGCGCTTGACAGACCGACTGCTATTATAGATATAGGTATGGCAGCCTCGAACACCTGGCCTACTTTCAGTCCGAGGAAGGCTGCGGCCGCTGAGAAGATAATGGTCATCACAAGTCCGATGGTGACGGACCATACGGTCACTTCCGGATACACTTGGTCAGGTTTCAGAAGCGGCTGGTAATTCTCTCCCGGTTTAAGTTCCCGGAATGCGTTTTCTGGAAGGGAGACTTTTTTCTTTTCTTCGTTCATAAGTATTAGGAATGGTTTGGTTTCGAAAAGCAAATGTAGCCAAAAATTTTTTGAAAAAATTTGATGAAAAAATTCTTTATGCAGAAGTCATTTATAATCAGATAGTTGATAAAATCGAAGAAAAATTTTTGTAAAAATTTTGTAAAAAATATTCAAAAAAATTTGGTGGTTAAAAATTAGTCCGTATATTTGCAGCCCGTTTGAGAAAAACGGGTAGTTCATTGAAAAGACTGAGAGAGATAACGAGGTAAAAAGTATACAGGTTAAGAAAGTCTGTTAAGAGTAAAATTTTAATGGGACTGCAATTGAACCAAATACGAGACGAATACGAAATCATATCGAGAGAAGTTACAAGGGCGAACGGAGGATGCCTAGGCTTCCGGCGGCGAAGAAGGACGCAGTAAGCTGCGAAAATGTGCGGGGATCCGCCAACAGGACTTGATCCGCACGTATCCGAATGGGGTAACCCGGACGAGTGAAGCTCGTCCGCGCCAGCGCGAACCCAGGGAACTGGAACATCTTAGTACCTGGAGGAGAAGAAAGAAAGATCGATTTCCCGAGTAGTGGCGAGCGAAAGGGAAAGAGCCCAAACCGCGGCTGTTACGGCAGCCGTGGGGTTGTAGGAGTCGTACCGCGTTCTTCTGATCATAAGCGGAAGCTTCTGGAAAGGAGCCCGGCACAGGGTGACAGGCCCGTACGCGTAGGAGATCGGAGGAGCAAACGACCACCTGAGTAGGGCGGGGCACGAGGAACCCTGTCTGAATCTGCGGGGCCCATCCCGCAAGGCTAAATACGGCCGGAAGACCGATAGTGAACCAGTACCGTGAGGGAAAG
>DXAW01000009.1 GCA_019116865.1 Candidatus Coprenecus stercoravium | reverse complement strand
CGCTGAAGGGGCACCGGCGTCACCGTGGCGGCCGGGAGGAAGGTAATGACGGTAAGGAACTGATGGTGCCCGCTATTAATACAGAGAGGTGTATCGGATGCGGAGCCTGCGAGAATCTCTGCCCGGCCCGTCCGTTTACGGCCATCTATGTGGAGGGCAACGAGGTTCACCGTGTCATGTAACTTCTGTAATTTGATATCTCGGTATGGATGAATTCCGTCTAAGGGTGTTTGTCACTGCGGTCAAGACTCTGAGTTTTTCCAAATGCGCCGCCGCTCTCAGTATCACCCAGCCGGCCGTGAGCCGTCATATCGGTGAGCTGGAGGGGCGTTTCGGAGTGCCGCTCTTTGTGCGCGGTGCTTCGGGTGTGTCCCTGACCAAGGCCGGAGAACTGCTGCTGTCTCATGCCGAGCGGATACTGTCCGACTATCAGAGGTTGGAATACGACATGGACCTGCTGGCCCAGACCGGGCGGGGCAAGCTCTCGATAGGAGCCAGCACGACTATAGCAATGTACCTGTTACCGCCGGTGCTTGCCTCGTTTATGGAGATTTCCGGCGGAGTCGAGGTTTCTATGCTGTCGGGCAACAGTGAAAATGTGGAACAGTGGCTGCGTGACGGGACTGTCGATATAGGTTTCGTGGAAAATGCCTCGCGCCGTCCGTTGCTGCACTACGAACATCTAATGGCTGACGAGCTGGTGCTGGTGGCCGGAACTCATGGCAGGTATGCGTCCGTGGATTCGGTCACAGTGGACGAGCTTCGCACTATCCCGCTTGTCTTGCGTGAGAAAGGCTCCGGCACCCGGGAGATTGTCGAAAATGCGCTCGGCCAGCACGGTCTCCGTGTAGATGATCTCAATGTGGTCATTGAACTCAGCAGCACCGAGGCCATCAAGTCCTATGTCCGCAACAGCGACACTATGGCCATTGTCTCGGTCATCGCCCTGCACCGAGAGCTTGCAGACGGCTCCCTGCGTATCGTGGACATAGACGGCATAGACATGCCCCGCGAGTTCGCCACCGTCGTCCGCCCCGGCGAGTTCTCCGGTCTCAACGCCCGCTTCCACCACTTCCTCCTCCGCCACACCTCTTCCCGATAGTCCTTTTCTAGATAGCCCATGCTTCATTCATCGTCTCCAAATATCACTATACATTTTAGTTGAGTAATATATGCTTGTATACCAGTATTATGAAGAATAGCAAAATGTAAGAAGCTTCGAAAAAGGCTGGTTTTTCAGCAATTTCTGGTCTTCTTGCATTTTTGGGGAAAAGAAATAAGCTAATAGTTAAATAGTTATAATAAAACGAAAATGCATAGTGGCAATTTTACGTATTTTGAGGTTGTATGGCTTCTTCAGAGGTGGGGCAGGGGAACGTGCGGTCAGAGGGTATAACGGGAGGTTATAGCGTATAAGGAAGTGTGTTGTGGAGGGTTGCGGCGGGTGTTGTAGTTTTGCGGCATGAAAACAACAGCAACACCATCAATACCATCAGCAACGTCTGCCGAGCTGACATCTTCAAACGCATCGGCAGTATCAACCGTGAATGTATCATACAATACAGCAATACCGACCGAACATTCATCATCGGTAACATCAGAAACCACAAAAGTGCCTGACTCGGCTATGGGAGCTGTTTCAGTGCGTCAGTGGAAGGCCCGGATTCTTTTCACGGCTCTTTTCATTGCATCATTTTTCTTGCCGACGGCGGTAGCCCTGCTGGCCGGTATCGCTTTGGCCGTGACTCTCGGCTCACCCTTCCCTGTGTTTACAAAAAAGGTCTCGAAGTACCTGTTGCAGGCCTCTGTTGTGGGCCTCGGTTTCGGTATGAATCTGTATTCAGCCGTGGAGTCGGGCAAGGACGGAATGCTCTTTACGATAGTCTCGGTAGTGGGCGTGATGGTTATCGGTACTCTGCTGGGCCGGGTATTCAGGCTCTCTCGGAACAATTCCTATCTGATTTCCTCCGGTACGGCTATATGCGGCGGAAGTGCTATAGCGGCGGTGGCGCCTATAATAGACGCTGATGACAATGAGACGACTCTGTCCATGGTGACGGTCTTTGTGCTCAATGCAGTGGCCCTGCTGATATTCCCGGCGATCGGTCATCTCGTGGGTCTGTCGCAGGAGCAGTTCGGCACATGGGCGGCGATAGCGATTCACGATACCAGCTCGGTGGTAGGTGCCGGTGCCGCCTACGGCGAGGAGGCCCTGAAAGTGGCCACGACCGTCAAGCTGACCCGTGCCCTCTGGATTATACCCATGGCCATCGCCACCACATTTATCTTCAAGAAAAAAGGCAAGAAGATATCCGTTCCCTGGTTCATCTTCCTGTTCATAGCCGCCATGCTGGCCAATACCTGGCTGGGCATACCGGAGAAGATTTCCGCAGGGATTGCCGGATGTGCGAAACACGCTCTGGGTGCGACACTTTTCCTGATAGGGTGCGGGCTCTCGATTAAGAGCGTCAAGGAGGTTGGAATCCGTCCGTTCCTGCTCGGCATCTCCCTCTGGGCTGTCATCTCTGTCTCCTCCCTGGCAGTCATCACCCTGCTTTGATGTCCTATTGACTATCGGCGTTCTCTGGCCATAAAGCACCGATGTAGTGCATAACTCTTTGTCAATCAGTGATTATTGCGGATATAGGTTGCGGTATGGTCTGTTTTTTCAGGGCATACCGCAACTGTGTTAAAGGTATGTGTCAGTATATCAGCGACTTGGCGAATTGTAAGGTGCTTTATGGGTGGTGATATTTCTGGGCAGGTGTGTCGCCGGCTCGAAAATTGTTAATTTTACCGAAAAATTATTAATCATGGCGGACAATTATCTGGAGAAGCGATACGATGAGTATTTGGCGAGGAAAGAGGCCGAGCGAAGAAAGCGTCAGCGGGCGTGGAAAAAACGTCTTGATGCGTATCGCAGGAAACTGTCGGAGACGTGTCAGGACAAGTCCGGTCAATAAAGTACAAATGTCTTGCGTTCTTGAGATTGGGTAAAAAAAAAAGACCGCCGGCTGGAGTGCTGCGGTCTGTGTTTTTTCTTGAGCGGAAAACGGGGTTCGAACTCACACTGATTTCTCGTCTTCGGACTCGAAATCAGCGCGAGTGTACCCGCGCCTTTTAGTATCCACCCCGGCCCTCCGAAGGAGGGAGAAGGTCTTGGCTGAACCCCGTTTCCATTTGGAAGTTCTTGAGATTGGATAAAAAAAGACCGCCGGCTGGAGTGCTGCGGTCTGTGGCTCTGTATGTTTTTGTGTGAGCGGAAAACGGGGTTCGAACCCGCGACCTTCGGCTTGGGAAGCCGACGCTCTACCAACTGAGCTATTTCCGCGAAAAATGTTTACCTTTGCAGGGTTTGGACCGCAAAGATATGAATTTAAATTTATTTATCGCCAAAAAAATAAGAGGACGCGGACTCAGTTCCACCGGCAATATCATCGCCTGTGTGTCTGTGGCGATAAGTATCGGCGTGATAATAGCGGCGGTAGCCATATCCGGCGGTTTCAGAAAGGAGATAGGGAAAAGGGCAGCCGGTTTTACAGGGGAGATTCTGATGACGGCTCCGGGTGCCGACTATATGACTGACGTCTATCCGTTGCGTGCCGATCTCTCTTATCTGTCGGCGATCCGCAGTCTCCCGGAAGTAAAATCAGTAAGTGAAGCGGCTTACAGGCCGGGAATGATAAAGTCCGGTAAGGATGTTTACGGACTGATGTTCAAGGGCGTGGACTCTGCATATTCCATGGAGTTTTTTGCGGATTATCTTACCGAGGGCGTTCTTCCGGATTTCTCCGGGCCGAGGATGAGCGGCCAGGTGCTTATATCCAATCGGCTGGCTTCATTGCTGGGGCTTGAGGTGGGAGACCGTATGACCGTTTATTTTGTAGGAGACCAGGTGAGGGCCCGCAGGTTGGAAATATCTGGACTGTACGATGTGCAGCTGGAAGATATCGACGAGAGGATGGCGCTGGTGGATATAAGGCAGATACGTAGGTTGAACGGTTGGTTGGGACACGAGTCGTCCTGTCTGGAAATCGCATTGGAGGGGGGCGGCGGTAAGGTTTCGGACAAAAGGAGGGATGCGGTGTACAATGAGATAGGGGAGATAATAATGACTCAGGACAAGCCGTCTGATGATGCGGTGGTGCTGCGTAAGATTTCGGAAATATATCCCGGACTTTTTGACTGGCTGGCACTGCTGGATCTTAATGTGCTGGTAGTGATGGCGCTAATGATGGCCGTGGCCGGTTTCAATATGATTTCCGGTCTTTTGATAATTCTCTTTGAGCGGATATCGATGATAGGACTTCTCAAGTCTTTGGGAATGAGAACTTCAAGTATATGCAAGATATTCATATACAGGGGCGGTGCGATAGTGTTGAAAGGTATGCTGTGGGGAAATGTTGTCTCCATAGTGCTGCTGTCCGTGCAGAAGTGGCTCAAGCCGCTGACGCTCAATCCAGTGAATTATTTTGTCAATTTCGTACCGGTGGACCTGAATCTCCTGCATATCATGGCCGTTGATGTAGCGGCTTTCGCCCTGATGCTTCTGATTATGACGGTGCCGTCGCTCTTCATCTCCCGTGTCTCTCCTGACAAGACACTGAAGGTGAATTAAGGGACGGTGTTAATGCAGCCGGGACAGTTTTCCGATGTCTGTGATCTCAGCTCCGTCCGGGGCATTGATACACTGTACGGTATGAGTGGAGGCTATGCTTAGGTAGAAATCGATGATTGAGAATTTGTCGGGCCAATCCTCCATTAAGGACACAATCTCGGGGGAGATGATGTGTATGCCGCTGAAAGCAAGTGGTGTAAGGGACGGGATGTCTGACGGTTCCACGCCTTTTACGAGGCCTTTGGCCGGGTAGGTCCAGCCACGGAGCCGGCCCTCCGGGTCGGTGAGCAGGTAGCGGGATGAACTACGGCCGCTTACAAGCAGGGCTGCCACGGTACCAGTGTCTGTCCGCATGAGGCCGCATGCCTGTTCGTAGAATCCGGAAAGGCTGATATCGGATATGATGTCCACATTGTGTACCAGTACCGGACCATCGTCCAGCAGGCCGTTCATTGCGGCATGTCTTATGCCTCCTCCTGTGTCCAGCAGCAGGTTGCGTTCATCTGAAAATGAGATATCCGCTCCGAAGCAGTCTCTGGAGCGGATGTAGTCCTCAATCATGTCCGCAAAGTGATGCACGTTGATGACGATGCGGCTGAATCCTTCTGCTTTTAGCCGGAGGATAAGGCTTTCTATCATGGGGACGCCTCTGTATGGAACGAGGGCTTTCGGCATAGAGTCCGTAATAGGACGCAGCCGTGTACCGAGTCCGGCTGCAAGTATCATAGCTGTGGCTGTCATGTCTTTCAGAAAGTTTTCCGAATATCCTGTTCTCTGTGGCACAGACTGATTGCCAGCCTGTCACCGTATCTGTTCCGGATATGCTCCGTCAGCTTTTCCGCAAAATATACGGAGCGGTGCCGTCCGCCGGTGCATCCGAAACTGAACATGAGGTCGGAGAAACCTCTGTCCAGATAGTTCCCGATGTGCATATCGGCAAGTGCGGCAGTGTGCCCGGCAAAAGTCTCTGTTTCCGGGAATTTCGAGAGATATTCAACCACCGGCCCGTCAAGCCCGGTAAGACACCTGTATTCCGGCAGACGTCCCGGATTTGGCAGTCCGCGGCAGTCGAAGACATAGCCGCCTCCGTTGCCGCTGCTGTCTTCCGGAATGCCGTTTTTGTAGGAAAAACTGAATATCCTGATGTGGAGCTTGCCGTCATTGTGCGTGTCTTTGTGTCTGAATATAGGGACGAGACGCAGCAGCACGTCGCTCAGGCAGGGATATTCGTCGAATGGCTCCGAGAGCAGTCCGGCGATATTGTCCATTGCGTAGGGTATGCTTTCGATAAAATGCGGTCTGCGCTCATACATCCCTCTGAATCCGTATGCTCCGAGAGTCTGGAGTGTGCGGAACAGGGCGAAGTGTCTCAGTTCGGCATTGAATTTTTCTCTGTCTATATCAGTGTATTCTGAGAGTGCGTCTAAATAGGCTTCGGTCAGCTCGTTTTTAAGTTCAGGGCTGTAGCGTGCCCTGGCCTGCCATATAAATGAGACCAGATCGTAGTGGACGGGCCCTTTGCGCCCTCCCTGGAAGTCAATGAAGCGGAGCGAGCCGTCGGGTAGCACCATTATATTGCGGCTCTGAAAATCCCTGTACATGAAAGTGTCTCCGCAGCAGGCAAGAAGCTTGCCGCACATCCGGTCGAAGTCATTTTCGAGAGCGGTCTCGTCAAACTCCAGTCCCGAAGGCTTGAGAAAGCAGTATTTGAAATAATTGAGGTCGAACATCACTGAAGTCCTGTCAAACCGGCTGACAGGTGCGCACATGGAGAAATCCATTCCCTCGGCTCCTTTGAACTGGAAAGACGGCAGTGCCTCTACGGCCCGGCGCAGCAGGGATATTTCTCCGTCTGAGTAGATGCCTTTATCCCGTCCGGAGGAGACTGCGTTGAAGAGAGTTGTGTCCCCAAGGTCCTCCTGCAGGTAGCATAGGCGGTCCCGGCTTACGGCAAATATTTCAGGAACAGGCAGTCCTGCATTGTGGAAGTGATCCGCCATATACAGGAATGCAGAATTTTCTTTTATGTCAGTGCCGTAAGCGGCTATGCAGCTGCCTTTGCTCCAGCGGATGCGGTAGTATCTCCGGTCGCCTCCCGACGAGGGCAGGGGAAGGATGCCGTACTCACGGACATCTGAATATTCTTCAAATAGTCGTCTGATTTTTTCCATACGGGGGCAAATTTAGGAAAATGATTAGGAAAATCGCTATATTTGCGGCTTATGAAGAGGAAAAGGTTTCGGGACATACTTTGTGCATGCGTCATCATGGTGATGCTGCCGTGTTCGGCGTATATTGTCAGAGGCATGTCCGGGCCTTATGCCGCAAGGACTCTCTGTCCGGCACCGGATACATTGGCGGATTCTTTGTCAATCCCTGACTCGCTGCCTATACGAGATTCAATACTTCCGGATTCTACACTTTCGGATTCTTTATTTGCGGATTCCGTAGCTGTTGCTGATACGCTGCCGCTCATGGATACTGTGTCCGCGCCGGACACATCCGCATCGGATTCGGTCATCGTGTACACTAAGAGGCAGCTTAAACAGATGGCGAAGGACAGTGCCAGGATGCGCAAGGACGCATATCTGGACAGTCTGGCCTCGATAAAGCAGGCTTATAAGGACAGCGTGCATCACGTACGTGACAGTGTCAAGTCTGTCCGTGACAGTATACGCTTGTCAAAGCCCAGAGTGCTGGAAACAGGTTTCCTGCCCGACAGTCTGTATTATCTGCGGATGCTGTCCTGGAATACCGGCCCGTATGTCAATGACTACAAGCATGCGGATATCGACACCACTTTCAACGACTGGTATACTGAATATCCTTTCTATAAGGAAGATATAGATGCCGTATATCTTGGTACGGTGGGTTCGGCTACGCAGAATGTGAATTTTTTCAAACGGCGCAAGTTCGATATTTTCAAGGCCTATGCTCCGTATCTGACGTACTCGCATACTCCTGAGGATTTGCCGTTCTTCAATACCAAGGCGCCTTACACGGAGCTGGCGTATTGGGGTACTCTTTTCGCATTCAAGGACAAAGAGGAGACCAATGTCCGTTTCATGCACACTCAGAATATCACTCCTGAGTGGAATGTAGCCGTGCTTTTTCAAGGCTGGAAGGCTGCCGGAATGCTGGAAAACGAGGAGACAGCCAACAATTCCCTGGAGTTCTCCACCAACTATCTGGGCCGCAACTATGTGATGAACGCCGGATTTATTCATCACAATGTGGACCGTCAGGAGAACGGTGGTATTCAGGATTCATTTATGGTAAGGGATACGGTCGTGGATGCCAAGACTATAGCAGTCAATTTGCAGAATGCGCACAACAAGCTGTCCCGTAACACTTTCTTCATAGATCATTCGTACAATATATCCCTTGAGTCAAAGTCCGCCCGTTTGAGAAGGGCGATGGAAGAGGACTCTCTTCTTGCCGTCAAGGTAGACTCGTTGTATCAGTTGCGGATGAAGGCCTATGAGGCTGCGGTGGACGCAGCGGTACAGGCTGCGCTGACACCGCCTGTGGACAGCAGTTCCATGGCTGTCGATTCCATGGCATTGTCCGTTCCGGATTCGATATCTGCTATACCTGCGGATACGCTTTTGCCTGCGGAACCGGCTATGGATTCTTTATCAGCCGTGGACTCAGTGACAGCGGATTCATTAAGTGTCCCCGTTGTCGATTCTCTCCAGTTGCGTATGGACTCCATAGCGAAGGCCGTGGCGGATTCCCTGTTGAGACTGTCCGTCAAGGATACTCTTCTGCCTCCGACGCAGGATGAGATTTACGAATGGCTGGCGGATTCTCTGCTTTTCGGCAACAAGGGACTGGGCCCGATGCTGACAGTGGGCCACATAGGCGAAGTGTCGCGGTATTACCGATATTATACCGACAATATTACGGATGAAGTGGGACGCAGCTTCTACAACAATGCGTTCTATATCAATCCTACTGCGTCGGCGGACTCATCACGCATGTTTACAGTGGACAACAAGCTGTTCTTTAAAATTCAGCCCTGGGCCCGTGACGCAGTGGTGTCTGAAATCAGCGGAGGAGTAGGGTATCAGTACAACAGCATATATGCCTTCCGTCCGGACATGTTCCTTTCCGGCAACAGTAATATCCACCAGCACAATCTTTATGTATATGCGGGTGCGGGAGGGCAGTACAAGAAATATCTCAACTGGGGTGCGAATGCCAGATACAGTTTCCTGGGGTATTATATGAATGACTTTGAGGTGGATGCCCATGTGGATTTCTCATTCTATCCGTTTGCTGATAAAACAGAGCCTATAACTCTGAGCGGCAGGTTCAATACTTCGCTGCAGGAGCCTGACTGGTTCTCCCAGCATTACTATTCCAACCATTATGTGTGGGACAATGATTTCGGCAAGACGTCCACGACTACGGTGGAGGCGTCGCTGTCCGTTCCCAAATGGAAACTGGAGGCGGAATTCAGGTACGGTCTTGTGAACAACTACCTGTATCACGATACCCTCGGCATAGCCCGTCAGAATACCGGCCTCATCAATGTCATAAGTGCGTCACTGAGAAAGGATTTCAAGGTGTGGTGGTTCCATCTGGACAACGAGGTGCTTTTCCAGTACTCGTCGAACAAGAGCGTGCTGCCGTTGCCTATGCTGACATTCCATATCCGTTACTATCTGGAGATAGAGGCCGTCAAGAGAGTGCTGACCCTTCAGCTGGGAACAGACGCCAGGCTCAATACTCTGTACTATGCCCCGGCATATAACCCGGCATTGGGCGTGTTCCAGCTTCAGACACACGAGCAGCTGGGCAACAATCCTTATTTCGACGTGTTCCTCAATATGCAGTGGAAGAGGGTCAACGTATTCTTGAAGGTAGTCAATGTAGGCCAGTACTGGCCTGATGGCGGAATGATGTTCTCGGCTTACCATTATATAAAGCCCCGGCTCGGATTCAAAGTGGGTATTCACTGGCCTTTCTACATAGAATAAGCGGATGGCCAGGAGCTTCAGGATCATATCCGTGATTATATTGATTTTTGCGGCAGGCTGTTTGCTCAGGCGATGCTCCGCACCGTCCTGCGATATGACTCCCGGCGTGTTGTCGCCTGAAAGGGACCCTCTTACGGCTTTTATCAATATCAAGAGCGGAATGTATTCTAATAAGGGGTATCTGACAGGTTTTCAGTACACATTACTTACGGGCTTCGCCGATTCTCTCGGACGTGAGATGAATTTCGCCGGAATATACCGGCATGAGGATTCCTGGAAAATGCTTCTGGACGGAGAGGTGGATGTGGTGGCCGTACTGGCGTCCGATACGATACCGGAGCCGTATGCCTCCTGTGTCTCGTCCAGTATGCAGTTCAGGGATTATTCATGGGTGACACGCAGTGAGGACAAGGCTTTGCTGTATCAGATAAACAGATGGCTCGGACTTATTACGAAAGGAGAGGAGTATGCCGGTATGGAGAGACGTTTTTTCCCGGCTGTAAAGGAGCGTGGAACAATATCTCCGTATGACGGTATTGTCAAGGCCAATAGTGCGTTGCTGGGCTGGGACTGGAGGCTGCTTTCCGCTGTGATATTCAAGGAGTCCCGTTTTTCCATGGGGGCCTGTTCCCGCCGCGGCGCCGTAGGCCTGATGCAGGTCAAGCGTTCTACGGCAGCGGTTTACGGTGTGACAGATCTTTTTAACCCAAAGGAGAATGTGAAGGCCGGAGTGCTGTACCTTAGGCAGATACAGCGGCATTACCGGAAGATGGGACTGGATTCAGCGGATCTGGTGTGCTTTACCCTGGCCGCATATAATGCAGGAGAGAGCAGGATGAGGGATTGTATAAATTTTACGGACAGCATAGGACGGAACGGAAAAAGCTGGGAAGATGTGTCCGGGTCTATCCCGTTGATGAGTCAGAGGGAATATTATGAGGATGCGGATTTTCTCCGTCATGGAAAGTTCGACGGGCGGGAGACTCTGCGGTATGTGGAGGATGTGCTTGAAATCTATAATGAATATTGTCAGACAGTGCGATATTAGTCCTACATCTGTTCCATTGCAGTAGGGGCGGTGACGGTTACCGCTTCCTTCCGTGTAGGATGCATGAATGTGACCTGTCTGGCGTGCAGGGATATGCTGCCGTCAGGATTGGATCTTCTGGCTCCGTATTTGAGGTCTCCTTTTATAGGACATCCGATGGATGCGAGTTGGCAGCGTATCTGGTGATGCCGGCCTGTCAGCAGCTGCACTTCGACGAGAAAATAATTTCTGGTGGGTTTGAGCAGTCTGTACCGCAGTACGGCCTCCTTCGCACCAGGCCTCGGGGTTGAGGACGAGTATGATTTGTTCTGCTTCTCGTTGCGGGAGAGCCATGACCGTATCTCTCCACTGGCAGGCTCAGGACAGTGCTCGACCAAAGCCCAGTAGGTCTTGCCGGCACCTCCTTCCCTGAATTCACGGGAGAGTCTTTCCAGGGCCTTGGATGTCTTCGCCATGATTACTGCTCCGCTCACAGGTCTGTCCAGCCTGTGCGGTACGCCCATGAATACTTTGCCGGGCTTGCCGTCTCTTGCGGCGATGAATGCTTTGAGTGTCTCCGGCAGCGGCTCATCTCCTGTCTTGTCTCCCTGGACTATCTCTCCGGACCGCTTGTTGAAAACCAGGACATGATTGTCCTCATAGAGGATGCGCGAAGCGATGTCGTCGTACTCTTCCTGCGGAAGTTTCCGATAGACGGATGAGTAATCAGTACTGCTCGTTGTCATTGGGGAAGTCACAGGCCTTTACATCGTGGATATATTGCTTGAACGCCTCAAGGCACGTGTCGTGAACATTGGCATAGCGGCGCAGAAACCTGGGGGAGAACTGGGTTGTCAGTCCGAGCATGTCGTGCATTACGAGTACCTGTCCGTCCACATATTTGCCTGCACCTATTCCTATTACCGGGATTTTCAATGTCTCAGCTACCTTTTTCCCGAGGGATGCCGGGATTTTCTCCAGTACCAGAGCGAAGCAACCTGCATTTTCAAGGGCGATGGCGTCCTGAAGCAGTTTGGCCGCCTCTTCCTCCTCTTTCGCCCTGACTGCGTATGTGCCGAACTTGTGTATGGACTGAGGGGTCAGTCCGAGATGGCCCATGACCGGAATGCCGGCGGAGAGAATCCTTTCCACGGATTCCAGAATCTCCATACCGCCCTCGATTTTCACTGCATCGGCCTCTGATTCTTTCATTATGCGTATTGCGTTGCTGACAGCCATTTTTGAATTGCCCTGGTAGGAGCCGAACGGCATGTCCACAACTACCAGCGGATTCTTAACTGCCCGCATTACGCTCTGGGCGTGATAGATCATCTGGTCGATGGTAATCGGCAGGGTGGTCTCGTGTCCTGCCATGACGTTGGCTGCGGAGTCACCGACCAGAATTATATCTATTCCGGCCTCGTCCACTATGCTGGCCGATGTGTAGTCATATGCTGTGAGCATGGCGATTTTCTCGCCTTTCTCTTTCATTTCCAATAGTCTGTGGGTAGTCATTACCCTGACTTTGCCTTCTGAGGACATATTGTTCAGTTTGGTGATTCAGTAATACAGACTGCAAAGGAATACAATAATTATCACAATTCCAATATGACATGTTGTCAGTCGCTTTTATTTGGCATAATCTTCGTTGATGACATAATCGGCCGCTTGAAAATCAGGCGGCGTCAATTGTAGAAAAAAATTAAAAAATATAGAATTATGGGAAAGATTATTGGAATAGACCTTGGAACTACCAACTCCTGCGTAGCAGTGATGGAAGGTAACGAGCCTGCTGTGATTATCAACAGCGAGGGCAAGAGGACCACTCCTTCAGTAGTGGCGTTCACCGACAACGGTGAGAGAAAAATAGGCGATCCGGCCAAGAGGCAGGCAATCACCAATCCTTACAAGACCATTTTCTCTATCAAGAGATTTATGGGTGAGCCTTATGACAGGGTTCAGAACGAGATATCCCGTGTGCCTTATAAGGTGGTGCGCGGTGACAACGGCACTGCCCGTGTCGATATCGACGGCCGTCTCTATTCTCCTCAGGAGATTTCGGCTATGATTCTTCAGAAGATGAAGAAGACTGCCGAGGACTATCTCGGACAGGAGGTGACCGAGGCAGTCATCACTGTGCCCGCTTACTTCAGCGACTCTCAGAGGCAGGCCACAAAGGAGGCCGGTGAAATCGCAGGCCTGAAGGTAAAGCGTATCATCAACGAGCCTACCGCAGCCGCACTGGCCTATGGTATGGACAAGAAGAAGAACGATATGAAGGTGGCCGTCTACGACCTCGGCGGCGGTACATTCGATATCTCCATTCTGGAGCTCGGTGACGGTGTCTTCGAAGTGAAATCCACCAACGGTGATACCCACCTCGGCGGTGATGACTTCGACCACAGGATTATCGACTGGATGGCTACTGAGTTCATGAACGACAATCCCGGTGTGGACCTGAGGAAAGACCCCATGGCCCTTCAGAGACTGAAGGAGGCTGCCGAGAAAGCCAAGATTGAGCTTTCCAGCCAGACTTCAACAGAGATTAACCTGCCTTATATCATGCCAGTGGACGGTGTGCCCAAACACCTGGTAAGGACTCTTACCCGCGCTAAGTTCGAACAGCTCTGCGACGACTTGATTCAGAGGACTATCGAGCCTTGCCGCAAGGCAGTCGCCGATGCCGGTCTGAAGGTGTCCGATATAGACGAGGTGCTGCTTGTCGGTGGTTCGACCCGTATCCCCGCTATCCAGCAGATAGTAGAGAAGTTCTTCGGAAAGGCTCCCAACAAGGGTGTCGACCCTGATGAGGTAGTGGCCGTCGGTGCTGCTATCCAGGGCGGTGTCCTCGCCGGTGACGTGAAGGATGTCCTCCTGCTGGATGTGACCCCTCTGTCCCTGGGTATCGAGACCCTCGGCGGTGTGATGACCAAGCTGATCGAGGCCAACACCACTATACCTACCCGTAAGTCGGAGGTATTCTCCACCGCATCGGACAACCAGCCTTCGGTAGAGATTCACGTCCTCCAGGGCGAGCGCTCTATGGCCCGTGACAACAAGACCATCGGCCGCTTCCACCTCGACGGCATCACCCCCGCCCCCCGTGGAATCCCTCAGATCGAGGTTACCTTTGATATCGATGCCAACGGTATCCTGAATGTGTCCGCAAAGGATAAGGCTACCGGCAAGGAGCAGAAGATACGTATCGAGGCTTCTTCAGGACTGAGCGAGGACGAGATCAAGAGGATGCGTGACGAGGCCAAGGCCAATGAGGCGGCAGACAAGGCCGAGCGTGAGAAGATCGACAAGATCAACGGTGCCGATGCCCTTATCTTCCAGAGCGAGAAGAACCTCAAGGAGTACGGCGATAAGATTCCCGCTGACAAGAAGGGTGCCATAGAGAATGCTCTCGGTCAGCTCAAGGAGGCTCACAAGTCGCAGAACATCGCAGATATCGACCGAGCCACCGAGGCCCTGAACAACGCATGGCACGCCGCCTCCGAGGATATGGCCCGCGCTGCTCAGGCAGGCCCCTCAGCAGG
>DXAW01000089.1 GCA_019116865.1 Candidatus Coprenecus stercoravium | reverse complement strand
GACTATCGTATCTCCGTCATAGGTGAAGAACAGCCGGAACTCATTGTTTCCATAGTTCACCCTAAACTCGTATACCCCGTCCCTTATGAACTTGATGTAATGATGCGGTATCTTGTCCTCCGTCTCAAACAACAGCAACGCACGCAATATCTTCTTCCTCTCCTGCTCCGATAACTTTGCCATAAATTCGGCATAGTACCCCTTGTATGCGATTATCCTTTTCATGCTGCAAAAATACAAAAGTTATACAATAATACAACTCAAAAATTGGAAATACCCCCAGTATGGGAGTCACTTTCCTCACACATCATTTGCGAACTAGGCATAAATAGCAGTAAAGCATCATCCAAGGGCAAAACAAAAACAGCTACAGAGACTGTAACTGCTTGATGCTCCGTCGGGGTAAAAGGACTCGAACCTTCGACCCCCTGCTCCCAAAGCAGTAGTGTCAGTATGACGTACTGATACTATTTTACTTTAAATCAAGCAGATATTGAACTTTCTTTAGTTCCCGCCCTATTTGGTTTACATCTCATGTGAAGCCAAGATAGGTTCAATATTTTAATTAATTTGTAATGGATAATATCTCACCTGAACAGTTCAGAGTGAGTGCCTAATCTTACCAATTTGATGATATGTTCAGTCTTGTCAAGCCAAATCAGGAGTAAGTCATTTTCCACATGGCACTCCATAAAGCCTTTGTATTCCCCGGCAAGCATATGAGGTTTATGTTCGCTACTCACAGTGCCTGTTTCCTGCAGCATACTCAGGACGACAGAAAGACTGGCTATCTTGTCTGCCCTGTTCTGATATTTCTTCAAATCTTTCTTGAACTGCTTTGTTATTCTCAATTCCCACATACCCCGCTATTCCAAAGATTTCACATAGTCCCCGAATGTATCCAAATTAAGTTTTTCAAGATTCCTGCCCTCCTTGGCCTCTTTCATGGCAGCAAGAGTCTCATCATTAGGTGACCTGTAGACAACATCCATCAGGACACTCTCCACATAGTTGTTCAGGCTCCTGTTCTCCTTTCTGGCCTCAATTTTAAGCCTTTCAAGCAGGTCTTTCCTGAGCCTGAAGGCTGTTTGCTTTCTATCTAATGCGATTGTCTCCATATTTTTGTTATATTTAATAATGCAAATATATAACATTAATATAACATAGCAAATAAAATCTGCGTAAAATATCTTACCATAATGGATGAATTGACATATAGGGAGGGACGGTTAAATGATGTTGAAGGAGTTGATGAGCATGTTTGATAATTGGAGCAGTACTTCAGATGAGTTTCTCCTGTAGTATCTGCTGTCCTGCATGGGAGAAACTTCAAGCCATCTGTGTGGGAGTAGACGTAAATTTCTTTATTCCCAAGTGATTTTGTATGCTGGAGGTCAAGTATTATTTTCTGATACATACTTTCTTTTACCTGCCTTGGTGATTTTCAGCATCAATGGAAATTCTCCGTTACTTAGTCTCTTTGATTTGTAGTAAATCACTTATACAGAGGTAGTTAACATGATATTTTGCTAACATATCTGCTAACATAAATGCGTCATAAGTCCCGTAAAGCATCATTCAAGGGCAAAACAAAAGCAGCTACAGAGACTGTAACTGCTTGATGCTCCGTCGGGGTAAAAGGACTCGAACCTTCGACCCCCTGCTCCCAAAGCAGGTGCGCTAGCCAACTGCGCCACACCCCGATGCTTATGCGGTGCAAATATAGGCTTTATTTGCCAATTTTTGATTTCTTTTCAGAATTCGTGGCTAAATTTGTAACGACTTTGAGGAAAACACATTATGAAACTTCTCATCATAGAGGATGACCCGTCTCTCAGAGAGTTGATGCAGAGAGCTCTGGAAGAGGAAAAATATGTGGTGGAGACCGCACGTAATTTTGCTGAAGCGGACGCCCGGATAGCCGGCCATACTTACGATTGCGTACTTCTGGACATAATGTTGCCTGACGGCAGCGGTCTGCGTCTGCTGGATCACATCAAGAGCATGAAACGCAGGGAGAATGTCATCATCATATCGGCCAGGGATTCGCTCGATGACAAGGTATACGGCTTGGAGAAAGGGGCGGATGACTATCTGCCGAAGCCTTTCCACATGGCAGAACTGAAAGCGCGCATACACAGTGTGCTCCGTCGTGGACGCACTGGCGGCAATCTTTCGATTGAGCATGGAAATGTGACTATCTATCCGGAGAACGGTATCGTAGAGGTCGACGGTCGGGAGGTGCAGATGCTGAAAAAAGAATTCGATATCCTGCTGTATTTCATGCAGCGTCCCAACCACCTGGTCGACAAGTCCGTCCTGGCCGAGGCTGTCTGGGGTGACCACGCTGACATGGCCGATGATTTCAACTTCGTATACGCCCAGGTCAAGAATCTGCGCCGCAAGTTAAGTGCGGCAGGCGCAGACATCGAGATAAAGGCCGTTTACGGCTTCGGATACAAACTTGTCAGGAAATGAGACTAATATACCGTATAGCATTCAGGCTGGCGCTTTTCTTACTGCCTCTTATGGCCGCATGGGCTGCGCTTTTCTATTTCAAGACCGTCGACGACGTGAACGACGAGACGGATGACGCTCTGGACCTGTTTACCGAGCTGGTCATAGAAAGAGTCCTGTCCGGCCGGGAACTGCCTCCCAATGACGGAACCAACATCATGTACGACATCATTCCGGTCGGAGAACAGTTCGTACAGGATTACCCGTCGATACGTTACTACTACAGTGAGCAGTATTTTCCGCTGATCGGCTACGAGCCTTCAAGAATACTGACTACCGTCTTCATGACCGATGACGGAAAATATTATCTGCTCAAGACCTATACTCCCACTATAGACAAGCAGGAACTTATGCACACTACCCTGGTCTGGATAGTGATGCTGTACGTTCTTCTGCTTATAACGGTCATGATAGTGACAATGCTGGTATTTTACCGCAATATAAGGCCGCTTTACAGGCTTCTAGGCTGGCTTGACCGTCTCAAGATAGGCGGCGGCAATCCTCCTCTGGACAATCCTACCGACATCACCGAGTTCCGCAAGCTCAATGCTGCAGCAGAGAAGGCCCTTAACCGCTATCAGGAAGCCTTCGAGGCGCAGAAGGAGTTCATAGGCAATGCCTCGCATGAGCTTCAGACTCCTTTGGCGGTGATAGGCAATAGGGTCGAATGGCTTATAGACAATACAGAGCTGAGCCAGAAACAGACGGAGGAGCTGCTTGGAATCCAGCGCACTTTGGGTTCTGTGGTAAAGCTCAACAGGACGCTGCTCATGCTGACCAAGATAGACAACGGGCAGTTCCCGGAGAAGACCCGGATCAGCATTCCCAAAGTAGTGTTGGAAAGCGTGGAGATATTTTCGGAAATATACGAGGACAAGGGACTTGATGTGGATTTCCGGGCACCGGCTGTCAATCTGGAAGTGGAAATGAATGAGTCACTGGCCTCCGCGCTTGTCAACAATCTGCTGAAGAACGCATTTATATATACTCCGGCGCAAGGCAGGATATGTGTCAGGATATATGAGCGGACGCTTGAGATTTCCAATACCGGCCGGAAGCCGCTGGATGCGGAGCATATCTTCGAGCGTTTCTATAAGAGCGGCGGCCGGGAAGGGGCCTTGGGCCTTGGGCTCGCCATTGTCGGAGCCATCCAGCGATACTGCGGTCTGGAAGTGCGTTACGCATTTGGTGAAGGGATGCATAGATTTTCTGTACATTGGCCCAAAAAAGTTTCGGAATTTTAAATTCATTTCAGAATCGTGAATAATCTTTGTGCTGTGAAATAAAATAACAGTAATTAATTTTAAAAAAGTAAAGCCATGAAAAAGTTTATGATTCTCGCAGCCTCAATGCTGCTCTTCTCTGTCTCCTCAGCTTATGCGGACAATGACCGTCCTATTCAGTTCAATCAGCTGCCTGAGGCCGCACAGCAGTTCATCAACACCTATTTTCCCGATCAGAAAGTCTCTTTTGCCAAAGAGGAACGCGACTTCATGGAGGTAAGCTATGAGGTGATGTTCACCAATTCCATCAAGATAGAATTTGCCGGCAACGGAGAGTGGAAAGAGGTCAAATGCAAGTATTCCACTTTGCCCGAGGGAATAGTCCCCCAGCAGATAACGGATTATGTCAAAGCTAATTTCCCGGAAGTATCCATCTACGCCATCGACCGTGGTTACCGGGAGGTCGAGGTCAATCTGACAAACGGTCTGGAACTTACATTTGACAACAATTTCAACCTTGTGGATATTGACGACTGACAAGGAGCCGCATACTGAGAAACGTAAAACGGGGCTTCGGTGCGAGGCCCCGTTTTTATATATCCGTCACAAAAACGGATACGCCTCATTAATCTTGCGAACAATTAAAATCCAAGTGTTATGAGAAAGTTAAAACTTATTGTATCAGGGTGTATTCTGTCCCTAGTGCTCTTTACAACCTCCTGCAATAAGCAGGGTCCGGAAAGCATGGTCAACGATGATGTGAAAAAGGAACTGCAGGCAGCTCTACTGGAAAGGTATCCGGACGCCAGAGATGTAGTGTGGTCGGAGAAAAGCGGTTATTTCGTGGCTGATTTCACAGCGTCTGCCGTACGTTCGGAATCTATCCGCTACTCGGCATGGTTTGACGGAAGCTGCAAGTGGCATATGACCGAGACGGACATACCGTTCGATATGCTTCCTCAGGCTGTCCGTGATGCCTTCGCCTCCAGCGAATATGCCGATTGGCGCATAGACGACGTGGACATGCTTCTGCGTGACGGTGTCGAGACCGTTTATATCATAGAGGTCGAGGGCACTGATGCCGACGGCCTCGCCCGTGAGGTGGATCTGTATTACTCCGAGGACGGTGTCCTTGTCAAGACTGTAGTGGACGCCGGAGATGACTATGACTACAATGACTATATCCCCGATACTCCGGCACAGGGCATATCAGAGTATATCAAGGCCCATTATCCAGATGCCCGCATCGTGGATATAGACAGGGAAGACGGTCTTACCGAAGTTGAGATTATCGACGGACGTATATGCCGTGAGCTGTTGTTCGACGCATCTGAAAACTGGCTCTACACCAAGACTGAAATCAGAACAGCTGATGTCCCCGAGAGTGTAATGTCGGCTCTGAATGCCTCTGAATATGCCGATTACAGGATTGATGATGTTGACTTCTTCCAGACTCCGGACGGTGACTTCTACCGTTTCGAACTTGAGAGCAGAGATGACGATATCGAAGTGGATGTGCTCGCTGACGGTACAGTAAGACCGGTCACTGACGAGATTTATCCTGGCGGAGGCGCAGACCGCCCCGGTGTCTCTGACGATATCGCCGCCGTGATCGAGCAGATGTACCCCGGTGCACGTATCCTGGAAAGAGACTACGATAACGGTTACCTCGAAGTCGAAATCTTCCATGACGGGCGTGATAAGGACGTGTACTTCAACGGTGCCGGTGAATGGGTCCGTACGGAGTGGGACGTACGTTATCCGGAGCTTCCGGAGCCTGTCAGAAATCTTCTGACCTCCGACTACCGGGACTATGAGGTCGATGACATCAAGTTCGTCCAGACACCTTCCTCCGAGTACTACCTGCTGGAGCTGGAGGGCCGTGGAGACCGTGAGATAAATCTCAGAGTGGACGCATCCGGCAACGTCCTCTAGCCCGTTGTTTCGGTCATTTCTTCAGCAGAGAGGCTGAGCCGTCATTATCCGGCTCAGCCTCTTTTAACTTTTACCGCACTGGATATTCCGGCAGAATCACTCTTACAGATGCTGTCAAGGTACGACATGCTTATGACCAAGCGCAATAAGACCTTTATGGAAAAAGTGCACAATGTCCGTATGATTGTCGCTGTTCTTTGGTGCTGTTTCAAGCGGCCTTTACCGGCTTCTGCTTTTACGCAGAAATGAATAACCCCGGAAGCCTTTATTGGACTTCCGGGGTCTGTCATACGACAGGACTACGCCTGCCTGTTGCTTATACTAGAAAAAATATTTCGGTGAGTCGTAAACGTAAAAGTTAGCATCAATATTTTCGAATGTTACTTTTACGTCATTACCTTTAACATCTTTTCCATTGAAGGTAATAGTAATGTTTATCTTATAAGAGCCATCTTGATCTGACCGGCTATTTTCAGTTATCTGAATTTCACCTGATACCAAGCTGGCATATTGACCAGCACTACCATCGCTCTCCACACTATTATAAGTGGTTCCGTAACCGCCTATAAGTCCCCAAGAACCAAAGGGATTAATCTCTATAAGCCCTGGCAAGAACTCAGTATAAGTACCTGTAAGTGATGTCGTAGCGAAAGCATCCTCTGTAGGTATCTCAAATCTTAGAGCAGGACCGGCCGCCCAGTTGGAAGGATATATTGTTCCTGAACAATAGTCAGAATTACAATTAATATTAGCAATAACATCGCCAGAGAAAGGTGACGGAGCTACAGAGCCTGCAAACGTTGATGTAGATATCGGTAGCCTGTTTCCATTCAAGTCAATGCTGTTTGACGTACTGAACGAAATTGTAACTCCGCCTGCAAGAGTGACCTCTCCGCTGACAGTTTCTCCGCTGACGGTCAACTTGCCTGCGTATATTTTTGTTGTCATGTAATTAACTCCTTCCTGGGCATACGTATGTTCGTCAAGAAGAATCGTTTTGTCAGTGCCGCTTTCGCTTGCGAATGTATATTCTCCATCGGGAAGCGTCGGATTTGCAGACTCACTTACAGCATTAAGAGTAGAAGCAAGGTTAAGGAAGACATGATAACCTGTTCCGTTGAAATCGTTAACATCTATAAGTATGTTATACATGCTTCCTTTGTAATTTGGAGACATGTCTATTGCGTCAAATGCCAATCTTGCTGACGTCATTGTCACGTTTTCAGTGAAATAGGGGTCTGGATCGGCGGGTATTTCTATTTCCTCATCTCCGCCTTCTCCGGGTTCCTCAGAGCCGGTAGGCAGTGTGACGCTGATGGAGGCAGTGGCTGTCATGCCGCTGACGGAGACAGTGGCCGATACCTCACCGCTCTTTTCTGCGAACGTGTTGGTCTCGGCAGGGGCGGTTACCACAAGATAGCCGTCAACTATCAGGGCCTTCCAGCCGGAGGGCTTGATGACTACTGCGGAGTTGTTAAAGCCTACTGCCAGGAAGCTCTTCTCCTCTCCGTAATTGAATACCACGGCATCCTCGGGATGCACCATTGTATTGTCAAGGAAGTCCACATAGAGGCCTCCGGATGAGGTGTTTTTGGGAATGGAGAATTCAGTGCCGTCGGAGAGGACGAATATCACTGCGTCTTCCTCCTCCGTCACGCTCTTGAACAGCGAGCCGGGGTTGCCGGAACCAACTGCGGGACCGAGATCGACGCCGTTGACCTCCCAGTTGCCCTTCTCGTTGATGCTGATCTCGGGCGCCCCGCTGGAGACGGGGATGCGGTTCTCGGGCTTGGCCTCGCCGGTGTAGAAGTACTTGTTCTCACCGTCCTCGCCCACATAGCCCCAGTACTTCGTTCCGTTCTCCTCGATGATGACAATCTTCGGGCTGTCGGCGCCGTCAGCACCGTCTACAGTGCTGTTGTCGCCCTTGTCGCCCTGCTCGCCGTCGTCACCCTTGACTCCGTTGGATATGTCGGTCACAGTACCGTCGGAGAAGTACACCTTGTACCCTCCGTTCTCCTTCTCGACGAGGGAGTCGATCGTGATGCCCTCCTCGGACTTGGAGGCCAGGTCGCGCACGGCGGCCAGATCGCCGTTCATGCTCTCGACGAACTCCTCAAGGGAGGCGGTGCGCTCCTCGAGGGCCGCTATCGAGTTCTTCAGGTCCGTGTCGTCGTACTGGCTGCACGAGACCGTAGCGGACAGCACCGCTGCCGCCGCCATTATTGTCGTAAAGATTCGTTTCATATCTTTCATTTTTTAGTTTCTTCTTAAGGTTAGAACGCAAGGATAGGACGAACTGCTTTTTTATCGCTGAAACCAGCCGCACTCAGTGTATACGGGCCCTCGACACTACCACTTATAGACCATCCTCCATGGGGATTAGTAGGAGTACCATAAGCGGTATCAATATGTGATAACCATACATTATTGAATGTATAATATGCATCACCAAAAGTTTCATCTTTTTCCGGGTATTTTTCACGAATCGCATTATATACTGCAACTCCGTTTGTAAGATCCCCTGCCGTAACAGAGAAGTTATATCCTCCTCCAGTGGATATTGAAGCTGTATTTCCTGCAATCAGATAAAACATTTCCACAGCCGAGGGAATGAACCAGTCACTGGTATTTTCCGGAGCAGGACAAGCGTATGTCTCCGCATAACTGTCGAGAGCAGTAAGGATTGTCAGCTCCTGGTCGTTTGTCTCTCTCAGCAGACATGTGTTCGCATATCCATAAGCACCGGTTGAAAGTATTTCTCCTGTGTTGGAAGCGTTTTCAGCAGCCTCAACAGAATTTACGTAACTTACAGAGGGCAGAGTAATTTCACCACTACTGCGGAATGCAGTCGCAAGTACATTCTTGAATGCCACTACGAGTCCGTGGTTGCCTCCTTGTGCGAGAGCCGGATAGTCCTCCAAGAGCTTGCCGTCAGTGTGGGTTCCTATCCAGAATACCACGCCTATTGCAGGATTATCCTCTGTTTCATTGAGTGCGCTGCTCCATGTGCCGTCGGCATAGTAGTAGTCACCGGGCTGGGGAGGAGCCTGTCCGAAGCTGACCTCAACACTGAACAGATCGCCTTTCAGTATCTCTTCCTCGCCTCTTGTCAGGGTATAGCTGACTGTGCCGCTGACTGTGGCGCCGGCCTCTTCAGCCGGAGGAGTAACGGTAAGGGTTCCGTCGCTGTAATCCAGTGTCCAGCTCTCGGGTCCGTTGATGGTGACCGTTGCGTCGGCAGGGGCCCATGTGTAATTGAATGTCTTGACGTCTTCCGCATAGAACAGGTAGCTGTCCTCCACGGGACTGCCTTCCTGATCGGTGACGGTTAACGAAGGAGCCGTGGCGTTGACCTTGAAAAGGACTATAGGCTCGGTCTCGTTGACCTGTATGGTCACCTCGCCGCTGCCGGCAGATGCAGGTGCGGTGAGGGTGAACTGACCGGGGGTCTCCTGACTCTCTTCGATGACCCAACCGTCGGTGGCGGCAAGCACGGCGTCGTGGTCCTCGTTAAGCTCGGGCTCGATGGTGTATGTGAATGTCATGGCTTCGCCGGTCAGGAACTCTATTGTCTGGTCAGAGGATATTTCGTTCTCAGTTTCGTCCTTTACGGTGTAGGAGTATACGACGGGGTCGGCGCTCTGGTCCACCTTGACCTGTAGGTTGGCCACCACGGTGACTCCGTCCTTGGTCAGGACGGCTGCGATGGTTCCCTCGTCCTCGCGGATGGGATTGTTGAAATCAGGGGCGGTTATCGCTATCTTGCCAGCGTTCTCCTCCGTGCCGAAGGCAACGTTCCAGCCGTCAGGGTGTACGAAGAACACCGTGGCGCCCTCGGGCTTCATCTCGTAGCCAACGTACTGCGCCTCGCTGCGTATGAAATCCTCCTTGGACTTGAGGTCGGATGTGCCTTCGGTGTCAAGGAAACGGAAGCCGTAGTCGCCGATCTCTATGCTCTCGCCGCTCTGGGTTCGGGAGAGGTTGAGCGTGTATCCGTTGCTCAGGGTGATGTATACGTAGTAATCGCTCACCTCGACCTTCCTTATGAACCGGCTGTCTCCTCCGATGGCCGGCATGTCTGTGTACTGGCCGTTGACTATCCAGCAGCCGCTCTCCTCGTCAACGCTCAGAGTGGGGGTGGACGATGCCGGCATGGGCTGGCCGTCGGTGCCCTTCAGCAGCTCGCCGCTGTCCTTCCACGCCCAGTAGTACACGCCGTTCTGAAGCACTATCGTCAGGGGGCTGCCGGCCTCGCCGGGCTTGCCGTTCTCACCGGCCTCGCCCTGTTTGCCGTCCTCGCCTTCCTCGCCCTTCGCTCCGTTGCGCAGGACCACGCTGTCACCGTCGGAGAACACCAGGGTCCAGCCGTCGGTGTTCTCCACCACTTCGTCTACAGTGATGTAGCCCTCTGCCTTCGAGGCCAGCTCCTGGAGGGCGGCTATTTCTCCGCCGGCGCCGTTAAGGGCCGAGTCGATAGCGTCTATCCTGTCCGTCAGGCCCGCCAGAGAGTCGCGCAGGGCGCTGTCGTCGTACTGGCTGCAGGACACCATTCCCACGAGGGCGGCCGCGCCAGCCATTATAGTCGTAAATATTCGTTTCATATCTTTCGGTTTTTAGTTTCTTCTTAAGTTAGAATGCAAGGATGGGACGCACGTTCTTGGAGGCACTTTTCGTTATGCCAATGGTACCGCTCTGTCCGTACCAGGCGTATCTGGGAGTTGCGTTGCCGTGCGACAGCCAAAGGTTGGTCACCTCGGAGGCCATCTCGGAGCCCAGGGCGGAGAGGCTGGCGTTGACCACGGCAATGTTGTCGGTGCCGAAGCCGCCCTCAATAGGCTTCTCCACGGGAGCACCGCCGCAGAGCATGACGTACTCCTGGCCGGAGGGGATGTACCAGCCGCTGGTGTGCTCGGGAACCTCGGTTCCGTAGGACTCGAGGCCCTCGATGACCTTCATCATCACGCCTGCGCCGGGAACATACTCCTCGTAGCACTGCTTCATCACCAGGGTGTTGGTGTAGCCGTAGGCCTTGGCGAGGTTGTTCTCATCATCTGCGCTGCCTACCAGTACCGTGTTGTCGGAGATGGTGCTGGCGCTTTCAAGCCAGTCGGCTATGCCGAAGGTAGACCATAAGCAGGTTCCTCCCGGTGCGTTCTCGATCGAGACGGCCAGGCCGTGGAACTTGTAGGGGCTGTCGGAGAGCGCCTTGACAAGCTCGGGGTCAGTGTGGCCCTCTCCCTCGCCGGCCACCCAGAAGATGACGCCGACAACCTCCTTGAACGGGTAGTACTCCTCGTACCAGCGGCCGTCGGAGTAGAGGTACCAGCCGGCCTCGGGCTTGCCGAGCTCGGATATCTCCGGCTCGTTCTCAAGACCGTACACAGCCTTTACTGAAAACAGGAGTACGGTCACCTCGGAGAGGCCGCTGCCGACAGTGGCGGTAACCTCGCCCTCGGTGGCTCCCATGCCCTCGGCGGGTGCCTCAAGGGTGAACGAGGTGGCTCCCTCGGCGGGGGTCAGAGTCCAGCCCTGGGGTGCGTTGAAGGTCACCTCGGTGCCGGCAGGGGTAAGCGAATACGAATACTCCACCGGAGCGCCGGCGTAGAATGTCTGCACCGTCTCAGCGTCCACGGGCTCGCCGCCAACGGTCACCGTGATCTCAGGCTCCTCGCCGATAACTACCCCGAGGGAAGAGATGGCGCTGGAACCGTCAGCAGGGTTGGTCAGCAGAATAGAGATGTTGCCCTCAAGCTCTGCATAGTCCTTTACCTCTTCTGTAGGAGGAATGATAGTGAGCTTCGAGTCAGCTGTGTTGTTTGTTACCTTCCAGCCTTCGGGCTTGGTGATGGTCATGGTTGCCTCTTCGGGGGCTGCGAGAACGTAGGAAACTTCCTGCGGAACACCGTACTCGAAGAAGAGCACGCTTACAGGCTCCTCCTCAGTTCCGAAGATCAGACTGAGCTCGACTGTAAGGTCATAGGTGAGTGATACCTCGTCGTTGATTTTAAGAGTGACAGTACCGGCTTCCTTATCGATAGTCACACCCTGGATGTAAACATTTGAGCTTACTGAGGGGATGGGGTCACCAATCTGCTGGCCGTCTACTTTTATTACCCACTCATCGTTATCGTTGAGTTCTACTGTAAGGTTTCCGGAAGCCACAGGGACTTTATTTCCGCTTACCTTAATGAAGTCCTCTGTTCCATCAGAGTTTTTGAGACCCCAGTAGTATTTCTGATCGGTCTCATCGTATTTGACAATGACTGAGGGTGCGTCCTCTCCGGCTATACCCGGCTGGCCGGCCTCACCCTTGTCGCCTTTGTCACCTTTGTCTCCTTTCGCTCCGTTGGACACCTTTACAGTATCCGCGGGATTGGCGAAGTAAATAGTAAATCCATCAGCTGTGGAATCCACCTTGGTGATGGTGGAGCCGCTCTCCAGATTCTCTACGAGAGCCTGGAGGCCATCGATGTCAGCCTGAATACCGTCCCTTAAGGACTCCAGTGCAGTCAGTCTGTCACCGAGTTCAGCAACAGAGTTTTTAAGCTCTGTGTCATCGTATCCGCTGCAGGATCCGAGAACCGCAACGAATGCGAGGGATGCCGCGATGATCGCCATCAGAGCGCGGCAGGGTTTGTTGATCAGTTGTTTCATAAACTTTTATATTAAGTAAGTAAGTTGCTACTCAGTAGCCTCCGGTGTTTCGGGGGCTGTGCCGATCTTCACGTCGATGGAAGAAACGGCAGTGGAGTTTCCTGCGGAGACGAGTGCGGTAACAGTGCCGGACTGAGCGGCTGCCGTGTTCTCAGCGACAGGAGCGGTAATGGTCAGGCTATTGTCTGTGATGGACACTTTCCATCCGTAGGGTTTGGTAAATGTAATCTCGGCCGACTCGTACATAGGGCACTTGAAGTCGAACGACTTAGCCTCACCGGCTGTGAAATAGGCCTCGGTAACTGCCTGTCCGTCAAGCTGGAACTCAAAAGTAAGGTCGGGAGTCTTGGGGATAGTGAGCTTTGCGCCGCTGGTCAGGATGATATAGACGTTGGACTCGTCCTCATACAGATTGTAGAAGACAGGACTATCGCCCATAGCATTGACGCCAAGAGAAGTCCAGTTAGCGCCACCGTCAACGGACATTTCCCATTCTCCCTTGTCGTTGATTCTGACAGTGGGGATAATGGCAGAAGTGGGGATACGCTCATCATTGTCGTTGAGGAAATACTGAGACTCACCGTTCTCATCGATATAACCCCAGAAATAGTTGCCGTTGTCCTCAATCACAGTGATACGGGCAGCGGGAGTTCCGTCAGGTGCCGGTTTACCGTCCGCTCCTTTTACGCCGTCACGGATGGTAACGGTCTTTCCGTCCGAGAACTGGATAACACAGCCTTCCTCTGTCCTGGAGACAGCGTCCACAGTGACTTCGGCTTCAATCTGGTTGAGTATCGTCTGCAGTGCTGTAATGTCTGACTGCACGGTGCTTGTGCGTGCTTCGAGACTGTCGACTCTGTCTGTAATCTCGCTGATCGAGTTCTTCAGGTCGGTGTCATCGAACTGGCTGCAGGCGCCTACAAGAAGTGTCGTAGCCAGGAGAGCTGAAAATATGCTGATAATTGGTTTCATATCCGTGTGTCTTTAGATTTAGTTATATAAGTTCCACATTAATGGATGTTACGAAAGTTCTGCCGTCTTCGAGGACGAGAACTGCGCTGAGAATACCGCTTTCCTCAGCATATGTATCGGCCTCGGCGGGAGCCTTGATGACGAGTGTTCCAGTGACCGCATCCTGAGCGGCGGGGGTATATGTTGCTGTCCAGCCGTCGGGAGCGATGAATGTCAGTTTGTGCTCCCGATCGGGAACGGTAACGTATATAGTCTGAGTCTGCCCATTTCTTAATCTTATGGTACTTGTAATCTCTGTCTGGCCATTAGCGTCAGAAGTGAGCTTTGCCTTCAGGTTCAGGTCCGCATCGGTTCTGGGGATTACAAGCTCGGTGCCTCCGCGCAGAGTGATGGTGACGTAGTTGGGATCATCAGTGTCCACATATGTTATGAACGAGCCCTGACCACCTATACCTGTGCTGCTGCCGCCCTTTACAGGAAGCCAGTTCGCACCGCCGTCCACAGAATACTCCCAGTTACCATCGTCTGTAAGCCTGAGCTGGGGAGCTGTGTGCTCAACGTTGATATTATTGCCGGCTGCGTCAGTGAGCCAGGCTCCGTTCTCGCCCTCATAGCACCAGTAGTATTTACCATCTTTTTCGTCTTTCCTGATGGTGATGCCGGGTTCGTTCTTTCCGCTAGTGCCGGGAATTCCGTCCGCAGCGTCGATACCGTCGGTAACATCTGCCACAGTACCGTTGGAGAAGTAGAACCTGTATCCTCCGTCCTCAAGGGACTCAACCGAGTCCAGTGTGACAGATGTCTGGATATTCTGGGCGATCAGACGCAGGGCGTCGATGTCCGACTGCATGGATTCTACCAGAATCTCTATACCCTCAAGCCTGTTGTCAAGCTCGGTGAGGGAGTTATAAAGTTCGCTGTCATCATACTTGCTGCACGAAGAGAATGAAGCTGATGCAGCGAGCAGTGCTGTCAAGAAATAGATGTATCTTTTCATGTTCATGATTCGTTAAATGGTTAGAAAGCTATAACTGGACGTACATACGACATCTGCGCAGCAATTGTTGTGGATTTGAAAGCTCTAGAGGTGTTGGCGAAACCTAAGAGCTCACCGGTAATCTCGTCTTCAACGGCATCTCCGTTGTTGTTGAAATATCCAACGTAGGCCCGGGATTCATCGCATTCCATGCTGAGCCAAAGTCTATCCGTTTCCAAATTGAAAGGAGTGTAACCTAAAGCCTCGAGCTTTTCATTGACAGTTGTTACAACAGTACATTCTTTACCTACGAGGTTGGTGTAGGCAGTGGAACTGCCGAAGCAGAGACGGGAGAACTCCTGTACTGAGGGGATGAACCATCCGCTGGTTTTTTCGGGAGCAGGATTTTCTTTTTCGAATCTAGTGAGGTAGTCCAGGAGAGTGAAACCAGCATACTCTTCGAAGAAAGCTCTCATAATCTTGGTGTTGGCATATCCGAGAGCATAAAAATTGGAAGGTTCTGTATCTTTATCGGTACCACCTTGGAGTGAGTTCTCTATACCGCTGACATCGCTGGTCTCGATCCAGTCTGCTATGCTGATAGTATTAGGAAGCCAATTCACGGGGTTAAACGCATATTCAAGTGATACAGCTAGTCCGTTGACTGCATCGGGATGATCCTTTGCCAATTCGGCGTCCTCTGCTCCGAGATTGCCGGCCCAGAATACGATACCTATGACTTCCTTGCCCTCATAGAGGTCTGTGGACCATGTGCCGTCCGAATAGAGATAGTCACCGACGAACACTTCCGAGGAAGGAGGGTTACCTATATATACGTCAAGAGATGCGATGGCGCTGCTGCCGTCCTCAAGGGTGAGCAGAGCGGATACCTTGCCGTATTTCTCAGCATAGGTGTTGTTGCTTGAGGGGCTTGTGATGTCGATTTCACCGGTTTCCTCATTGAGGACAGCCTTCCAGCCCTCAGGCTTGGTGAGAGTTATCTGAGCGTTCGCAGGAGTAACTTTGTATTTGATGCCCTGTGTCTCGCCTGCCTCTGAAGGGAAGTAAGCTGCGGTGATGGCCTCGCCCTCTTCCTCCTTGCTCAGGAACTGCAGACTAAGCTCGATAGTCTTCTCGAAAGTAAGGGGGACGTCGCCGGCGAGAGTCACGTCGATGGTAGTCTCTTTTTCCTCAATCTTGGTGATGTAGGTGGCACCTGCGTCTTCGGCGGATACGTTGGTCGTCTTCCACTCTCCGTTGGAGTATACTTCCCAGTAACCACTCTCCTCATTGATGCGGATCTTAGGGGCCTCTGTGGAGGTGGGGAACTTCTTACCGTCTACCTCGATAACCTTGGGCTCCTCGCCTTCTTTAACAGTCGCCCAGTAGTAAACGCCGTCCTCTCCTTTGACAACGGTGATAGCCGCGGGTGTAGAGCCGGGGGTACCGTCACTGGCGGGATTTCCGTCCTCGCCGTCAGCGAGGCTTACAATCTTTCCGTCGGAGAAATGGATGGCTACACTGTCTTTCAACTGCTCTACAGAGTCGACCGTGATACGGCCCTGCTGCCTGTCGACGAGTGCCTGTAATGTGTTGATTGTTGACTGGATGGAGTCAACTCGGGATTCTAGAGAGTCCACTCTTCCGGATATCTCCGACATATAGTCGCGGATACCTGAGTCATCGTACTTACTGCACGATCCGAGTGAAACTAGAAGCAACATTGTGGATGCAAGAATAATTAGTTGTTTCATAAGTTCTTACTTTAAAATCTTTTTAAAATTTGAAAATTTTCTCAAAATTGGGAAAATAAATCCAGTTTTGCAATGTCTTTCGGTAAAATATTGCTTAGAGCAGGTTAAAAGGCACTGCTACAAATGTGGTACAATTGCGGCAAAAATCGAAATATCAATGTGATATACTACTCCAAACTGGAGAGAAATTCTTGTATGGAGATGTTTTTCCCGGTCAGTCCCAGCTTGCTGCGCATCCTCGTACGGGCCGTGTTGATGCTCTGTATGCTCTGTCTGGTGATGTCGGATATCTCCTTTGTACTGAGGTTCATGTTGAGGAAAACACATAGCCGCCTCTCGTTGACTGTAAGGTTGGGGAAGTGGCGGAGAAGCTTTTTCATAAGCGGACTGTCCAGCTCTGGCATGTACTTGTCGAGGGGCTTCCAGCGATCTCCCTCCATATTCTGGAGGTCGTTGCGTATGGAATTGATGCGGTTGCGTATATCCTGATCCTTGACTTCCCGATTGAGGTCACGGAGCCTGTCGCTGATCTCGGAGGCCAGCCTGGAGGCTCTGTACTGCTGTACTTTCTTGGCCTCTATGCTCTCGGTCTTGTAGCGTATATCGTTCTCGTAGCGCTGGTTCTCTATCTGGTAGTTCCTGATGACATGGTTCTGCCTGCGTATGCGGTCTCTGTCTCTGGTCCACTTGGAAAGGAACAGGGACAGCAGTATGATAAAAGCCAGGGCAAAAATGGAAGCTACCGCAATGCGGTTGTGGGAATCCTTGATGAAAGCCTCCCGCTCGCTCTGCCGGATCAACTCGTGCTGGTACTTGAAAAGTTCCACATAGGTATTGACATTGAAAAGGGCCGGGTCAATGCTGTGATAGTGGGTCAGGGCATTGTACGCGTTGACGGTATCTCCAAGGGCGAGGTGTATGTCGTTGGAAAGCAGCCAGCAGAGAGACTGGGCCGTGAAGAACTCGGTACCGCTGTAGAAATCTATCGCCCTGGCTACGGTATCCGCAGCCTTCGCATAGTCGCCCTCTTTATAAAGCAGCGAGGCTTTGAGATAATTGTAGTACCCGCTCAGATCCACATTGGAAAGCAGGGGACGTGACTGGTCCAGAAACCGTCCCGCCATTCTGAGGTCACCGCTGTGAATGGCGGTGCCGGCAGCATTGAGCACTATCTTGCCGAGCCGGACAGTATCGTCGGTGTGTCCGCATATCCTGATGGCTTCCTCGGTAAGCTTGTGCTGGGTGGCGGTGTCCTCGCAGTATATGGCCATATTGTTAAGTGCCAATGCTATGGCGACACTGTCCTGAAGCTCCTGTGCCAGGTCCTGATAGGTCTGCATATAGCTCTGCGCAGTACTGTTGTCTCCGCACATGTAGAATATGGCTCCGAGCAGATTGTACAGGTCAAGGGCGCTTTCCGCATCATCGTGCGCCTCGAAATATTTGAGGGCCGAGACAGCATGCTTAAGCGCCTTGTGATATTTGTACTGCTGATAATACAGTTTGGCGAGCTTGGACTCAGTGACGGCGGAGAGCCTTTCTTCTCCCAGCCTGCGGTAGGCGTTCAGGGCTATGGCTCCCCAGTGCTCTGCTTTGGAGAAGATGTAGCGTTCCGTACCGTACCATTCCGCCAGGTCCGCGCATATTCTGACCGTAGCCGTGTCGATGGATGACAGATCCACATCGTAGAGGTATTGCTCGGCATACTCCATGGCCTTGTCTCTGTCATCGTTCAGTCTGTCCTGATATAGATGCAGAAGCGCATGACTTACTACCGGCTGCTCTCCCGCATGGAGAACCGCCGGCAATAAAGTCAGCAATAGTATCTGTATGATGCGGCGAAGTTCCACTACTGTTCCTTGGCTATGTTCTCTCTCATATCGGTATCGGCCTGGATATTCTTTATCCGGTAGTAATCCATGATGCCGAGATTACCTGAGCGGAATGCGTCGGCCATGGCGAGAGGTATCTCTTTTTCTGCTTCGATGACCTTTGCACGGGCTTCCTGGGCCTTGGCCTTCATTTCCTGCTCCTGGGCAACGGCCATGGCACGGCGCTCTTCGGCGCGGGCCTGAGCTATGTTCTTGTCGGCATTGGCCTGGTCGATCTGGAGGACAGCTCCGATGTTCTTTCCGATGTCGATATCAGCTATGTCGATGGAGAGAATCTCGAAAGCAGTACCTGCGTCAAGACCTTTGGCCAGTACTACTTTTGATATGGAGTCAGGATGTTCGAGCACGTCCTTGTGTGACTCGGAAGCACCGATGCTGGATACGATGCCCTCGCCTACACGGGCCAGAACCGTCTCTTCGCCGGCGCCTCCTACGAGCTGCTTGATGTTGGCGCGGACAGTGACCCTGGCCTTCGCTATCATCTGTATACCGTCTTTTGCCACTGCGGTCACAGGAGGGGTATTGATGACCTTGGGATTGACTGACATCTGTACGGCCTCGAATACGTCGCGGCCGGCAAGGTCAATAGCCGCAGCCATCTTGAAGTCGAGAGCGATATTGGCTTTGTCCGCTGAGATAAGTGCGTTGACCACATTGGGAACGTTGCCCTTGGCCAGATAATGGGCCTCAAGCGCATTGGCGTCGAGCTTAAGACCGGCTTTGGTACCGGTGACCATTGCCATGACGATAGTGCTGGGCGGCACTTTCCTCCATCTCATCAGTACCAGCTGTATAAGCGATATTCTGACTCCGGAGATGAGGGCCTGGAACCAGAGAGTGACCGGGAAAAACCACAGCAGGATAATCAGGGCGACTACCGCCACCGCTATCCAGATAAGGATAATGCCTGTAGAAGAAATCATATTGAATGGGTGTTATTGTTGTTCTGTTGTTTCTGTGTGACGTATATCTTGTTGTCCTCGATAAGGACGACCACGACATCCTTGCCGTAGTCGATGAAGCCGTCCCGGGCTATACATTCGAGCGCACCTTCGAGGAAGAGCACTCTGCCCATGGGATTGAGCCGGGTGATGGATGTCCCTATGCTCCCGACTTTCAGGCCTCTCTCTTCAGGGGTCTCCCCGGCGTGGCTGTCTATCCTGGTGTGCAGGGAGAGCTTGCCCCATGTGCCGGTCCGGAACATTACTATGATACATGCCGTGGCAAGTACCAGGTTGGCCGCTATGGTGATGTACCCGGCCGTCGCACCGTAGATGTCGAATGCAAACCAGCATGCGGCGGCCATGGAGAACAGACCGAATATACCGGCGACGAACACTCCGGGGAAAATGAATATCTCGGCCAGTACCATTACGATGCCTAAGATGGTAAGAGCTATGATGATTGCCATACAGTAGTGATTTTACCTTTTAATATATTCTATTGTGATGTCGATGTTGTCAAGATTCAGGTCCTGTAGTGCGGAGACCAGAGGACGGGCCTCGTCAGCGTTTCTGAACGGGCCTACCGCAAACACCGCCTGCCCGTCTGAGACGAACTTGGTAATGTCCTTGGAGCAGGTTTCTCTCACTGCGTCCACGGCCTGGGCCGGCAGCGACTCTCCGGCTCCACGCAGGACCACCTGGCACGACAGGCCTGAGACGGAACGTCCCTCCAGCGTACGCGCCGTCTTTACCGGGATGTTGACGCCGTCCCGGTAGGCCACGATGAATGCGTCCTTGAATCCTATTTTACGGATACTGCCCAGAGCGGACTGAGCCTCTCCATAGGTACGGAACAGCCCGGCATTGTGGACATATTTTCCGGACGGCATCCTGGTTACGAATACCGGTGTCATGCCTTTGATGTCCCTGACCGACGCACGGGACGAGAGGACTGCGAACTGTATCTGATACACCACGCCTTCCGGAAGGGTGTTGTCCTCGGCGAACTGCCCTTTGTCTCTTCCCAGTATCCTGAACGTATAATCGAATTCGGGCTCCGGAACTTCCACTACCACATAAGGAATACGCCCCATGTTACGCTTTATGAATCCGTACTTTTCCGGAGCGGCCGGCTTTTCCGCACTGCTTTCGGGGGCCGGTTCTCCGTATTCCGTCGGGAATATGCCGTCGGAGAGGAACTGGATTTCCATCTTGCGCACCCGGGCCGATGCCTCGTCTATGCGCTTGCGGACATTCAGTGCTTTCCGTTCCAGGTCATTGATGATGGATGCCATGAAATCACGGTCGTCTCCGGAAGTGGTCTCATAGATTTTCCGGCTTTCATCAATCTTGTCAAGTATCCCTCTCTGCTCGCTTCTGAGACTGCGCAACTCGTGCATAAGATCCGAGTATGCGTCCCGGTCCACAGTAGGTCTGGATGTTTCAGACTTCTCTGCGGCCGCTTCAGGAGCTGGCTTTGGAGTGAGCGAGGCTATGCGTACCGGAGACTCGTCCCTGCCCAGCGGAGTCTTTACAGGAGTGGCTATGAGGCCCGTAACGAATATGTCCACGGAATCCGCCTCCGCAATACGGTCGGAGACGATAATCGAGTAGCGTCCGTCGCTGCTGTTGAGGAAGAGTATGTCGTTGCCGGTAGAAGAATAAGGGAATCCTAGGTTCTCAGGAGTGCTCCAGGTCCCGGTAGTCCCGTCCCATGTGGAGCGGAAGAGGTCGTAGCCTCCCATGCCCGGCATGCCGTCG
The DNA here is from genome assembly GCA_019116865.1 of Candidatus Coprenecus stercoravium. Classification (GTDB taxonomy): domain Bacteria; phylum Bacteroidota; class Bacteroidia; order Bacteroidales; family UBA932; genus Coprenecus; species Coprenecus stercoravium. The sequence continues at coordinate 11,575 of DXAW01000089.1, read as the reverse complement.
GAAGCAAAGTACAGAGTGCCGCCGTCCCGGCTCATCATCGGGAATATCTCATTGCGGCCGGAGACCAGAGTCTCGCTGAGGATGACCGGGGAAGTCCAGGTCACACTGTCCTTGCGGTAGGATACGTGTATCTTCCAGAAACCGTCAGTGTCAGGAGCGGAGAAGACCAGCGTGTCGCCGGCAGGGAGGTACATGGCTTTATAGAACGGGTGTGTGCCGCTGCCGGGAGTCTTGACAAAAGGATTGGGAACAGGTATCCATGACTTGTCGGGCAAGTCCTTGAGATAAAGGAAAAACTCTTTCACCGGCACGGACTTGACCGCAACCGGCTCCGGACGGACGATGTACTGCATCATGTTCAGCCCGTTCTGACACTGGGTAAGAAGTCCGGCCACCTTGTCCATCCCGCTGGAGTCCCCTGTGGAAGAAAGACTGTCCAGAATATTTTCATACAGCTCTATTGCCTTGTCGAACTGGTAGTTCTTATGAAAAATATCAGCCTGTCCGTATGCCGGCAGGCAGAACACGCAGAGCGCAGGCATGACTATGAGAAGTTTTCGCAGGGCAGTCATAGTAAAATTGTAGTCAACAAAATTACTAAATACTTTACAAATAAGAAAAAAATAGTACTTTTGTACCCTCAATTTTTATGCAAAAAAGTTTAAAAGGATTTTGATATGCAAAGTAAAGGAGCCATTACTCTATTGGCGGTTTTGATCGCTCTGGCATGTCTGTATCAGCTTTCTTTCACAGGCGTTTCTGCGATTCAGCAGAACAAGGCCGAGAAGTTTGCTGAGGCCGCAGTCGAGGCAGAGCAGCAGAAAGCCTCTTTCGCAGAGGTGTCTGATCTGGATAAGGCCTATTATCTGGACTCAATCAGAAAAGAAAGAAACAGGTATTACATCGACTCTGTAAGTGCTGAGAAAGTATATCTCGGCTATACTTACAAGGAGGTGCAGGAGAAGGAGATCAATCTGGGTCTTGACCTCAAGGGCGGTATGAACGTCATGCTTGAGGTGCAGTTGAGCGACCTCGTGAGAGCGCTGTCCAACTACAACACTTCACCCGAGTTCGAGCAGGCCATAGCTCTGGCAAAGGAGAGAGAGAGAGCATCAGGCGGCAATGTCGACTTCATCACACTCTTCCATGAGGCATGGGATGAGGTGGCTCCCAATCAGAGACTCTCCCAGATATTCGGAACAATAGACCTCAGGGACAGAATCAATGCGCAGAGCACCAACGATCAGGTTATCGCTGTTCTCCGTGAGCAGGCCGAGAGCGCTGTCGCCAACTCATTCAATGTGCTCCGCAACCGTATTGACCGTTTCGGTGTGACTTCCCCCAATATTCAGAGACTCGGTACCTCAAGCCGCATACTGGTCGAGCTTCCCGGTGTGAAAGAGCCTGAGCGTGTGCGCAAGCTCCTTCAGGGAACAGCCTCTCTCGAGTTCTGGACTACGTATGAGAATCCCGAGGTATTCCGTTACCTTCAGGAAGTCAACAGCATAATCAAGGATATGGAGTCTATGGACGAGACTCCCGCAGCAGTAAAGCCCGAGGCTGTTCAGGCATCTTCGGCTGAGACCGGTTCGGCTTCCGATGACCTGGTGGCAGAGTTGACCAGACAGGAGGACTCTATCTCCGCTGACGAGCTCAACTACGCCAGGAACAATCCGTTCTTCTACGCTCTCAATCCTTCGATGTACAACGGTCAGCTGATGCCCGGTCCCGTAATCGGTATCGCTCATTACAGAGATACCGCCAAGATTAACAACTGGCTCAAACTTCCCCAGGTGAAGGCTGCGCTGCCCGCAGACCTGGTGCCTATGTGGACAGTGAAGCCTTCGGCCGAATATCCCGGCGGCAACTATTATCAGCTTATAGCCATTAAGGTCAACACCCGTGACGGCAAGGCTCCTCTCGACGGAGGTGTCGTTTCCGACGCACGCGTCTCCTATAATAATATGGGCGGCCAGCCTGAAGTGGACATGGCCATGAACGCCGAGGGCGCCCAGACATGGGCACGCCTGACAGCCGACAATATCGGCAAGAGCATAGCCATCGTGCTTGACGGCATGGTTTACTCATTCCCCCGTGTCAATACGGAGATAACCGGAGGCCGTTCCGTAATCTCGGGAAGCTTCACCATCGAGGAGGCTACCGACCTTGCCAATGTGCTCAACTCCGGTAAGCTGCCCGCTCCCGCGACCATCGTTCAGGAGCAGGTGGTAGGACCTTCGCTGGGTAGCGCCTCCATTCAGGCAGGTATGATATCTTTCGCCATAGCCTTCCTGCTGGTGCTGCTGTATATGATAGTATTTTATAAAGGTGCGGGTCTGGCCGCTGACGCAGCGCTGCTGTGCAACGTTCTCTTCCTCTTCGGTGCCCTCGCCTCATTCGGCGCCGTGCTGACCCTCCCCGGTATCGCAGGTCTGGTACTGACCCTCGGTATGGCGGTGGACGCAAACGTGATCATCTACGAGCGCGTCAAGGAGGAACTTCGTGCCGGCAAGGCTCTCCGCCTGGCTATATCCGACGGTTACAAGCACGCATACTCGGCCATCATCGACGGTAACCTCACCACTATCATGACCGGTCTTGTGCTCTTCTTCTTCGGTTCAGGTCCTGTACAGGGTTTCGCCACCACGCTGGTTATCGGTCTTATCACCTCCATGCTGACATCGATATTCATCTCAAGACTTATTTTCGAGGCAAGACTCAGCAAGGGCAAGAATATCTCGTTCTACACCAAGTTCTCCAAGAACTTCCTGCAGAACACTCATATTGACTTCGTCAAGATACGTAAATACGCCTACATCTTATCGACTGTCCTTATCCTCGTATGTGTCGGCTCCATCGTCTTCAAGGGCTTCACCTACGGTGTGGACTTCACCGGCGGCCGTACCTATGTGGTGCGTTTCGACCAGGATGTAGCGGCTGAGGAAATCAGGGCAGCTGTACTGGAAGAATTCGGCGAGGGTGTCGAGGTCAAGCAGTTCGGCGGTGCCAGCCAGATGAAGATCACCACTACATACATGATCGAGGACCAGAGCACCGAGACAGACGCTGTGGTAGACCACATGCTGTATGAGGCACTGAAAGAGTACTTTGTCAACCCTATCACTTACGATCAGTTTATCTCGACGCTGGAGAACCCCAACGGTATCATCCAGTCGGACAAGGTAGGTCCTACTATCGCCAACGATATGAAGCGTGACTCCCTCATCGCCGTGGCCATAGCTCTGTTCGCTATCTTCGCCTACATCGCCATCCGTTTCAAAGGCTGGACATGGGGTCTCGGAGGAGTGGTGTCCACAGCTCATGACGCCATCGTGACAGTCGGCTTCTTCTCACTGTTCACCGGAGTCCTGCCGTTCACCCTCGATGTCGACCAGACTTTCATCGCAGCCGTGCTGACCATTATCGGTTACTCTATCAACGACAGTGTGATTATCTTCGACAGGATACGTGAGTACCGCAAGCTCTATCCCAAGCGTGAGCTGTACCAGAATATCAACGACGCTATCAACAGCACCCTGGCCCGTACGGTCAACACCTCGGGTACCACATTTATCGTGATGCTCGCCATCGCCATCTTCGGCGGCGAGGTTATCAGGGGATTCGCCGTGGCTCTGCTCGTCGGTATCTTCGTAGGTACTTACTCATCAGTATTCGTGGGTACGCCTATCATGTACGACCTCTCTCTGCGTAAAGCACGCAAGGAGGCCAAGAAACTCCAGGCGGCCGGAAAATAAGACTGTTATTTTTCATTTTTGCATATAAGTTTTGCCGGGGCAGTTGCTTACTGTCCCGGTTTTTTGTCAGTAATACGTAAGTAGATTTATTGCGGATAAATTAAAATCATGTATTTATGCGCAATGTTTACTTTAAAATGTGGGCTACCGGCAAGTATCTCTACAAGGCCGGTTATGCCGTATGGCTGGTGGTGCGGAAGGACCGCCGGCGCAGGATTATCGCAACCGGAATCTATGCGATGCCGCATCAGTGGGACGACAGGGCGGAGATGCTTGTCACCGACCGACGGATACCGGACCTTCATCCCGACAGGGTTCGGCTCAATATCTGGCTGACACAGAAGAAGTCGGAGATATTCCGCATTATCTCCGACTTTGAGAACGAGCGGACAGACTGGACTCTTGACCAGTTCGAACAGGCCTACCTGCATCTCTCCGCCAAGCGTAATGTCCGGGAATATTTTCTATGCCTTATCGATGCCTGCAAGGAGACCGGGCACATCGGCAATGCCACATGCTATGAACGTACTCTTCACATACTTGAAGTTTTTGACGGCAGTTTTGCCAGGCGGGTATTCCCTGAGATAGACATACGGTATGTCAAGGCCTTCGATATATTCCTTCAGAAAAGGAGGTGCAGGGGCAATACCAGAAAATTCTATTTCAAGGTGCTCCGCTCAGCCATTAACAAGGCTATTCAGGACGGCGAGGCGTCGAGAGTCACCTATCCTTTCGGCAAAGGCGGGTTCAATGTCGCTGCACTGGAGGAAGAGACAGCCAAACGCTATCTGCCCAAGGCCGATATGGACAAGTTGAAGAATACCGTTGTCGCCAGCCGTGCCCAGGAAATAGCCCGCAGGCTTTTTCTGTTCTCGTATTACTGCTGCGGTATCTCGTTCATAGACGAGGCGCTGCTTACCAGAAAGAATATAATGCGCTACGAAGGCGGACTCTATATCGTCTACAAACGGACCAAGACCAAGGAGGTGAAGCGGGTAAAGCCTCTCCGTATCAGAATTACGGACGAGATACAGGAGCTGCTGGACTGGTTTGCCGCCAACACCGAATTGGTTGAGGACTACCTGCTTCCCGTCGTCTCCTGCACGGGCTATTCGGGCGAGCGGCTGTACAAGCATATCCGGTGCCGCTACGGACGCAACAACCGGAATCTGTCCGCTCTTGCCGCTACTCTGGGTATTACGGACATACGTTTGACTAGCTACTGCGCCCGTCATACGATGGCTATGACTCTTCAGGACAATAATGTCCCCCGTGAGATTATCTCCCAGATACTCGGCCACCGGGACTTGGCGACCACAAACGTCTATCTGGACAGCTTCTCCACAAGTGTTATTGATGAGGCTGTAAAAGTCCTATGACGTCAGTAATCCGTAAGTGCAAGTCTGTTCGGCAGAAGCTATTTTCCGCATTAATAGTCTGACAGCCTTGCACTTGCTTTTAACGCCTCCGCATAGCGCAAACACTTCCCTCGGGGTAGTTATCGGCGAGGAGCCTGAGATCACGGTGACCGTGGGCGGCGAGCCCGTGGACGCCGGGACGGTGCAGACATTCTACGCCGGAGCGACCAGGGATTTCAACTACAGCATTAACTATGAGGTGACCGAGCTGACATTCACATATCCTGAGGGATGGTCAGTGTCTGCGGAGGAAGGTGTGATTACAGTTGTTTCACCCGTTGACGCTGCATCCGGAGCTGCATCCGGAGTGATTACCGCTACGGCTACCGACGGAGAATGGACACTTACAGTTGACATTCTGAGCGTAGAGGCCAAGTTCCCCGTAGAGCCTACCACGGCTCCCGAGGTGGGAGACTACGTGTATGAGGACGGAACATGGGGCAAGGAGACCACCAGCGCCATAGGAGCCAGGGCTATCGCCGTAGTGTTCTATAATTCCAATCCTCAGGAGTTCGGCGACGCCGAGCTTGTAAAGGACCATCCGGAGGCTACTCACGGACTGGCAGTGGCCATCAACTCTGCGGCTCAGGAGACCCGCTGGACGAATATTAACACTTTCTCATGGATATTGGATAACATTACAATAACCAATACCTTGATAGCCGGTGATGGACTCAGCGCTGATCAAAATCCTCTGCTGGGTTACTCCAACAACAAGGTGATGCGCCTGTTCAACGAGGCTAATCCCGAGAAGACGCAGTTCAACGCCGTAACGCTTGCCGATGAGTACAATGTCTCTTATCCGGCTCCTGCCAGGACAAGCGGCTGGTACGTACCTTCCGTAAGTGAGTTCATACGCCTGTGCGACAATACCCTGACCGACATTACCGTCATCCTGAAGTCTGACGATGAGGAGCCTGTCGTAGTTCCCTATCCTACCGCAGAGGCAGTCAACGGCAAGCTTTCCGCACTGGATGGCGCTGAGGCTCTTTCCGGCCGTTACTTCCTGTCCAACAGGCAGAACACAAGTAACGGATATATCATCGTTCTTGATGACGAGGACGGTGTAAGTTCTGTCAGGGGAACCTCAAGCTCAGTGGCCGATATGCGCTTCATCCTTGCATTCTAACCTTAAGAAGAAACTAAAAAGCGAAAGATATGAAACGAATATTTACGACTATAATGGCTGGCGCAGCCGCCCTTGTGGGAATGGTGTCCTGCAGCCAGTACGACGACAGCGCCCTGCGCGACTCTCTGGCGGGCCTGACGGACAGGATAGACGCTATCGACTCGGCCCTTACCGGAGTTCAGGGTGAGGTCGCAAACATACAGGAGCTTGTGGCCAAGGCCGAGGCCAATGTCACGGTAAGCTCCTTAGAAAAGGAAGACAGCAAATACACACTGGTGTTCTCTGACGGAGATACTGTCGTCCTGACAGACGGAGCGAATGGCGACAAGGGAGACAAAGGCGACAAGGGCGAGGCCGGTGAGAACGGCGATGCCGGAAAGGACGGTATGGGTATTACCATCCGGACCCATAAGGAGCTCGGAGTGCTCTGCTGGGCCTGGGAGAACGGTGACTTCCTGACAGATGAGAACAACGAGCCCATGCCTGTGTCATCCACACCTTCACTGGACGTTGATGACGCCACCGGCTGCTGGGTAGTCAACGGTGTGGTCACCGACATGCCGGCAGTAGGAGGAGACCGTCATTTCTTCTATCAGGTGAATGTATACTACAGCTACACTACGGATCCTCCGACTCCCAATATTGTGAATATAGTCTTTGGCAGGGATGAGTATAGCGGTTCGACCGTCAGCTTCGATGTCGTTCCGGCCGAGACATCAGGCACCGAATACGACTTCATGTTCCTGAAGGACACAGAGGGAGAAGAGGAACTCACCGAACTCACTCTGCGTTACGGCCACCGTTACGCAGTGAGGTACCGCCTGAGCGCTCCTCAGACCAGCGATGTGACAGTATCGTTCGTAAAGCCTGACGGATGGAAAGTGGAGTACACTCCCGACAATCAGAATACCGAAGGCGAGCTTTACATCACCGCACCCGCTCAGGAGAACCCTATAGCCGAGGCTGAGGGAACAATAAGCGCAGTGATTACAGCCGGTTCAAGCACCTATGTCAGCGCCATCAGCGTAAAGGCCACGGTTGACGCTCCGGAGGGAGAGCCTGCCGGACCGGTATATACTTTCAGCCTGAAAGGCGAGGACGGCAGCGCCATTGTGTCAAGCAGCAGCGCTCCCCTCACATTTGCGGCATCCGAGCCCAAGATCCTGACATACGAGGCATACCTTCCCGTAGGTGCCGAGATCACCTTTGCCAAGCCCGAAGGCTGGACTCTGACCAGTGACAATGCCAAGCAGACCGTCACCATCACGGCTCCCGCCACCGCTGACGGAGCGACACTTGAGGGTGGGGTGACAGTGACCGCCACTTTCAACAGCGTGACAATTCTGGATGCGGAGGTCATCGCCTATGTAAAGGCAGACCTGCAAGTTGTCCTCGCTCCCCAGCCCGGTGACTTTTACTATGCCGACGGCACATGGAGCCCGGTTCTCAGCGAGACAGTGGAGAATCCTGCGATAGGCGTGGTGTTCTGGGTAGGAACCCACACAGACGGCAAGCTCCTGAAGGACTATCCGGCTCTCGCACAGGGATCTAACCACGGACTCGTAGTAGCTTTCCGGAATGTACTTGCAACTACATTCCGAAGCGAACGTGACGTAATAAATCTACCTACCGTAAGTTATGAAAATTCCTTGCTTGCGAATGAGGGAAATGAAGTCGGGTCGGTTCTGCAAAAAGGCGCATATGGGTATGCTAACACGTGTCTGCTGAGAGAGACAAATGACTCGAAACTGACAATCCTTACTGCTCTCGACAGTTATGCGGAGACATACGCTTGTCCTGCTCCGGAGAATACCAGTGACTGGTTCATTCCGTCTGCTGTAGAATTCAATTATCTGCTGACCGGCGAGGCTCTTTCATTAGGGTCTCCGACAGATTCATGGGGCACTGCGTTCGCTAATTTTATTCTAAGCGGAAGTGCAACAAATGGAGCGGCTGTTTATGATGCAATTGACGAGAAATGTGATGTTAGCTCAGATGAGTGGTATGGCGCCACATACAACTTCAATGGAATATGGCTGTCACATATCGATTCAAACTATCCAAACGCAGCATGGTATATAAGCGGCTCGATTAATGGACCTTATTCGTTAGGTGTATATCAATATGCCGAAAAAAGAGCAGTTCGTCCTATCCTTGCGTTCTAACCTTAAGAAGAAACTAAAAAATGAAAGATATGAAACGAATCTTTACGACAATAATGGCGGCGGCAGCGGTGCTGTCCGCGACGGTGTCGTGCAGCCAGTACGACGACACTGACCTGAAGAATTCGATAGCCTCTCTCGAGGAGCGTACGGCTTCTCTGGAGGAGTTTGTCGAGACTATCCGCGGTGAGCTGGCTACTGTCCAGGAGCTGGTTTCTAAATCCGAGGAGGGCATCACCATCGACTCCCTCGTCGAGAAGGAGAACGGAGGGTACAAGGTGTACTTCTCCGACGGCACTGTGACCGACATATCCAACGGAGCCAAGGGCGACAAGGGTGATAAAGGCGACAAGGGCGACAACAGCACCGTCGACGGTGAGAACGGCCTGAATGCGCCTGAGATCATTATCATCACCGAGGAGGACGGAACGAAGTACTGGGGCTATATCGACGCCGACGGCAAGGAGCAGTATCTCATGATGGGTAAGGACCGTATCCCCGTGGGCGGCTACGTGCCCGAAATCAGTATCAATGAGGACGGCAAATGGGTAGTGGACGGCACTGTGATCGGTTCCGTTAACGCCGTCGGTACCGGTGAGGCCGGCTCGCTGTTCAAGAATGTAGTGGTGGAAGAGAACTACGTGCTGTTCGTTTACTGGACAGGAGAAGAGATAGTCATCCCCAGGACAACACAGCTTGACATCACGATACAGGGCGATGTGCTCGGCGAGGACGGAAGCGTCGTCTCGACCGTCACATATAATCAGTTCTCCGACCCTGTGGAGTTCGAGTACGGTGCCGAAAAGACATTCAGACTGACTCTTCCCGTAGGAGAGTATGATATGGCAGTAACCAGCCCTAACGGATGGAAGGCCGACGTGGACGGCAGCTCCCTCGTGGTTACGGCTCCTTCGGAGAGCAACATCTTCGCTGAGGAGTATGGTGCGGTGACAGTTACCGTGGCTGCCGACGTCATCGGCGTAAGCGGTTCAGCCACTCTCAACGTCACCCTCCCTCAGCCTGTGTACGCTGTCACTCTTACCAAGGACGGTGAGCCTGTATCGGACGCAACTCTGATATTCGCTTCCGGAGAGGTCAAGGAATACGGTATCACAGTCACAGCCGACAGCGAGTACGAGCTGACTTTCGAGCAGCCCGAAAACTGGACTGTCGAGATATTCAACGACGGTAACAGTTTGAGGATAACCGCTCCTGCCGATGCATCTAACGGAGTGATTACGGCCGTGTTCAAGAGTGCTGACGGTGCAACCGAGCTTGCAAGGCAGAAGCTCTTCAACGTGATATCCGAGGGTTCTGCGGAAGCAGAGCCTCCCGTAGTCGGTGACTACTACTTCAGCGACGGCACCTGGGGAAGCGATCCTGCTGGCAAGACTGTCGTCGGAGTAGTCTTCTGGGTCGGTGATCCCACCGCCACGGATCAGATACTTGCAGAGGATCATCCTCTTTGCCGCAACGGTCTCGCCGTAGCCCTCCATGACGCCGGTAAATATGCAATAACGACAGCCGGAGGAAATACTATCACGTATAGTAGTGTGTATAATGCTATTTGGGATCTTTATGGAGGAGTGGAAGGAATGGGATTGTATATGTCATTTATTAATTATGACAGCCCTGTAGGATATACGAATACTGCTATGTTGAAGTCATATGATGGACTGGGTAACCAATCTGATGCCATAGACGCAATCAGTACTTATGATGCAAGCAACGAGGCTCCGGCGGGTTCCAGTGGTTGGTATTTGCCGAGTTTCTGGGAGCTTGAGGAGATGTTCACGGCAGCCGTGGATGCAAGTCTTGCAGCACAAGGTACAGTTTATGTTCCATGGGATTCAGATAATTTCGAAGCCAACTATTACTGGTCATCTTCATCAGGTAATTATAATTGGTACTGCGTATCTTCTACTGCTGAGGGACATGATCCCATAAATGCTAACGAACTCGGTACAAGCCGTGAGTATAATGTCCGTGCTATCCTGGCATTCTAATTCAGAAGTAACAGTGTAGACACTATACCGAGGGCCGCCCCGCAGAGGAGCGGCTCTTTTATTTTCCCGGCTCTCAGCCTGACCATGAGGCACGGGTGTTAATCATAAGAGGCTGTCAATCAGCGACTATCGAATAAAGCGATTGCTCTATGGTCTGTTTTTTCAGGCCATAGAGCACCATGCGTCAGTGATACAGTCCTGAGAATCAACGCCTTGACAAACAATGGTGTGCTTCATGGGTATGCCTTGCAGCAGTGCGGAGGGAGGAGTGTTGGAGGTGTGGGGGAATTGTCCGATATTTGCGGAATGGAAAGAAAGATAGTGGTGATTACCGACCCGGAGTTTCTGCCCGGGGAGGCGGAGTTGATAGGTATGCTGCTGGAGGCAGGGGCATGGAGGGTGCATGTGCGCAAGCCTGGCTCGGATGCGGCGGAGACGGCGGCTTTGCTGGAGGGTATCGCTCCACGGTACAGAAGCCGGCTGTCGCTGCATGACCATCATGACCTGGCCTTGCGCTATGGTGTGGGCGGTGTGCATCTGAACAGCCGTAATCCGCAGCGGCCGGATGGTTTTAATGGACTGGTCAGCCGCTCGTGTCATTCGCTGGAGGAGCTGGGCCGGTATGCGGCTACTTGCGGTTATATGTTCCTCAGCCCTGTGTTTGACAGCATATCGAAGACGGGCTATGCCTCGCATTTCACGCTGGACGAGATACGTGCCGGAGCGGGGGAGGGAGTGGTGACGGACAGAGTGCTGGCCCTCGGCGGAGTGACGGCCGGCAATATAGGCCTTGCTCTAGATGCCGGATTCGGAGGAGCCGCCGTTCTCGGCTGGATATGGGGACCGTACGCCGAGGACGGGGATGCCGGTGCTCTTATGGAGCGTTTCAGGAAGCTGCTGTGATTTTTTTGAGAAATTGGGCGGAAGTACGGAATTATTAGTAAATTTGGCGAAAATCTTTTAAAAATTGATATTTTATGGAACTTCCTTTTGCAGAATCTTACAGAATCAAGATGGTGGAGACCATCAGAAAAAGTACCCGCGAGGAGCGCGAGAAATGGATTAAAGAGGCCAAATACAATCTCTTCCTGCTGAAGAGCGACTA